>JAIIUG010000006.1:0-45934 GCA_022739635.1 Collinsella sp. | reverse complement strand
CTGCCATGCCCATGCCCATAAAGCCGGCCATCGCGCCGTTGGGGTTGGCCGCCGCGGCGCGCATCGCGTCGCTCTGGGCGCTGGCGATATTGGCGGCCGCCATGGTGGGATCGCGCATGACCGCGGCCTTCTGCAGGTCCTTGATCATCTGCTCGTCTTCTTGCGAGGCGGCGATGGAGTTGACGCCAAAGCTCACGATCTCGACGCCGCGCAGGTCGCGCCAGTCGGCGGAGAGGACTTCGTTGAGCGCGCGGGCGAGCTCGGTGGTGTGGCCGGGGATGGCGCTGTAGCGGATGCCCATCTCCGAGATCTTGGCAAAGGCGGGCTGCAGGGCGGTGAGCAGCTCGGACTTGAGCTGACTGTCGATCTTGTCGCGTGTGTAGCTATCGGTCACGTTGCCGCACACATTGGTGTAGAACAGCAGCGGGTTGGTGATGCGGTACGAATACTCGCCGTTGCAGCGCACGGAGATGTCGACGTCCAGGCCAATATTGTTGTCGACCACGCGGAAGGGCACGGGCGAGGCGGTGCCGTACTTGTTGCCGATGATCTCCTTGGTGTTGATGAAGTAGACGCGCTGGTCCTTGCCCGCGTCGCCGCCGAAGGTAAAGCGGCTGCCGATATTGGCGAAGGTCTCCTTGATGGAGTCGCCCAGGTTGCCGCTAAAGACGCTCGGCTCGCTGCCGGTATCGAAGACGAACTCGCCGGGCTCAAGCGCGACTTCGATGATCTTGCCGTTTTGCACCACGAGCATGCCCTGGCCGTCGTTGACGGCGATGACGGAACCGTTGGAGATGACGTTGTCCTCGCCGTGCGTGTTGGAGCTACGGCCGCCGGTGCGCTTGACGCCCTTGCAGGCCAAGACGTCAGCGGGCATCGATTCACAATAGATAAATTCTTTCCACTGGTCGGCCATGACGCCGCCGGCAGCTCCCAATCCAGCTTTCAAGAGTCCCATGGTGATCTTCCTTTCTCGTTAAAGTCGGGGTGGTATTGGTCAGAATGGTTAATCGTCCTTGTTGTCCTTCATGACGACGGTGGTCTCGGTATGGCTGAAGGTGTCGTGCTTTTCGACCAGGTCGAGCTCGCCGCAGTACTCGTCGGCGTGGGTCGCCTCGTTGGCCGTCTTGAGCTGGCTTACCAGCAGCACGTCTCCGATAATCACGATGATCAGCGGCGCGATGATGTTGATGAGAATGCCCTCGACATCGAAGGTGAGGTAATCTGGATCGAAGGCGTATTCCCCCATAAAGAGAATCTGGGAGAGGACAAATCCGATCACAAAGAACAGCCCCGAGGCGATGGCGAGCTTGGGCTTGGAGCAGGGGAGCTCGCCGACCAAGCGGCCGGTCTGGCCGTTCATGGCAAACAGGTAGCTCTTGCCGTTCCACGAGGTGGAGAGCATCCAGACGGGGAACAGGGCGTAGTCGCTGTCTTCCCAGGTGTAGTCGAGCTGCTTGCTTTCGACCGTGGCATCGTCGTATTCGTCGACGACAGTCTCGCGCAGGGCCGAGATCGTGCTTTCTTCCATACGGCGCTCGGCGCGCGCCTTGCAGGTCTCGCAGTCCTCGTCGTAACGGTTGGCGATGTAGCCGGGCATATATGCGACCGAGAACGGACGCAGCGCGTCGTAGTCAAACGGCTCAATGGCGTCCAGGTGGCCGTCGGGCATCTTGGACGATCCGTCGACGGGCACGCGCTTAAACGAGATATTGCCCTTGCGATAGGCATCGTAGTGGTCGGTGGTCGTGACGGTGCGGTCGGATTCCTCGGTCACGGTCTCGTTGGTCGCGTCAAAGTACACTTCGCCGTCAACGCGGGCACCGTAGAGCCAAAACGGCACGTAGACACCTTGGACCTCGTCGATGTGGTTGCCGGTGACAAAGCTCTTGGGCAGCAAGATCTTGCCCTTGTAGTGTTCCTTGAGTGCGGCCGTGACGTCGTCGCGCCCGAGCTTAAACGGAATCACCAGGTCGGGCGAGAAGTCGCCAGAGAGCTGGCCGGGCGCCACGGCGGAGTTGCCGCAGTACGGGCAGGTGGTGACGGCGACAGTGCCGTCGGACACGAGCTCGGCGCCGCACGACGAGCAGATGTAGCCGGCGTTTTGGGCGAGCTCCTGCACGGCATCGTCGGCAGCAGGTTTGGGAGCTGCGGCTGCGGCATCGGCTTTGGCATCTGCCTTGTCCTGGCGCTCGCGATAGAGGGCCTCGACTTCTTCGACTTCAAAGCGTGAGTCACAGTAGTCGCAGACAAGCTTTTGCTCGGCGCTGGCAAAATGCAGGGGACCACCGCAGGCAGGGCACTGATAGTTAACGCTCTCGAAGGCCATGATCGGTCCTTTCCGTGCCGGAGGCTATGCGCCGATGGCGCCGCCGCAGTATTCGCAGCGCCCACTGGCATCGGGAATGGTGGTGGCTCCGCAGAAGGGGCAGGTCACCGCGGTCTTGGGGGCCTTGGCGGCCACGACGCTGTCGCGCGTCTCCTGGCGCAGCTGCACCAGCGCGTCGCGGACCTCGGTTGCCTGGCGCTTGGCCTCGCGGTATTCGATGGAGCCGCGCTGATCGATGGTGGAGTCGTTTACGCGCAGGTTGATCTCGGTAAAGTAGGGCGTGTTGACGTGAATGGTCAGATTAAAGTCGTAATCCAGGTCGTAGCGCGGCGGGTTGTAGCTCTCGCGCTCGCCGTCCTTGGTCTCGCGATAGATTTCGGTGCGATGCTCGTCGATATCCATATCGCAGCCGAGTACCTGCGAGAACTCGATGATGTCGGGATTGGCGTCGCGCCAGCGGCTCTGCGAGGTGATGATCAGCAGGCCCGCGTCTTCGTCGAGCATGATGTTGGTGCGCCCGGCAGAAAGCGTGCGCGTGGGATTGAACGAAGACAGGCGTTCGGCATTGGCCTCGCGGTAGGCGAGCTGCTCGCGGATATCGTCCGCGGTGCTGGAGCGATAGCCGTGAAAGTAGGGGGAGAGCTTGCCGGCGCACTCTTTGCACAGGTAGCCTTCGTTGATCTTGGTCTTTCCGAGAAGTCCCAGCTCGGTACCGCAAATCGCGCACTCTTTCTTCTCGAACATCTTGTCAAAGAAGCCCATGGCTGCCTCCCATCAACTGGTAGCGTGTGTCACTTTTGATGATGGGGGAGTGCGCGATCTTTCACGATACCCAGACGGCTCAAGGAGTCTCCACAACTGGGACACATGGCCCATTTTTATTCCTTTCGCGCTCTACGCTCTACCGTCATATCGCCTCGATCAACAAAAAGACCGGTGCCGCCTCGCGTGTGGCCCTCATCAACTTCTTCTGGTCCTGGACACCCACGGACTAGCTCATTTGGGACGGGGCTTTTTAGCTATTTTGGGCCGCCGCGACCAGCAGGGGCGGGTCGCTGCGGCCCAAGTATTCTTGGCGATGGCGCTGGCGGCACTACAGCAGCTCGCCGTGGTGGGCGATGTAGCGGCGCTTGGCCAGCTGGGTGAGCGCGATGTAGGCGGCGACGATGCCGATCAGCAGCGCGAAGAAGCTCGTCGGCAGTGGCATGAGGCCCAGCGCATCGGCGATGGGGCTTGCCGGCAGCCAAGTGACGAGCGCCAGGCCCAGCACGGTGAGGATGCACAGCGCGGGCGCGGCGTGGTCGCGCGGGCTCGGCAGACGCGGGGAGCGCAGCATGTGGATCACGAGCGTCTGCGACCACATGGACTCGACAAACCAGCCGCTCTGGAAGAGCGCCGCAAAGGCCGCCATGCCTGCGACGTCGCCCGCGGTGGCAAGCTCGGCCCAGCTCGCGCCCATGGCGGCGGGGCACACCACAAAGAAGAGCGCGGCGAAGGTCACAATGTCAAACAGCGAGCTTACGGGGCCCAGCTCGAGCATAAAGCCCTTGATGGACGCGGCGTCCCAGGCGCGCGGGCGGGCGGTCCAGGCGTCGTCGACGGTATCCCACGGCAGCGCGATGCACACGATCTCGTAGACGAGCGACAGCAGCACCAGCTGCAGGGCGCTCATGGGCAAAAACGGCAAGAACAGGCTCGCGGCGGTCACGGACAGCACATTGCCAAAGTTGGAGCTCACCGTGGTCTTGAGGTACTTGAGCAGGTTGCCGTAGGTGCGGCGGCCTTCGATGATGCCGCGCTCGAGCACGCCTAGGTCCTTCTGGAGCAAGATGATATCGGCGGATTCCTTGGCGATATCGACGGCGGAGTCGACCGAGATGCCGCAGTCGCTCGCGCGCATGGCGGCGGCGTCGTTGATGCCGTCGCCCATAAAGCCCACGGTGTGGCCGAGCAGCTCGCGCATGACGCGCACCAGGCGCGCCTTCTGCAGCGGCGAGAGCTTGGCGAAGAGGTGGGTTTTCTCGGCGCGCTCGGCAAGCTCGGCGTCATCGAGCGCATCGATCTCGGAGCCCAGCAAGACGTTGCTCGCGTCGATACCGATTTGCTCGCAAACGGTGGCGGCGACACGGTCATTGTCGCCGGTCAGGACCTTCACCGCTACGCCCTTGGCCTCGAGGGTGGCAACGGCGCCCGCGGCACTTGCCTTGGGCGGATCGAGGAAGGCCAAAAAGCCCATCAGCACCATGTCGCACTCGTCGGCGATGCCAAACTCGCCCACGCAGCGCGGATTGGTCTTCTGCGCCACGGCGATCACGCGCAGGCCCTCGGCGTTGAGACCGGCCACCTGCTTGCGAATCTGGGCGAGCTTGTCATCGGTAAGCGGCTGGGCGACACCATCGACCTCAACAAAGGAGCAGATCTCGAGCATTTCCTCGGCAGCCCCCTTGGTAACCATCTGGGTTTTGCCTTGGGCGTCGGCGACAACCACGCTCAGGCGACGGCGCGAGAAATCGAAGGGCACCTCATCGACCTTGGTATAGCGGTCGCGCAGGCTCTGGCCAAGCATGGAATCGGGCGCCACGCTCGAGGGCGTCACGTCGGCACGGTCGATGACGGCCAGGTCGATAAGGTTTTTGAGGCCGGTCTGGAAGAAGCTGTTCAAAAACGCATGACGCAGCACGCGTGCGTCCTCGTTGCCGTCGGTGTTGAGGTAGCGCTCGAGCACGATGCGGTCTTCGGTGAGGGTGCCGGTCTTGTCGCAGCACAGGATGTCCATCGCGCCGAGGTTTTGGATCGCCGGCAGCTCCTTGACGATAACCTGGCGACGGGCGAGGTCCTTGGCGCCCTGCGACAGGCTCGTGGTCACGATGACGGGGAGCATCTGCGGCGTGATTCCCACGGCCACGCTCGTGGCGAACAGCAGCGCGTCGATGACGTTGCCCTTGGTGGCGGCGTTGATGGCAAAGACGGCCGGCGCCATAACGAGCATAAGGCGTACGAGCAGCATGGAGACGCTCGAGACGCCGCGGTCAAACGCACTCTTCTCGCCGCGCCCGTTGAGCATCTTGGCGATGCCGCCCAGGTAGGTGTCCGAGCCGGTGGCCACAACAAGTGCCATGGCGGTGCCGTTTTGCACGGAGGTGCCGGTAAAGATGATGTTCTTGCAGGCAGAGAGCGGCAACGTGGAGCTGTCGGCGCCCTCGACGATCGTTGTTGTGGCGGTCTTCTCGACGGCCTCGCTCTCGCCGGTGAGCGCGGACTCGATCACAAACAGGTCGCGCGCGGTGATGATGCGGGCGTCGGCCGGCACCATATCGCCGGCAGAGAGGCGGATCATATCACCGGGGACGAGCTCGTCGAAGGGAATCTCGATGCGTCCGCCGTCGCGCAGGGCACAGCAGGTGTTGGAGACCAGGTCTTTGAGGGCCTCGGCCGCATTGCCGCTGCGGGCTTCCTGGATAAACTTCATGCCACCCGATACCAGCAGCATGATGCCGATGACGATGACCGTGGAGGGGTCGCGCTGGGGCTCGGGCACGGCGAGCACGTCGATGTAGAGCGAGACCAGCGCGAGCGCGGCGAGGATGCCGGCGAAGGGGTCGATGAACGCGTCGGCGATGTGGCGGGCAAGCGTCTTGGTCGGCGCCTCGATGGTGTTGGGGCCGACGGCGTTCAGGCGCTCGGCGGCGTGCTCGGCGGTGAGGCCGTCGGCTGTGGCGTCGAGCAGCACGAGGGCGTCCTGGGCGCTATGGGTGGCGGCGAATATGGTGTTCTTGGATAGGCCGGCGTGAGCGGCGGGGCGCGCCGTGCGGCGGCGCTTGGAGATAGCTTCGAGTACCGTAGCGGTTTTGAGCATCAGCATAGGGTCCTCCTTGTTGAAGGGAGTTAGCGTACGTGTCGTATTTGCTTCAAAAAAACCTAGATGTCGCCCACGTCATACTCACGAACCACCACAAAGGGGACAGGCACCTTTGTGGTGGTTTTGACGATCGGCTGTTGGCGCTTATGCGTGTGCGGAATCCTCGCGGCGTGCCGAGGGCGACATGCAGGTTTTTCGACTATGGCTGCCTTCCATGGCACACCTCCTTAAGGCCGGGCGCGGCGCGCTTTGGGTATCTCGTACCCGTTTTAATCCGCCCGTATTTTTGATGAGGGGGGTTTGCCGTGTCAACCCCATTGTTCGGAAAACCATTGCCCCTGACAAAGCCTTTACAGAATGCCGCGAGCTCAAAGCGCGCCCGCAACGCGCCTTGCCTGCGCTAAACTGGAAGGCACGTACGCGATTACGAGAGGAGCCCGCATGGAGGCTTACAAGCAAGAGTTCATCAAGTTTATGGTCGAGTCCGACGTTCTTAAGTTCGGCAGCTTTACGCTCAAGAGCGGCCGTCAGTCCCCGTTCTTTATGAACGCCGGCGCCTACGTGACGGGCTATCAGCTCAAGAAGCTGGGCGAGTATTACGCCCAGGCCATCCACGATAACTTTGGCGACGACTTTGATGTGCTGTTTGGGCCGGCCTACAAGGGCATTCCCCTGGCCGTCGTGACCGCCATTGCCTACCACGAGCTGTACGGCAAGGAGGTCAAGTACTGCTGCGACCGCAAGGAGGCCAAGGACCACGGCGCCGACAAGGGCAACCTGCTGGGCTATGAGCCCCAGGACGGCGACCGTGTGATCATGGTCGAGGACGTCACCACCAGCGGCAAGTCCATCGACGAGACCTATCCCAAGGTCAAGGCGGCTGCCGATGTCGAGATCAAGGGCCTCATCGTGTCCCTCAATCGCATGGAGGTCGGCAAGGGCGGCGTGACCACCGCGCAGAAGGAGATCGAGGCCAAGTACGGTTTCCCCGTCGCGAGCATCGTCTCCATGGCCGAGGTTGTTGAGACCCTCTACAACCACGAGATCGACGGCAAGGTTGTCATCGACGACGAGCTCAAGACCGCCATCGACGCCTACTACGAGCAGTACGGAGTCCGTTAGTTACGCGGTTTTACCAAACCGCGTAACAGCTCGACGCTGCAAACCCGCCAGAGCGGCAATCTGCCTTTCAACTTCGGCGGCATGACCAGAAGGTCAATGCCGCCTCGTTTCAAGGCACCTTGCTCGCTCTGGCGGGTTTTCGCTGTCGCTACCAAAACATCGGCACTCCCGTTGCTGGCGATGCGGCACTTGGGGACGTTCCTTTTTTGCCGGCAGTTTGGGACACTCCTGATGTAGTCATTGGGGACGTTCTTAAATGACTACTCAGGATGAGCGTCCAAAAATCCGCGCTCGTTCGATTGGCGCATGTCTACGCAGCGTAGGTTGTCGAGCCTGGCCTTCAAATGGATACTGACTGTCGAACCGGTTCACTCCATTTCTTCAATTTGATTGGACAGCCCATGAACCAGACACGGCAAACCAATGCTTCCCATACTTTTTTGGCAGCGCATGTCATCAAGCGGCTGCGCGAAGAGCGCGGCCTCACCCAGCGCGCCCTGGCGGAAAGCCTTGGCGTGAGCGATAAAGCCGTCAGCAAGTGGGAATCCGGCCGCGGCCTTCCCGACATTTCCCTCGTTGGGCCTTTGGCCCAGAGACTCGGCATAAGCGTGGCTGAGCTTTTGGCTGGTGACATTCGGGCCAACGCCAACCGTGCAGGCAATATGCTCAAAGGCGTCTTTTACGTTTGCCCTATCTGCGGAAACGTTGTGCACGCGCTCGGAGAAGGCAGCTTTAGCTGCTGTGGCTCCACGATGTTTCCCCAGGAGGCCGAAGAGCCGGACGCGGACCACGCCTTTTCCATCGAGCGCATCGAGGACGATTGGTACGTCACGCTCGATCATCCCATGACCAAGGATCACTACATTAGCTTTGTGGCATATGCGACTATGGATGGCATCTGCTTTAAGAAGCTCTATCCAGAGCAATCGGTGCAGCCGCGCTTCCATATTACCGGGCGCGGCAGGATATATCTTTACTGCAACCAACACGGACTCTTTACGTCGCTGACGCCTCGCAAATAACGGCTGTCTATCCGCCCTCCTCATGCGTTCCCAGGGGACCCAAAATGAGCGTGGATAATCTCCCGGTTTTGGCCTGTGCGCGGGCTCAAAGTGGGAGATTATCCACGCTCGTTAGGTTAGTGTCCGAAAATCCACGCTCGTCGCTACTTGAGCCCGGGCAGGCGGGTGTAGGGAAACGACCGCTCTAAGAACTCGGAGCAGCGGGCGTAATCTTTGGCAAAGTAGCTGCTGTAGAGCGAATCGAGCACGTATTGCACGGCGATGTGGCTGGCGAACTGTGTGATGCGATGCGTCATGCTCTCGTGATCGCTCACCATGAGATAGGCGGCAAAGCCGGGGTGAATGCGGGCGCAGTACGGTGTGCCGATGACGATGACCGGGACATGTCGACTGCTGAGGATTGGCAAGATCTCCCTGAGGTTGGGGGCAAGGCCGCTGTAGGAGATAACGATTGCCACATGGTCGGGGCCTGAGGCGAGCAGCGCCGTTCGCACCTGGGCTTCGACGCCGCCGTAGCACGTTGTGCTTTTACCGGCTGAGAGCAAGCGGTCGCGGAACATTCCCGCTGGATACAGATTATGCGAGCCCGTGAAAATATCGACCTGTCGGGCGTTCGCGATGAGCTTGGCAGCGTAGTCGAGCTGTGCGGGGTCGAGCAGCTCCTGCGTCTCGGCCAGCGTGGTCTGGTAGAGTCCTTCCATACGCTCCATGACCTGCGCAGGGGTGGAGGTGGCATCGAAGGGAAAGTTGATATCCACGTCGCGGCGGTTTCCCGCCTCGGTTGTCAAACGAATAAGCTCGACCTTGAGATCCTTGAAGCCCTCGAGCCCGAGCTTTTTGCAAAAGCGGTGCACGCTCGCAACGGAAACGTTGGTGCGCGCGGCAAATTCCTTAATAGAGAGCCCGCGGATGTCCTCGCCCATGGCAAGGGCTGCAATACCGAGCTGTTGCTCGGTAGGGGTAAGGCCCTCTGCCTCGGAAATCTTGCGTTTGATATCCATGCGAACCCCCACACTCGCCAAACCTGCCAAAAAGGAACGGGTTTATTTTGGCACGTTTCGGTCGGTATCAGGAAGTGTCAGGGACGGGGCGGCGGCGGTCCGTGGGCGCGAAAAGAAGTATCGGGTTTGGCGTGCCCGCTTCTGCCCGTTCCGTGCGCAGACGATACTCGGCTTATCGAGGGTTAATCGACAATATGAGTGCCACTGGGGAAAAGGTTTTGGGAAGGGCTTGGAAGGGATCTCGATTCGAGCCCTCACCTTAGCAATTTGATCATTTGGCACTATAATCACCATAGGCATGCGCAAAACGTTGCGCTTAATCAAGAGGAGAAAACGTATGGGTCTGTTTGACATGTTCAAGAAGAAGGCTGAGCCCGCGGCTGCCGCTGCTCCGTCCTCCATCTCTGCTTCTGCCGGCGCCGACGTGCTGTGCTCGCCCGTCAAGGGCAAGGTCATCAAGATGGCCGACGTGCCCGATCCCGTCTTTGGTGGCGAGGTTCTGGGCAAGGGCTGCGCTGTGTGGCCTGAGGACGACTTGGTCTACGCTCCCTGCGACGGCAAGGTGACCGTCACCATGGGTCACGCCGTGGGTCTGCAGTCTGATAACGGCATCGAGGTTCTGGTGCACGTTGGCGTCGATACCGTCAACATGAACGGCGACGGCTTCGAGGGCTTCGTCAAGGCCGACGACGTCGTTAAGGCTGGCCAGCCCATGCTCAAGATCGACCGCGCCAAGATCGCCGCTGCCGGCTACAAGGACTGCGTCGTCGTGGCTGTGTCCAACACCGCCGAGTTCGCCGACGTCGAGCTCGCCGTCGAGGCTGACTCTGCTGTCGCCGCCGGCGATGCCATCGTCAAGGTCGTCCGCAAGTAAACTGCGGCAACATAAGGATGTGCAAGGGTGGTCGGGTTATCCGGCCGCCCTTTTTTATTACAATGCGGCGGAACGTTTTATTGCACGTTGGGCGGACCGGTAAACCGTTCGGACGTTAAATCGAGCCGATTGCGCCTTTGCTTTGCCGGGGGTGTTCGTTAGCGGCTAGTATGGCCTTATTGTTACGACGTGCACCGCGTCGGGAAGCGCGGTGCCGCTTGTTGGGAGGAATGTCATGAAGAAGAAGCTGCTGCTTGCGCCCCTGGTGGCTGTTCTGGTCGCGTGCGTAGTTGTGCTTTCCGGCTGCGGAGGCCCTTCGGTTGAGGAGCTCATCACCGATGATCTTACGACGCAGTTTGACGAGGTCAAGAACGGTGGCGACGACTTCCTCGCCGGCCTGGAAGAGGCCTCGGGCGACGAGTTCGAGCAGCTGGGCATCGATCCCAAGGAGTACGCCAAGAGCTATCTCGAGGGCTTTGACTACAAGATCGGCGACGTGACGGTCGACGAGGACAAGGGTACCGCGACTGCCGAGGTCACCATTACCTGCAAGTCCATGAACCAGATCGTTGAGGATTTTGCCACCCAGTACCAGGAGAAGGTTGCCGCGCTCGATTCGATGCCTTCCGATGACGAACTGTACAAGATGGCCGGTCAGGTTATGGTCGACGTGACCAAGGCTGCTAAGACCAAGGACACCAAGGTCACCTTCAAGTACTCCTGCAATGACGACGGCGAGTGGTCTGCCGACGATTCTGCAACCAACGAGATGATGAATGCGATGATGAGCTAGTTCGTTGCGGCGTTTTACCAAACGCCGTAACGGCTCGACGCTGCGCGGGCACCAGAGCGACAACTTGTCATTCAAAGAGGACGGCATGACCAGAAGGTCTATGCCGTCCTCTTTTCATGCCAATTTGTTCGCTCTGGCGCCCGCTCGCTGCCCGTCCTCTACCTGCGGCGTTGCCATGGTAGTCATTGAGGCGGCACTTGGGGACGTTCCTTTTCTGCCGGCAGTTGGGGACACTCCTTGTATCAACGCCGCATCAAATGCTCGGGAAAATGCGAGCCGGTATTTGGGCGAATAGTGGGTCGCGGTTTCCGGATGGGGTGGGTTGCGGAAAGTGCGACCCGGAATATTGCTCCAAAACGGGATGCCGTTTCCCCGACGGGGCTCAAGCGGAAAGCGCATCCCATTCCGGAGCTCCAAAACGGGATGCGCTTTCCTCGCGGAAGAATTGTCGCAGCCGCGCTGAGCGGCGGCTCCGCTATTCGCCCAGCACCAGTGCTGCGAGCTCTGCCTGACTGTCCACCACGTAGTCGGCGCCGGCGGCCTCCAACTCTGCGCGGCCGCGGAAGCCCCAGCTGACGCCGGCGCTCTTAAGGCCGGCGTTGTGGCCGGTCAGAACATCGACATTGGAATCGCCCACATAGAGCGTGGTTGCCGGATCGGCGCCCAGCTCCTCCATCACATGCAGCGTGACGGGCGCTTCGGGCTTAGGCGGAAACGCATCGACACGGCCCTGCACCAGCGCAAAGTGCTCGGAACCAAAGTATTTCTCGATAAGCGGGGCTGCCGAAATATGGTCCTTGTTGGTGAGCACGGCAAGTTGAACGCCCGCTGCGCGCAGACGGTCGAGCATCTCAATCGTGCCGGCGTAGGGTGAGGTATGGTCCTCCTTGTGCTCGCCGTAATAGGCCCTAAACTCGGCAAGCGTCTGCTCAAACATACGGCCGTCGCCCGCGTACTCGGCGGGCATAAAGCGCTCAACCAGCTTAAGCATGCCGTTTCCCACCTTGTAGCGGTACTCGTCCACGGCAAACGTGGGCCAGCCGTGCATCTCGCAGGTGTGGTTGCCGGCGGCCGCCAGGTCCTCGAGCGTGTTGAGGATGGTGCCGTCAAGGTCAAAGATCACGGTGGAAAAAGCAGCCATAGGTACGCTCCCATCTAAATAGCTCACGTAAACGGCAACCATAATAGCGCGTGTCGTCCAACCGGGAATGAGCGGGTCAAAAGTCCCACGGGGGACATTCTGGCCGCTCAATCTTGCGGGCGGGCTTGGTTCGTTAGCGGCCTAGTGGCGATATGGGTTGCCTATAGGTGGTCATCCGGGAGCCATATGGCTCGGGCATGGCGGTTTTTTGTGTAGCGCATTGACCGATTTACCTGCGGTAACGTACACTTCCTCCGTTAAAAAATAGAAGCCGGAGCACGGGTGCGCGCGAGCGCATAAAGGGGAATCGGGTGAGAATCCCGAGCAAGGCGGTTACTGTGTGCGGGCGCGCCCGCGAGCCAGATTACCTGCCCGTGCTCTTCTCGAAACCGAGGGCCTCTCTGTTTGCCGCTGGATTCCGGTCTACAAGGGGTGCTGCTGAGCGTGCGTTTTGCTGCCGATAGGGTGGCTGACGTGCGCCTTTGTGCTGCCGGGGTATCGCCTCTCCCGCCTTCTTCGCCATGGCTCTATTGCAGGTTCGCGAAAGAAGGAGAACGGGTGACGCGAAACAACATTATGCTCAAGCGCCTGGGAGCCGCCGCTTTCTCGGTGCTGCTCGTCTGGTCGATGCCGGGTACGTCGGCATTTGCCGAGGGCGTGGCAGAGATCGCTGTGCAGGCGCAGACCCAGGCCTCGCAGCAGGCGGATGCTGCCGAGAATGCCGACGAGTCGAGTTTCACTGCGGACGAGCGGACGGGTGTTGAAGGCGCCGAGGCGTCGGCGGACGAGGCAAGATCCGACGTTGCTCCGTCTGCCGATGAGGGGCTTACCGCCGTGCTGGGTGCGAACGGGCAGAATGCCGCCGCGGCGGACGTCGACGACGAGGATGCCGATGCTCAGCAGACACGCGGCTCGCGCGTCGCCAAGGCCGGCGAGACCGTGATGGTCTCTTTTGCCGATGAGCTGCCCACCACCATCGAGGCCGGGGCTGTCGTGAAGCTCGCGGCGAATATCAGCCTTGAGGCTGGCCAACAGATCGAGACCGTGGCCGGTACGCTCGATGGCCAGGGCCACAGCATCGTGCTCAACGGCAAGGCGCTGGCGAAGAGCGTGGCTGGTACGGTACAGAATCTGGGCGTGACGGGTTCGATGACGATTTCTGGCACCGACGGTCCTATCGCCACCACATGCTCGGGTACCGTGCAAATGTGCTGGTCGACGGCAAGCCCCTCTGACGACAATTGGACTTTCGCTGACGCTGCCGGTCTTGTAGGCAAGCTCGATGGCGGTTCGGTGCTCAACTCGTATTACGCCGGCAGCCTCAGCGGCATGCCCTTTGGCGGTTACGGCCTCGTTGCCTGGTATCAGTCTGGCACCGTGACCAACAATCTGTTCACTGCGGGCGATCAGGCGTGCGGCTACAAGGTCGATTCTTCCTTTGGCAGCAAAATCTCTGTCGACGACCTCAAGACCCAGGCCTCGGTCGATAAGCTCAACACCGATGCCCCTGCCACCGGCTTTACCTGGTCTGCGCAGGGCGGTTTGCCTGTGCTGATCTCGGGCGGCGCTGCGGCTGTTGTGAACAAGGATGCCCTCAAGGCTGCGATTGACGATGCCAACGCCAAGATCGAGAACGACTATACGGCCGAGAGCTGGTCGAAGCTCGCTGAGGCCCTTGTGAGCGCTCAAGACGTCTACGCCAACGATGACGCCAAGCAGGCCGAGGTCAACGCCGCAACCAAGACGCTCACCGATGCCATTGCCGCGCTCGAGAAGCCCAAGCCCACCGAGCCCGTGGCTCAGCCGCAGAACGTAGCGCACCTGAGCTCGCAGAGCGACCTCGAAAACAAGTTCAAACCCGCCGACGCCGACGCCTATTACGTTCTCGACAACGACATTACCATCGATGACGAGTACTTCTTTGCCCCCATGGGCATACTTGCGGGCACACTCGACGGCCAGGGCCACACCATCACCTTCGCCAACGGCGGTGGCGTGAAGTCGCTCATGGGCGGCGTTGCCTCCACGGGCGTGGTGCAGAACATCTCGTTTGCCGGCAAACTGAAGCAAGCGACGGACGGCAAGGCGTTCGGCCCCCTGGGCAACAGTGTGCAGGGCGCCGTGCTCAACTGCTCCACGAGCGTGACCGGCAAGGGCGTTGCGGGCTTTGCGCGCACGCTCGACGGCGGCATCGTGTCCAACTGCGTGTCGACCTCCGAGGGCACGGCGGGCGCGCTGTTCGCGACCTACAACGCGGGCCAGCTCGTCAACACCTACTGGGGCGCATTCCTCACCAACAAGATGGACGCCCCCGCCTCGGCGCTCGTCAACTCCTATGCCGTCGACCCGGCCGACATGGCCACCGACGCCTTCGCCGACCTCATCAACGCTAACTGCGGCGCCAACGGCAGCAGCTGGGGTATCGATAAAAATGGCACGCCGGTCTTTGGCTCGGGCAACAGCTACCAGGCGCCCGAGGATACCACGCCCGACGACACCTACACCGTAAGCTTCACGGCCAACGACGGCACCAGCCAGGCGGTTGCCGACCATATGCTCGAGGTTTCGCCCGACGCTGTGAACGCCTACCGCAAACTTGGCGTCTTTGCACTTAAGGGCGTCCCGGCCACGAGCACCATCACCTGGGGCACCGACGATGCCAACCGCGGAAACATCGGTATCAACGAGTCCACGGGCGAGCTCTACATCTACGACAACGCCATCGGCACGGTGACCGCCACCGAGCATAAGGCCAATGGTTCCGAGCAGACCGTGGCCACCGTCAAGATCAAGGCCAAGGCCAAACAGTTCGATGACTTTGAGCTGTGGTATCGTGCCTCCGACGGCACCGTGAGCGACGTGACCGATGGTGCGGCTACCGTCCAGGGCTCCGAGGTGCGCAACCTCGAGGTGCGCGTGCATTACGTCGACGCCGATAAGGACGAGTACGTGCCCGTTTCGTTCAGCCGCTTTCACTTTGCCTCGAGCGATTCTACGACCATCTACAGCAACGACTACTCGGCCTGCTTTTACTTCAAGCATGCCGGCAGTGCCACGATCACCGTTACCCCGCGCGACGTCGCATCTGCGGGCGCTGGCTCCAAGAGCGTGACGCTGACGTCAGAAGCCGTGGCCGCCACGTCCATCTCGATGGGCTATAACGAGGACGGCGCCACCGTCTACCTGCAGGGCCGCAACCCGCTCTCCGAGCGCGGCGCGTTTTTGACCGATCACGCACGCCCGGTGGTGGCGCCCGACAACGCCACCAACCGCGACAACTTTACCGTGACGAGCAGCGATCCTGCCGTGGCGGCCTACGCCACCGCGGGCGAGATCGGCTACACGGCGTACAAGGCTGGCACCACCACGTTTACCGCGACGCTGCCCGACACGGACGCCGATGGCAAGGTCATCAGCGCGTCGTGCGACGTGACTTATGCTTACCAAAATCCGCTTGCGAGCGTGACGGCCGGCACGGACAGCCTCTACCTCAAGGCCGGCTCGGCGCAAAAGCTCGACTTGACCTTTACCGGTAAAAACGACGCGGACGGCTGGAGCGTGACCGAGCCCGGCCTCACCTGGACGTTCAAGACGCTCGACGGCAAGGACGCCTCGGGTATCGTGGGCATCGACCGCATCGAGAAGGGCGCCTGGAAGCACGTCGACGGCGCTCGCGATGACGGCCTGTACGTGGCCTCGAGTGACTACACGGTGACTGCGCTTTCGGCCGGCACGGTGGTCGCGACGGGTACGCCGGTGGACGCGACCGCCGGTGCCGAGCCCGTGACGCTTACCATCACCGTGGCCGGTGTGGCCGCGAGCCCCGCCACGAGTGAGTCCGCCTCGGCGGGCATCGATGCTGCCGCTGCGTTCATCGACGTGCGCCGCAGCTCCGACGCCTTCCAGTACGGCGACGAGTGGGAGATCTACGACTTTGCCAAGGCGGGCCGCAAGATCGATTCCAAGCTGCTCGACAACTACCGCGCCTCGCTGGCCAAGCACAAGGCCGAGTGGGGGAGTGCGACCTGCGCTCTGACTGAGACCGAGCGTGTGGCGCTGGCCCTCTCCGCCATCGGCGAGGACATCACCGACTATGACGGCGTCAACCTGGTCGAGCTCATCTGCAGCCGCACCGATATGACGCGCGCCAACGAGAAGATCTTTGCGCTGATGGCGCTTAATGCGAGCGGCTCGGATGTACCCGCCGGTTCTGCCTGGACGCGCGCGAGCCTCGCGGACGCCGTCTGCGAGCTTCTCGGCAGCGACGACGCCGTGGAGGGTACGCGTCTGGGCGACGTGGACCTGACGGCCATGGCGATCCAGGCCGTGGCGCCCTATGAGGGCGACACCAAGGTCGATGCTGCTATCGAGAACGGCCTCTCCTACCTCAAGGGCAAGATGAGCGCGGGTACCTGTGATTTCGGTTCTGCCGAGGCCAATGCCCAGGTGATCCTCGCGCTGCTTTCGCTCGACCGTGACCCGGCCAACCCCGTTAACGGGTTTGCAAATGCCGTGACCAACGTGGTCTGCGCGCTGGACCTGTACCGCGTGGACGGCGGCAACGGCTATGCGCACAGCAAGGGCGGCGCGGCCAACGCCATGGCGACCGAGCAGGCGCTCCGCGCGCTCACGACGTATCGTGTCTCCTCGGGAGAGACGATTGCCTGGAAGACGGCCGTGACGGCGGGCAAGGGCTCGAGCAGCAAGGACCCGCAGAAGCCCACGGTGGCGCCGGGCGTCCTGACGCCGGGTGCCGGGTCGGACGGCGGTGCCGGCAACGGGACCGCCGGTTTTGCGGGCGTAATGGCTCCTGTGGCCGCCAAGATGGCCGGTGCTTCCTCGAGCGAGGGCGCCAAGGCAGCTGGCGATTCCAAGGCCGAGGCCGAATCCGGCAAGAAGGATTCGACGGAGTCTTCCGTCGCCGGCAAGACAGACAAGAGCGGCAAAAAGTCGGGCACGTCCGGCAAGACCGCCGCGTTGAGCGCCGGCGCCGCTAACAAGGCTGCGGACGCGGGCTCGAACGGCTTTGCCATCGCCGGTGTTGCCGTGGGCATCGTCGGTATCGGGGCCGTCGGCGGCTGGTTTGTCTACACCAAACGCCGCGCGGCGTAGCGAGCCTCTGCCTACCAGGTAAATACTGCAAGGAGTATGGTCTTGCAAAGCGAAGGGCCCTCCTGCCGATTAGCTCGGCAGGAGGGCCCTTCCATCTCCCCACAGTTTGAGTGGGGCAACGTCCCAGTGAAAATGGGCGGGCCGATTGTGGCCGGATGCTGGGCAGCTTGCAGAGCAGCCGCTAGCAAATCCTAGGCAGCTGCTCTCCCACGAGCATGTCGAGGATGCGGGTCGAGCCCCAGCCGGTGCGTACACGCACGGCGGGGCGGGTGTCCTCGGCAAGCGGCAGCACGCGACCGATAATGGCGGCATTCTCGCCGTAGCGGGCGGCGCGCATGGCGGCCAGCGCGGCATCGGCCTGCTCGGCCGGCACCACGGCAACCACCTTGCCCTCGTTTGCCACCTGCAGCACATCGTAGCCGAGCATCTCGCAGGCGGCCTGCACGTCGGGGCGCACGGGCACGGCATTCTCGTCGATCTCCATGGCAACGCCGCTGGCCTGGGCAAACTCGTTGAGCGTGGATGCCAGGCCGCCGCGCGTGGGGTCGCGGAAGCAGCGTGTGTCGGGTGCTGCGGCAAGCACATCGGCAATCAGGTGGTTGAGCGGTGCGGCGTCGCTTTCAATCGCGCTCGAAAACGCCAAGCCCTCGCGCTGGCTCATAATGGCGATGCCGTGGTCGCCTAGCGTGCCTGAGACCAGGATGACGTCGCCGGGGCGGCAGTTGGCGCCGCTGAGCGCCACGCCCGCGGGCACCTCGCCCACGCCGGCGGTATTGATGTAGACGCCGTCGGCACCGCCACGCTCGACCACCTTGGTGTCGCCGGTGATAATCTTCACGCCCGCCTCGCGCGCCGTTTCGGCCATGGTCTGCACGATCTGGCGCAGCTTGTCCATGGGGTAGCCCTCTTCGAGGATAAAGCCGCACGACAGGTAGCGCACGTTAGCGCCCGAGGTCGCGACGTCGTTGACGGTTCCGCATACGGCGAGGCGGCCGATATTGCCGCCGGGGAAGAACTGCGGCGTTACCACAAAGCTGTCGGTCGACATGGCGATTCGCCCGCTTGCGGGCAGCGCGGCGACACCGGCATCGTTGCCCGCAAGCAGCTCGGGCGACCCAAAGGCATCCAGAAAGACCTCATCAATAATGCGCTTCATCATCTGGCCGCCGGAGCCGTGGCCCAGCAGGACAGTGCTATCGGTGGCAGTACGGGACATATCGAAAACTCCAATCGTGGGTGGAATTATATGGGTGGGGCGCAGCGTCGACCGGTCCGCCGTTCGCTAGAACGGCGGAACCTAATAGTCGCGGTATCTAAAGTACGCCGCGCAGCTGCCTTCGGAGCTCACCATGCACGGGCCGACGGGGTGCTCGGGCGTGCAGGTGCGGCCAAACAATGGGCAGTCGCTCGGCGTGATGGCACCGCGCAGCACGTCGCCGCAGCGGCACCCGCGCGGCTCGACCGTCGCCTCAATGGGCACGTCAAAGCGGGCGCCGGCATCAAAGCGCGCGAATTCGGGTCGGATGGAAAGACCCGAGTTGGCAATCGGTCCCAGCCCGCGCCACGTGGTGTCGCACGGCTCAAACACCTGCTCGACCAGCTGGCGTGCCACGGGGTTGCCGTCAGCGTTGACGCCACGGCGGTAGGCGTTGTCGATTGCGGGCCTGTGCTCGATAGCCATCTGGACCAGCATGCTGATGCCCTGCAAGATATCGACCGGCTCAAATCCCGTGACCACGCCGGGGGTCTCGAACTCATCGACCAAAAACCTAAAGGGTGCCAGGCCCGTGATGGTAGCGACGTGACCAGGCAGGATAAAGCCGTCGATGGTCGTCTCGGGGTCGTTGGAGATCGCACGCAGAGCCGGCGGCGTGGTCTTGTGAGCACAGTAGACCGAGAAGTTCTGGAGCCCGCGCGCGTCGGCCTCCAGGATAGCGGCGGCAATGGTGGGCGTTGTGGTCTCAAAGCCGACGCCCATAAAGATGACCGGGCGTTCGGGATTTTGCTTGGCAATGTCGAGTGCGTCGAGCGGAGAGTAGACGATGCGGATGTCGCGCCCCGCCGCCTTTTGCGCGGCAAGCGAGGTGGACGATCCGGGCACGCGCATCATGTCGCCAAAGGTGGTGATGATGGCGCCGTCCATGTTGGAAAGCGCGATTGCGTGATCGATGTCGCGGTTGGCGGTGACGCAAACGGGGCACCCCGGGCCGCTTAGCAGTTTGAGTCCCGTCGGCATAATGGAGCGAAAGCCATAGCGGCCAATGCTCACGGTATGCGTACCGCAGACTTCCATAAGGTTGATGCTGCGGTTGCCGACAAGCTCATGAATACGATCGATGAGCTCGCGAGCCAGCTTGGGGTCGCGAAATGCCGAAAAGTCGATACCGGAGCGAACCGGCTGCGCCGCCGCCACTAGTATGCCTCGGCCGGGTTGGTGGCGAGCTGGTCCTCTTCGGCCAGCTCGGCCATGGTATTGACGAGTTCGAGTGTCTCTTGGGCTTCCTGCTCGTCGACAATCTGAATGCCAAAGCCGGCATGCACGAGAATATAGTCGCCTACCTGTGCCGTCGGCACGAGGCGCAGCGAAACGGGGCGCTCGATGCCCATCATGTCGACGGTCGCCTTAAGGTCGTCGTCGCGTTTGACCACTTTACCGGGAACGGCAAGGCACATAATGTTCCCCTTTTATACGTTTTGCGCTGGATAGGCGCCTAATTACCCATCAGTTGATGGTAGCGCTCGCGGGAGTCACGAGCAAACGCGTTACACCTGTGAGACGGCGGCGCGCAGGCTGGCAAAACAGCCTATCGCGATGCTGTCTGCGCGAGGCGAGCGCGAGCGATGGTGGCCTGACCGTAGGCGATGCAGCCGTCGTTAACGGGCACGGCGTGGGGGATCAAGACGGCAAGACCGGCGTCTTTGAGTTCGTGGGTAAGGAGCTGAAGCAAAAGCCGGTTCATGAACACACCGCCCGAGAGCGCGACGGTATCGAGGCCTTCGTGATCACAGATCTCGCGTGCGATGTGGGTCGTAGCGTGCGTAATGGCGATGTGAAACCCGAGGGCGAGCCGGTCGGTCGGCGCGCCTGCCTCGATTCCATTCAGAAGAGCTTCGATGAGCGGTCGGGGGTCCAAGATGGGGGAGTCGTCGGCAGACGTGAATACGCTTGTATGATTGCCGTCGAGACGAACGGGCTTACCGTCAAGCGCGCGCCAGGCGGCGGCTTCGAGTTCTATGGCGGGTTCGCCCTCGTAGGTTGCCTTGTCGCAGATGCCCAGAATCGCTGCTGCGGCATCAAAGAGACGCCCCATGCTGCTGGTGCGCGGGCTGTTGATGCCGCGCTCGATCATGGTGGCTGTCACGCTGCGCGTTTGCTCGTCGAGGCTGTCCAAAAGCCGAGCGGCACCCGGGTGCTCGAGCAGGCCGAGCTCACTGAGCAGGGCAAAGGCGTTGCGGCGGGCGTCGCGCACGGAGGCCGCCCCGCCGGGGAGCGCCCAGGTGCGCAAATGCGCGGCGCGCTCAAAGCCGCCAAGGCCGGCGATAAGAAACTCACCGCCCCAAATGGTCCCATCGGTGCCGGCGCCGGTGCCGTCAAAGGCGATGCCGAGGACGCGCGCGTCGGTTGCAAGCTGCCCCGCGGCGATGGCCTCGGCCATTACGCTCGCGATGTGCGCATGATGATGTTGGACTTCGATAAGCGGCAGATTGTGCTCCCGTGCCTGTTCGCGCGCCCACTGGCTCGACAGATAGCTGGGATGCATGTCGCATGCCAAGGCGGCAGGCGTCAGGTCAAAGAGGTTTTCTAGACGCGTGCGCGCGGCGTTCCAGGCATCGAAGGTCGCGCCGTTTTCAACATCGCCGATATGCTGCGACACAAAACAGGTTGCCTCGCCGTTCGTCCCTTCGCGCGTGAGCGCAATCGTGGCCTTTTGCTGTGGGCCGCAGACGAGCACGCAGGGTGCAGTGCCGTCGAGTGCCGGCAGCGGCAACGGCCGAGGTGCATATCCGCGAGCGCGGCGCACGGGCATAACGGCGCCGTCGACCAGGCGCACCACGGAGTCGTCGTAGCGCGAGAGGATCGCACGGTCGTTGCCGAGCAGCGCGTCGGCAATGCCGGCGGCAACGAGGTGTTCCCAGGCAAGGCCGTCATCAGTTTCGATAGGTTCCTCGCTCAGGTTTCCGCTGGTCATGACCAGCGCGTGCATGTCATGCGACGCGGCAGCTGCAAGCAGCAGATGCTGAAGCGGTGTATAGGGGAGCATGACGCCGAGCTCGGGTAGATCGTGCGCGACGGATGGCGCGAGTGTAAGGGCATCGGGGGAATCTTCCTCGCCAGCAGCACGCCGGCGCAACAGCACGATGGGGCGGATGCTACCGGTTAGCAAGCCACGCTCGGCGTCGTCGACATGGCACAGGCGTTCAGTATCGGCAAGGCCGCGCACCATAACGGCAAGCGGCTTGTTGCTGCGGCGCTTGCGACGGCGCAGCTCGACCACCGCCTGCTCATTGTCGGCGTTGCAGGCCAGATGGAATCCGCCCAGGCCCTTGATGGCGACAATACCGCCGCTGGCCAGCAGTTCGACACAGCGGTCAATAATGGCATCGCTGGTTTCGCGCGTGCTGCCGACGGCTGGTGCCACCCCCGAGCCCTCGAGCTCCATGTCGCCCGCCGCCTCGCGCCAGGTAATATGTGGCCCGCAGTCAAAGCAGGCATCGGGCTGTGCGTGAAAGCGCCGGTCAAGCGGGTCGCCATACTCTGCGGCGCACTTGGGGCACATGGGAAAGCAATCCATCGACGTGGCCGCTCGGTCATAAGGCAGCGACCGGATGATGGTAAAGCGCGGCCCGCAGTTGGTGCAGTTGATAAAGGGGTAGTGATAGCGTCGGTCGGCGGGGTCGAACAGCTCGCGCAGGCAGTCGTCACAGGTGGCGATATCGGGGGAGACGAGCGTCGTGTGCATGGTCTGATCCTGCGATGCTACGATACGAAAGGCCTGTTCATCGTCGGTATCCCAAACGTGGGACTCCAGGTCTGCAACAGCGACATGCTCAACGCGGGCCGCGGCCGGCGCGTGCTCCGACAGCGCGGCGACAAATCCGTCGAGTGCCTCGACCGAAGCATGCGCCTCGATGTGCACGCCATCGCCCGCGTTGAGCACCCAGCCGCAAATGCCATGCGCCATAGCCTCGCGATACACAAATGGCCGCATGCCAACGCCCTGCACAATGCCCGTTACATGGATATGCACATGTCGCATGCGACCCTCCTTCGTTGAAACCTGTCCCTTTTTGGCAGGTGCGCTGCGGGAAATCCCGCTACAGCCCCAGGCTCTGCTTGGTGGCGGCGCAGGTGAGCTCGCCGTGCTTAACGCCGCGCAGCCCCAGCAACCGGTCGGCCAGCTCGTAGACACGCTCGCCGCGACCCTTGAGCGCCAGAATCTCTAGGCAGTTGTGGTGGTCCAGATGCACGTGCATGGTCGAGACGATCTCGTCGGTGTAGTCGTGCTGCACCTCGTCCAGACGGCGCGTCAGATCGCCGGTATGGTGGTCATAGATCATGGTGAGCGAACCGATGACCTGCTCGTCGGGCGTGCGCATCTGCTCCTTGGCGAGCGAGGCGCGAATCAGATCGCGTACGGCCTCGGATCGGTTGGCCACGTCACCGCGGCGCGCGATTTGCTCGTCAAAGCGGCGCAGCAGGTCGTCGGGCGCGGTGACCGAAAAGCGGACCAGCTCGGAGCTGGAGCCGCTGCAGCGGCAGCTCGCGTCGTCGTCCACACCGTGATCGTGCTCGTGCTCGGCCACGTTACACCAGCTTCACGGAGCCGACGGAGTTGTGATCTGCCTCGATGGCCTCCTCGTAGCCCTCGAGCGCATCGTGCGCCTCGTGCAGCGCAGACATGGCGGCCTCGAGTTTGGCGCCAATGCGCTCCATGTCAAAGTTCTCGGTCGCATGCAGCAGCTGATGGCTCCACTCGTGAGCGAGCTCAATGGTGTCGTCGACCTGCTTGACGCTCATGGCAAGCTGGCTCATGTTCATTCCGATGTCATGCATGGGGAGTCTCCTTTTGTACGGGGCAATATGGTGGTTCAGATTCTACTACGCCCGCCTTGGGCGCCGTCGCATAAGAAAACGGGTGCGAGTCCGTCTGACCCGCACCCGTTCACTGGGGGCTGTTTGTGTCTACCATACTATCCGTGGTCGCGTGCCTTGCGTTTGGCACTCCGGCGAGCGGTGCGAAACCGCTCATGGACGGCAGACAAGTAACAAGCGTATTACAGATGTTTCTCCAGCAGTGCTTGAAGTCTTGCCTTGGGTAAGGCGCCGACCGAGCGGTCGACCTCCTCGCCGTTCTTAAAGACGATTAGCGTGGGGATGCTCATGACGCCAAACTTCATGGCCAGGTCCTGGTTGTCGTCGACGTTGCACTTGGCCACAGCCAGCTTGCCGGCCAGCTCGTCGGCAACCTCGTCTACGATGGGCGAGAGCGAGCGGCAGGGGCCGCACCACGGGGCCCAAAAATCAACCAGTACGGGCAGGCTATCGTTGACGACAGCGTCGAAGTTCTCGGGGGTAATCTGCTTAATGTCAGCCATGGTGACCTCCATAATGCGACGCGGCTCAGCCGCGTAAAAATCAGTACGACCGTGCTTATACCCAGCGGCTCGCAAAGCAACCACTCGCGGGCGGCTCTTTTATATAATGGTGGGCACGCAAACGATTGGAGAGCGCATGCCCACGTCACAAAGCCAGAAAAAAGAAGCTATCGCTCGGGCGACCGAGCAGGAGCTCGCGTCGCTTGCAGATCGCGGTGTGCGTATCGCGGGCAACGCGTGCTCGCCGATTGTGCTGGTCAAAGGCGATTTGGATGAAGCCGAGTGCTCGGGCGGCGAGCTGGCTGCCGGCGCGGATGGCGCCGCGTTGCGCAAGGCGCTCGGCGCCATCGGATATGCCCCCGAGGATTTTTGCGTGCTGGCAAGCGTCGCCGGCGCGGGCGACGGAACGGTCGCGGCGGGCGAGGCCCTGACGTGCGACCTGTTCCGCGAGGCGCTGGAGACCTTGGATCCCGAGGCGGTGCTGCTGCTGGACAACAGTGCGGCCGATGTCATGCGCGAGACCTATGCCGATATGCTTGTGGCGATTGATGACTTTGACACCGCCATGCTCAAGCCCGGCCTGGTCGCCCATGTGCAGGGGCGCCGCGTGCTGGCGCTCGACGGTTTTGAGGCGGCGCTCACCGACAAGGCCGCCAAGCAGCGCATGTGGGCCTACATTAAGCAGCTGACCCCGGCGGCTGCACCGCTGTAGCGAGGCTGGCGGCGGCCCCTACATCACGGCGCGCAGCTCAAACCGGTCGCCGTTAATGCGGAACTGGCAGTTGCCGTTCATGCGCTCGACGGCAAGCTTAATGCTCTTGGTGCCAAAGCCGTGCCCAGTGTGCTGAGCCACGGGCATGCCGTCGACCATGTGCGGCGCACGGCCAAACGTGTTGGAAACCAGCAATAGAAGCTGACCGTCTTCGTAGCGAAGGTCCAGGTCGACAAACCGCTCGCCTTCGGGGGCGGCGCTCGCCGCGGCGATGGCATTGTCCAGGGCGTTCGATACCACACTGAATAGATCGACATCGCCCACGTGGACGGTTTCGGGCACGGCGGCGCGCAGGTCGGCGGTGATGCCGTGCGCGTTGATGTCCGCGGAAAGCGACGAGAGCGCAATGTTGACCGTTTCGTTGGCGCAGTAGCGGCGCACGGCGGTGCGGTCGTTGGTCTCGCAGAGCGCGTCGATGCGCTCGAGTGCCTCATCGGTGTGACCCTCTTCGATCAGGGCCGCTAGACCGCGCAGGTAGTGGCGCATGTCGTGACGGAGAACCGAGAGCTCGCGTCCGGACTGGCGCCAGGCTTCGAGCTCTTTGATGGCCGCGTTGTCGCGGGTCGCGAGCATCCAGCGCTCGCGCTCGGCGATTTCCTTTGCTTCGTATTCGCGAAGGTAGACGGCAAGAAACATAAGGTAGAAGGCGCAGAGAGCGAACGCCAAAAACTCAACGGTTACCACCGAGCCCGAGTGGAAGAGCGTGGTATAGACGTTGGTGGCGTAGTCGAAGATGTAGTAGACGAGCGGCAGGATGAGCAGAATTTCCAGCTCGGTGGGGCTTTTGATCGCCAGGCGGGGGCCAATGTCGCTTGCCCAATGCAATAAGACGGCAAAGGCGCCGAGCGTGGTGATGATGCGCGCCACGTAGTACGCGACCTGCGAATCGGTGGCGGCGAATGCGGCGATGCCCATCCAGTTGCTAAACTGGCAGCTCAGGTAGGCACTGGTAACGCCCAGGATGGCGAGCAGCGGACTCAGGCGATAGCGTACGCACAGGTAGACGACAAGCGGCAGATGCACGACGAGCGGATAGGCCTGTCGGGCAAACAGCTCGCCGCCGACGGCATTGGCGAGGCCAAATGCGCATCCGGTTACGGCGCCGACCCCCACCAGTTCGAGCGAATGGCGGCCGTTGATCTCGACACCGCACAGCGCCGCCGAGGCAAAGACGCCAAAGAGCAATGTCGTCGCATGGTGGATTGCCCAAAGTACCAGTTCTGCCGAGGAAAGCATCAGCGTCTCCCGCCCTCGAACCGCACTGCAAAGTAGGCGTCTTGGAATCCCTGCTTGCAGCTGCGCGCGAGCGGTATGCACGCGCCCGAGCGCATGACGATTTCCGTGCGGTTAAAGTGGTCGATGTTGCGCAGATTGACCTGGTAGCTGCGGTGGCACTTAAAGAAGGTCGCGTTTTGGGCCAGTCGGTCCTCGATGCTGCGGAACGGCTCGAGCGCCTCGATATCGCGGCCATCGCGCAGGTGGAAGACCACGTGCTTGTTGCGAGCCTCGGCATATTCGATATCGGATAGGCGCAGGGCATGGTAGCCAAAGGACGTCTTGATGACGAGCTCGTCGGTTGCTGCCGGACGCAGGCTCGACAGCTCGTCGAGCAGTTGCGCCACGCGCTCGTAGGTCACGGGTTTGAGCAGGTAGTCGAAGGCGCGGACTTCGTAGGACTCAAGCGCGAACTCGGGCGATGAGGTGAGGAACACCAGGCGCACGGCGGTGTCGGATTGGCGCAGCTCCCGTGCGGTGTCCATGCCGTTGACGAGCGGCATGATCATGTCGAGCATGATAATGTCGGCGCGCGATGCGGCATGGCGTGCCAGCAGGTCCTCGCCGCGCGTAACGAGTGCAAGATCGACCGCCGTACCCGTCTCGGTCGACCAGCGGTTGATCATGCGGTGCAGGTTATCTAGAAAGGCGACGTCGTCGTCGCAGGCGATGATTTTGAGCATATTCGGCCCCCTTAGTACCTCGATTTTGCCATATCGTGCACGCGCCACCCGCGGGGGTGCGTTCCATTTGCGCCCCACGGTACGCAACTCGCGCCGAGCGGCGGGGTGTCAGTTTTGGTGACCTCACAATACTCCATGGATACACATATCAATCGATGCCGGCGGTCGGACGGGGAATCAGACCGACCGCCGGCGCCAAGCGATGGCGACCATCGCGAAGCATAGGGGTAAGGGGAGTTGGGCGATGATGGAGAAGAAGATGGGGATGCGCAGACTTGCTGCTTGCGTGCTGGCTGCAGCGCTGGCGCTTGGGGGTGCGGCGACGACGCTCGCCACGCCTACGGTAGCGGAGGCGTATCCGCAGGGTGCGACGTTTCCAATAAGGTCGAAGGATGACCTGTCATACTACGACAAAAATAAGCCTGTTGTGCTTGAGGCTGGCAAGAACTATGTCCTTACCGGCCAGGTCGATATTGATTACTACAAAGTCCAAGGTGGCACTGCGGAGAATCCCACCCGCCTGTACTTTAGTAATGACAGATATCTGGGCGGTCCGCTGACCGACATGCGTAATAAGACGTACTACAGGCGGCCACTCTTTGTGGTCACAGGTGGGTACGTCGAGTTCATCGGCGACTCGGGTGACGCGACAAAGGTCGTTTGCAATGGCAAGACGTTCTTGGGCGATAGCGAGGACTGGAATGTCGCCGATAAGCCGAATACTGGCCAGAAGCTTAACCTTACCGTGAAGGACCTGACGCTCGTCTCAAACCTTGACCGTGACTGCGACCGAGCAATTATGTTGTACGGAACCATGGGCAGAGGGGAGACGGTTGGCTTCACGAACGTGAATGTTAGCAATTGGAACTGTGTAAAGAACGGCCGTAGTAGTTACTCCAACGACAAGAGCACTTACACAGCATCCCCTGCTCCGGTGACTATTCGTGGTTCCCATGTTGCGGTCGATGCAACTTTTACCAATTGTATCTTTAGGAACAACGCCGACGACTGCGTTGGCGCCTTGAGCGTGGTCGGAAGAAACGCCAAGCCCCGCGTGACATTGAACGGCTGCAAGTTCGAAAACAATTACCAGTCAATGATCGCGTGCGACTACTTGAAGGTCGAGGACAATCATGTGCATTCGGGCAATATTGTTGTCAGGAATGCTGATTTGTCGGTGAAGAACTGCAGCATTCAATCTAAGCCAGATACGGGCACGACCTCATGGAACGGCCCCTGCGAATACATGATTCTAGACTACAAGATGCATATGACGAGCGGCATTGCGGTGGCGAAAGATGCTTCTTGCACCATCGAGAGCTCGACTATCGACGATTCATATGTGTCGCCTTATTACAGTGATTACGGGCAGAGACTCGACATTCAGGATCAGCAGCGCTGCGCGGTTTACGCTCTCGGTTCTGTGACGCTCGCTGGCAACACGAAGGTCACTACGACCAAGGCAAAGGGTGTCGATGCGTCCGAAATCGGTAGCTACGGCAAGGTTCACGTCGATAAGTCTTTTACGGGCGAAGCCGTCCTGTCTGTCGATGACGCCAAGTTCGATCCCGAGTCCAATAAACAGTACTACTACTATGAGTATGTGAACCTTGGCACGAGCGATCTTTCGCAGGAGGATCTTGCGAGCAGGCTCAAGTTTGCTAATGCCGACCTTGCATACGACGTTACCGATGGCAAGGTCAAGGTTATCCATCGCAAGCACGAGCACGAGTGGACCTATTCCGCCAACAAGGATGGGTACAGCATCGCGGCTACGTGCAACGGACAGTATGAGGCCTCACACTGTGTCTACTCCAGGGATGGCGAGAAGATCTCGCTGATGTCGTCCAAGAGCGGCGACCTGAGCTTTACCTACAACGGCAAGCCGCGCGATGCCGTGCTTGCTACGACTAAGCCGTCTCAAAAGGACAACGCTGTAGCCCAGGGCAAGGTAAAGATTGTGAGCGCGCGGTTCTATAGGGGCGTGGATGACAATAATCCCCAGGGCATCGAGATGGAAGGGTCGCAGCCGTGCGATGCGGGCACCTATCGCGTGGTGGCGACGGTCGACATCGAGGGGCAGAACGATGTCACGCTCGAGCGCGTGTTCAAGATCAACCCCGCCTCGCTTGCAGAGAAGGACTCCAACCGCAAGAATCTTTGCAAGGTCGAAATCATTGGCTACGACAAGCTGAAGGATAACGTCAGGTTCAGCAACGGTGACGTGCTCAACGACGTTCCGTCTTATAAGTGGACGGGCGAGGAGATAACGCCTCGCATTAAGGTGACGTATAAGCTTGGCGACGAATGGATTGAGCTTAAAGAGGGCGTCGATTTCGAGCGTTTCGCTTGGAACGAATCGGTTTCGGAGAAAGATCCCGGTGCGTATAGGAGCCAGGCTTGGGGCCTGGGAAACTTCAGATACGGCAAGTTTTTCTACTGGAGCATCTTCGGCACGCAGTTCGAGAACGTTCAGGCCAAGGGCTTTGACGGCACCTTTGATGGCAAGGCTCACTCGCCGTCGGTGACGGTCGACAACGCCCCCGAGGGCATGCAGATCGAATATAGCGTCGATGGTGGCTCACTGTACGAAGACCGAATCCCCTCCTATACCAATGTCACGCGCGATATCTATGGCAACGTGTGCGCCGAGACGATTAAATATCGCATTACCGCACCCGACTACGTGCCGGTGGAGGGCGAACTCGAGATAAAGATCGCTCCCGCCGATCAGGCTGCTCCTAAGGGCGTTAAGACGACGGCCGCGACTGGTCATGCCTTGGCGGACGGTAGCATCGACGGCGTTGATAGCACCTACGAGTGGAAAGCCGAGTCCGCCAGCGACTATCAATGGATTAACGAGGGCGAGACGTCGGCCAAGGGGCTTGCTGCTGGAAAATACAACGTTCGCCGTAAGGCCAACAGCAATCACAATGCATCCGAAGCCCTGACGGTTGAGGTCAAGGATGGCCCCAGGAAGGCCGATGGTACGGGCTGGAAGTATGACGACACCGAGCACTGGAATACCTGCACGTGCGGCAAGGAGGACGTCGACCGCGCAAAGCACGACTTTGAGTGGGTCGTCGAACAAGACGCCACGGCCGATAGACCCGGTTCCAAGCACGAGCACTGCAAGACGTGCGGCTACGAGCGCGAGTCTGTCGAGATTCCGGCTTTCGGCATTACCGGTTACTCAGGCATCTACGATGGCGAAAAGCATGGCGTGACGGTTAACGCCGAGACGGTCGCATCTATCCAGTATCGCGAGAAGGGCGAGAAGAAGTGGAGCGACGAGTCTCCGTTCATCTGCGATGCCGGCTCCAAGACCGTTGAGTTTAAGGCGACCCTCACGTCTGGTGACATCTGCGAGGGCGAAGTCGTACTTAAGGTCGATCCCCGTCCGGTGACGGTGAAGCCCAAGGATACTTCGAAGGTGTACGGTTATGACGATCCGGACTTTGAGCTCGAGGCCGTCGAGGGCACGATCCTCAAGGGCCACCCGCTCTCTTGGCTTAAGATTCACCGCGAGGCCGGCGAGAACGTGGGCACCTATACGCTGGCGATTGAGGAGAGCAAGGTCGGCGACAAGTGGGACAAGATCCAGCGGGCAAACTATGCTCCGACGCTCCAGACTGGTACGTTCGAGATCACCCCGCGCCAACTCGGTATTGGCTGGAAGATCGGAACGTATGTCTATGACGGCAAGCCTCAGGGCCCCGAGATTGTAATCAGCCATGTTGTCAAGGGTGACGAAGGCAAGGTTTATTATGCGACCGAGGGCGCAACGGCTGTCGATGCCGGTAACTATAAGGCGAAGGTGACGGGCCTCGCCGGCGACCCTGAGGTCATCAAGAACTATGTCCTTCCTGACAAATTCCTGGAGACGGGCTATACGATCTACAAGGCAGAGCAGGAGAAGCCCCAGGGGTTGAAGGCCACCGCCGAGACTATCCGTGGCAAGTGCGACGGCAAGATTGAGGGCGCACGCGGCCACGTTGCCTATCGCCTGTTCCGTACCCAAGCCGGGGACGTCGATGGCAAGACTATGGTTTCCGAGGACGGCAAGATTGAGAACCTTGCCGCCGGCGACTACCAGGTCTGGTATGCCGAGACCGATAACTACATGCCGTCCACGCCCGTGGAAGTGCATGTCGGTCAGGGTAAGTACTTATGGGTCACCCTTTCTGGTGAGAATGATGCTTACTCGATAGACTGGCATAGCCCGAACAGACTGCAGTGGCATGAAAGCGTGGAGTTCTCGGTAAAGATCTCCGATGGCTACTTTGTGGGCGACGACTTTGCCGTTAAGGCGAACGGCGTTGTTCTCGAGAAGGGTGAGGACGGAAAGTACGTTCTCAGCAATGTCGAGGAGAAGACTACCATCACCGTCGAGGGCGTGCGCAAGCACGAGGCTGTGAGCGATGAGTGGCTCTCCGACGACAATACGCATTGGCATAAGTGCGCCTGTGGTGACAAGATCGACGAGGCCAAGCACGACTTTGAGTGGGTCGTCGTCAAGGCTCCCACGGCAACCGAGAAGGGCTCCAAGCAACAGAAGTGCAAGGTCTGCGGTCACAAGCTTGCCGAGGTCGAGATTCCGGCTGCTGCCATCGTCGGCTACTCTGGTGAGTACGACGGCGACTATCACACGGTTGATGCGACGAGTCTTCCCGAGGGTGCGACGGCTCAGTACAGCACCGACGGCGAGAACTGGTCTCCCAAGGCCCCCGAGATCCGCGACGTCGGCAAACTGACCGTCGCCTACAAGGTGACGATTGACGGTGCGACCGCCGAGGGCAAGGTTGAGCTCGAGGTCAAGCCGTGCGCGATTACGGTCACCGCCCAGGACGCTTCTAAGACCTACGGCGAGGCTGACCCCGTGTTTACGTGGGCGATCACCTCCGGCAAGCTTGTCGAGGGCGAGAGCCTCCAGGGCATTGAAATCGAGCGCGAAGGCGACGACAGTGTGCGTGAGGGCGGCTATACCCTGCACCTGACGCAGGACAAGGACGCCAACCCCAACTACAACATCACGTTCGTCGATGGCGTGCTCACTATCAAGCAGCGCCTGCTCGCCGTGACGTGGGGTACCAGCGAGTTTGTCTACGACGGCAGGGAGCACTGCCCCGAGGCAACGCTCGCCAACGTCGTCGACGATGATGACCTTGGTGCGACCGTCGAGGGCTCCCAGACCGAGGTCGGCGCTTCTTACATGGCAACCCTCACCGCGCTGACGGGCAAGGCAGCGGGCAACTACGCACTGCCGACCGATGGCCTGACGTGCAAGTTCTCCATCAAGAACGCCGCGCAGGGCGCGCCGGTGGTCCAGGCCGAGGCCGAGACCGTGAGCGGCAAGCGTGACGGCAAGATCGTGGGCGTTAACGCGACGATGGAGTGGCGCGCCAAGGGTGCCGCCGAGTACCAGGCCGTGGACGAGGGCGTGACCGAGCTCAATGAACTCGCCGCCGGCACGTATGAGGTGCGCTACCAGGCCAAGGCCAACTACGACGCCTCTTCCGCCACCGAGGTTACCGTGGCGGCCGGTCCCAAGCTGGTCGTGACACTGCCGAGCAATCAGGTGGGCTATGCGCTCACCTCGACGGCAACCGAGCTTGATTGGCATGGGACCGCAACGCTCACCATGAGCATCGACAGCGCGTACTTTGCGGGCAAGGGCTACGCCGTCAAGGTCGACGGTAAGGCCATCGAGCTCTCCGACAAGGGCACCTATGAGCTCAAGGATGTCGAGGGCGACGTGAATGTGACGGTCGAGGGTGTCCTCAAGCACGAGCCCGACGGCTCTGGCTGGGCGCACGACGCTAAGAATCATTGGCATGTCTGCCGCTGCGGTGAGGTCATCGACAAGGCGGAGCACACCTTTGAGTGGGTCGTCGACAAGCCGGCGACGGTCGAGGCCAAGGGCAAGAAGCATCAGGAGTGCGCCGTCTGCCGCGAGAAGGGCAAGACCGAGGAGATCGCGATTCTGAAGCCCGAGATCACCGACGGAAAGGGCCAGACGATGGTGGTCGAGGCCGCCAAGGACCTGACTTTCCGCTCGAGCGCGCCGCTCGAGTTCTTCCAGAAGGTGCTGGTTGACGATAAGGAGGTCGCGGCCGAGAACTACGAGCTCACCAAGGGCTCTACGATCGTGACGCTCAAGGCGAGCTTCCTGAATACGCTCGGCGTAGGTGAGCATAAGCTGAGCGTGGTTTCGAGCACGGGCACGGCCGAGACGACCTTTACGGTCGCCGAGGCTGCCAAGCCCGCTCCTGGCCAGACCACCACTACCACCACCACTACGACTGCGACATCCAAGCCTAAGAAGAAGGACGGCAAGTCCGCCCTGCCTGCGTCCGGCGATAGCGCGTACGTTATGGCTGGCGCCGTGCTTGCTGCCGGCGTTGCGGCTCTGCTGTTGGCTTTGGTCGTGAAGCGTCGCTCCTAGTCGCGCGACAGCTCCCGACGGGCCCGGATCTCGCCATCCGGGCCCGTTTTCCAGGGCCACCTGGAAGCCGGTGGGCAAAAAAGTCCAAATATGAGTACTGTCACCATATTAGTAGCAGCCAAATGGCCCCAAAATTCCGTTCGTTGGGCCAAAACAGCATTGATTTTCGTCCGACAGTGCCATGAATGTGCCTCAAATAAGGCGATTCTGACGTATTGGACCGAAAAATCGCTGCCATCAATTTGGTAACAGTACTCATATTTGCCACTTTTTGCCCACTGCCCCTTGGTCCAGGACAATGCGGGCCGCTCGAATCTTGGGGCGGGTCCATTTTCGACTATCCTCAGCTTGCCAGTTCGAAAATGGACCCGCCCCAAGATTGAATCTTTATTCCAACTTTACACCTGGCTTTACAGTTGTCTTGTCAGCTGTAAAGCCAGGTGTCATACTAAAGCCCCAAGATTCGCCAAAAGAGAGGGGCCTTGATGGCGCAGAGCGCGAACATGGATGCGTCGGAGCTTGCACGCGATATCGCGGCCGGCCTGGCATCGGCAACGACGGCAACGGAGCGCGCGGCATTGGTGCCCGCAGAGCTCGTCGAGGCCATTCGGCAACTTAAAACCCAACGCGACGCGGTGATCCTGGCGCACTATTACGTGGCGCCCGAGGTCCAGGCTGTGGCCGATTACGTCGGCGACAGCTTCTACCTGGCAAAGCTTGCCAAAAGCCTACCGCAGCAGACTATCGTGCTGTGCGGCGTGGAGTTTATGGGCGAGAGCGCCAAGCTGCTCAATCCCACCAAGACGGTGCTGTTGCCCGAGCCAGGCGCGGACTGTCCCATGGCGCACATGGTCAAGCGCGAGACGGTCGATGCGGCGCGCGCCGAGTACGGCGACGACCTAGCTGTCGTCTGCTACGTCAACTCGACGGTCGAAATCAAGAGCTGGAGTGACGTGTGCGTTACCAGCTCTAACGCCGTCAAGATCGTCTCCGAGCTGCCACAGCAGCACATCTTGTTCATTCCCGACCAGAACCTGGGCCGCTTTGTGGCCGAGCAGGTGCCCCAAAAGCACGTCATCCTCAACAACGGCTACTGCCCGCGTCATCACATCATTACCGTCGAGCAGATCGTCGACGCGCAGGAGGCCCACCCCGACGCGCTCGTGCTGGCGCACCCCGAGTGCAAGGCCGACGTCCTGGCCGAGGCCGACTACATCGGCTCTACTGCCGGCATCATCAAATATGCCGAGGAGTCGGACGCCAGCGAGTTCATCATCGTGACGGTCCGTGGCGTGCTCTACGAACTCGAGCGCCGCTGCCAGGGCACCGGCAAGAAGTTCTACTTCCCTGCGGTGCAGCCCACCTGCGTCAACATGGATCTCATCACGCTCGAAAAGCTCGTGCACTGCCTGGAGACGGGCGAGGGCGAGGTGCAGATTGGCGTGTCGGACGAGGCCGCCGATCAGGCCAAGCTCACGCTCGACCGCATGCTCGAGTACGCGGCGCGCTAAGCCAATGTGACATGAGGGACCATTCCTTATGCCACATTACAAGGGAGAGGATTCCTGTGGAAACCAAACAATACCCCGATATGGAGTGTGACGTTGTCATTGCCGGTTGCGGCGTGGCAGGCCTGTATGCGGCTCTCAATCTGCCGACGAGCACGCGCGTGATCATGCTCTCCAAGGGCGCTGTCGACGAGTGCGACTCGATGCTCGCGCAGGGCGGCATCTGCGTACTGCCCGAGGGTTCTGACTACGATGCCTTCTTTGAGGACACCATGCACGCCGGCCATTACGAGAACCGCCGCGAGAGTGTTGACATCATGATTCGCTCGAGCCGTTCGGTCATCAACGACCTGCTGGCCATGGGCGTGGACTTTGAGCGCAAGGCCGACGGCAGCCTCGACTTTACCCGCGAGGGCGCACACAGCCGCCCGCGCATCGCCTTCCATGCCGATATTACGGGCAAGGAGATTACGACCAAGCTGCTCCAGGCTGTCCGCAAGCTGGACAACGTGCAGATTCTCGAACACGTTGCCATGACCGACATCCTGACCGCCGAGCGCGATGGCGCTGCGGTGTGCGCCGGCGTCGTCGCCGTTCCCGTGGACGAGGATAACTCGGTTCGTCCCGCCGACGAGCTGGCAAATGCCGCTGAGGGCGTACATGCTGGCAAGCCGTTTAAGATCCATGCCCGCCATACGCTGTGGGCAACGGGTGGTATCGGTGGCGTGTACGACCATTCGACCAACTACCCGCAGCTCACCGGTGACGCCTGCTACATCGCGCAGGAGCACGGCATCACGATGGAGCACCTGGACTACGTGCAGATCCACCCCACGGGCCTGTTCTCGCCGCAGCCGGGCCGCACCTTCCTGATTAGCGAAAGCTGCCGCGGCGAGGGCGCGATTTTGCTCAACGCCGCCGGCGAGCGTTTTACCGACGAGTTGCAGCCGCGCGACGTCGTCACCGCCGCCATCCGCGAGCAGATGAAGCAGGACGGCGCCGAGCACGAGTGGCTGAGCTTTGCCCCCGTCGAGCGCGACGTGGTGACCGGGCACTTTGCCAATATTCGTGCGCGCTGTCTGGAGGACGGCCGCGACATCTTGGACGAGCCCATTCCCGTCACACCCACGCAGCACTACTTTATGGGCGGCGTGTGGGTCGACAAGGACGGCCGCACCTCGATGCCCGAGCTCTACGCCGCCGGCGAGACGGCTTGCAATGGCGTGCACGGCAAGAACCGCCTTGCATCGAACAGCCTGCTCGAGGCGCTGGTCTGGGGTCGTCGCGCCGCGTGGTACATGCGTACCGGCGAGTCACTGGCCGTGGAGCAGGCCGGTGAGCCCGCGCTTGACGGGCGTCACCGCGCCCTGAGTGCCGATACCCTTGCAATCGATGATTTGGCCCGTGCCGCCGGCACGCAGGCCGTGGAGGAGTAGACCATGAATCCCATTACCATGAAGCTCGTCGTCGATGATCTGATTCTGCAGGCTCTGCGCGAGGACATTACCTTTGAGGACGTGAGCACGGCGAGCGTGTGTCCCACGGCGCGTCCCGCCACGGTGGAGCTTATCGCCAAGGCCGATGGCATCATCGCGGGCTTGGATGTGTTCGCTCGCACCTTTGAGCTGCTGGATCCGCAGAGCTCTGTGTTGTTAGATGTCGCGGACGGCGACGAGGTGCACGCCGGCGACCACGTGGGCCAGGTGCGCGGCGATGCGCGCGTACTGCTTTCGGGCGAGCGCGTGGCGCTCAACTACCTGCAGCGCATGAGCGGCATCGCTACTTACACGCATCGGATGGCGGCTGCGCTCGAGGGCACCAAGACCGTGCTTGTCGACACGCGCAAGACCACGCCGGGCATGCGTGTCTTCGAGAAGGCCGCAGTCGAGATCGGCGGTGGCAGCAACCACCGCTATAACCTGTCGACGGCTGTCATGCTCAAGGACAACCACATCGACGCCGCCGGTGGCGTGGCGCGCGCGATTGAGATGGCGCGCGCCCATGCGTCGTTTACCGCGACGGTCGAGATTGAGTGCGAGAACCTGGACATGGTACGCGAGGCCGTGGAGGCCGGTGCCGACATCATCATGTTCGACAACATGACCCACGATGACATGGCTACTGCGATTGAGCTTATCGCCGGTCGTGCCAAGACCGAGTGCTCGGGCAACGTAGACGCCGACAACATTCGCGCCCTGGCCGACCTGGGTGTTGACTATATTAGTTCGGGCGCTCTGACGCACTCTGCGCCGATCCTCGACCTCTCGCTTAAGCACCTGCGTCTACTGGACGGTAAATAATGGACGCCCGCGAGCGTCGCCGTTCCATCATGGCCGTGCTCGAGGAAGCCAAAGATCCTGTCTCGGGCAGTGCGCTTGCCCGCGAGGTGGGCGTGAGCCGTCAGGTTGTGGTGCAGGACATCGCCCTGCTGCGCGCCGACGGGCACGATATTGTCGCCACCAATCGCGGCTATGTGCTACAGGAGGCAGCGAGCAGCCCGGCTGTGCCCACGCGTCTGGTCAAGGTACGCCACGGCGTGGAGCAGGCGGGCGATGAGCTCACGAGCATCGTCGACGCGGGCGGCGCCGTGCTCAACGTGATCGTCAACCACCGCGTGTACGGTAAGATCACAGCCGACCTGGACATCCGCAATCGTCGCGACGTCGAGCGCTACCTACACGATATCGAGAGTGGCAAGAGCTTTCCGCTATTAACGGTGACGAGTGGCTATCACTTCCATCGCATTGCGGCAGATGACGAGCAAACCCTCGACGAGATCGAGGCCATACTCAAGGAGAAAGGCTATCTGGCAGACCTGATGCCCTACGAGGATGATTTGTCCTAGCCCGATACTGTCTTTATAAGTTGCGGTGAAATAGTTCCTAAAATCGGCACCTAAGCAATGAATCGGGAACTATTCCACCGCAACTGCCAAGGTAGCCCTGTCCCCAATTAGCTGCCTATACAAACAAAAGGAGGCCTCCGCGGCGATGCGGAGGCCTCCTTTTTGTGCACGGTGTACTTTTGAGTGTGCAGGTGGGGGAGCTGTTACTCCTCGACGATCTCGGTGATCGCGCCGGCGGGGCAAGCGTCCTGGCAAGCGCCACAGGCGACGCAGGAATCCTCGTCAGCGACGGTAGCGACGTCCTGGAGCTCCAGAACGCCAGCGGGGCAGGAATCGACGCAAACGCCACAAGCGATGCACTCGTCGGCATCAATTACGGGATGAGCCATGGTAGTTTCCTCTCTGTTGACCGACGCTACAGGCGATGCGCGTCGGTTTGATTCGGGCAAAAACATACCACGGGAGCGACCGTTTGCAATACCCTCTGACCGGCATCTTCATACCGTTCGCCGAGTATGCCACGGCTTACTAAAAAACATGCAGGTGAGGCCGTTGAGCTGCGCAAATGTTAGCTACAGGTGACTTGAAATATAGGGCGATTGAGCGTGCTTGCGGAAAGCGCATCCCGTTATTTAGCCGAGAAACGGGTCGAACTTTCCCCAGGGAAGCCCGGGGCCGCCATGTGCGCTCCCAAGCCCAAACCTCAGCCATCTCTACATAGATCTCAATAGATCTGCCGAGAACTCAAACAGTGCATCTACCTGCGCATTTGAGAACCTAAACTCTCAGAGATAAGAAATCTTATATGAATTGACTTAGATTTTGTATATTCCGGCCCATAAGGGGATACACTACATCCTGAAAGACAAGCCGAAGCGCCGCGCGACAGACCGTCGAGGCGGCGCGAACGCAAAAGAGAGAGGGAATTTCTAATGAGTAAGATTCTTGGTATCGACCTTGGTACTACTAACTCCGCAATGGCCGTTCTCGAGGGCGGTTCTCCGACCATTATCGTGAACGCCGAGGGCGACCGCACCACCCCGTCCGTCGTGGGCTTCCGTGCCGACGGCGACCGCGTCGTGGGTAAGGCCGCTAAGAACCAGGCTGTCACCAACCCCAAGAACACCGTGTTCTCCATCAAGCGCTTCATGGGCCGCAAGTACTCCGAGTGCACCTCCGAGATCAAGACCGTGCCGTATGAGGTCAAGGAGGGCCAGGGTGGCCGTGCCGTCGTCGATATCGAGGGCAAGGATTACACCGCCGAGCAGGTGAGCGCCATGACGCTCGCAAAGATGAAGGCCGACGCCGAGAAGTATCTGGGCGAGACCGTCACCGACGCCGTCATCACCGTCCCGGCCTACTTCAACGACGCCCAGCGTCAGGCCACCAAGGACGCCGGTAAGATCGCCGGCCTCAACGTCAAGCGTATCGTCAACGAGCCGACCGCTGCTGCTCTTGCCTATGGCCTGGACAAGCAGGGTACCGACCAGCGCATCCTGGTCTTCGACCTGGGCGGCGGCACCTTCGACGTCTCCATCCTTGACCTCGCTGACGGCGTGTTTGAGGTTCTGTCCACCTCGGGCGACAACCACCTGGGCGGCGACGACTGGGATCAGCGCGTCATCGACTGGATGGCCGATAAGTTCCAGCAGGAGAACGGTGTCGACCTGCGTCAGGACCCCATGGCCCTGCAGCGTCTGAAGGAGGCCGCCGAGAACGCCAAGAAGGAGCTCTCCGCCGCCCAGCAGTCCACCATCAACCTGCCGTTCATCACCATGAACCAGTCTGGCCCGCTGCACCTCAACTACACGCTGACCCGCGCCGAGTTCGAGAAGATCACCCGCGACCTGCTCGAGCGCTGCAAGCAGCCTGTCACCAACGCCCTGCGCGACGCTAAGCTCAAGCTCTCCGATCTGACCGAGGTCATCCTCGTCGGCGGCTCCACCCGTATGCCCGCCGTCCAGGATCTGGTCAAGACCATGACCGGCAAGCAGCCCAACATGTCCGTGAACCCCGACGAGGTCGTTGCCGACGGCGCTGCCGTCCAGGGCGGCGTGCTCACCGGCGACGTCGAGGGCATCCTGCTGCTCGACGTTACCCCGCTGTCGCTGGGCGTCGAGACCATGGGCGGCATCATGACCAAGATGATCGACCGCAACACCACGATCCCGACCTCCAAGACCGAGGTTTACTCCACCGCTGCCGACAACCAGACCAGCGTCGAGATCAACGTGCTCCAGGGCGAGCGCGAGCTTGCCCGCGACAACAAGTCGCTCGGTAAGTTCCAGCTGACCGGCATCCCGGCTGCCCGCCGCGGCGTGCCGCAGATCGAGGTCACCTTCGACATCGACGCCAACGGCATCGTCAAGGTCTCCGCTAAGGACAAGGGCACCGGCAAGGAGCAACAGATCACCATTTCTGGCTCCACCGCTCTGTCCGACGACGAAGTCGATCGTATGGTCAAGGACGCCGAGGCTCATGCCGAGGAGGACAAGAAGCAGAAGGAAGAGGTCGAGGTCCGCAACCAGACCGATAGCCTGTGCTACTCCACCGAGCAGACCCTCAACGAGCTGGGCGACAAGGTTTCCGCCGACGTGAAGTCCAAGGCCGAGGCCGCTATCGCCGACGCCAAGAAGGCGCTCGAGGGCTCTGACGTCGAGGCCATCAAGGCCGCTGGCGAGTCCCTGCAGTCCGTGGCCTACGAGCTGGCTCAGGTTGTCTACGCCGACGCTCAGCAGCAGACCGACGGTGCCGCCGGTGCCCAGCCTGCCGACGATGACGTTGTCGACGCCGACTACGAGGTTGTGGACGACGAGGACAAGTAATCATGTCCGCCCGTAAAGCTCGCACGGAGGCGGCCGCCGCTGGCGCCGCCCCCGTTGACTCTGAGGAGAAGGACGTGAAGATTCCCGTAGAGGCCGCAGGCGTTGCCGAGGCCAACGAGGCCGAGGCCGCCGAGGCTGCCGAGAACCAGGTAGAGGATTCCAACAAGGAGGCGACGATGACCGAGGACGAGATGGTGGAAGCCGCTATCCGCGCCGGTGAGGAAGCCGCCGACAACGACTTTAAGCTCAAGTTCGAGCAGGCCCAAAAGGAGCTTGCCGACGTGCGCAGCGAGCTCGATGCTGCGGCAGAGGCCCAGAAGGCCGCCGAGGACAAGGCAAAGGACGCCACCGAGCGTACCGCCCGTCTGCAGGCCGACTGGGAGAACTTCCGTCGCCGCACCGCTAGCGAGCGTATCGCCGAGCGCGAGCGCGCGACCGAGAAGCTCGTCACCGCGCTGTTGCCGGTGGTTGACGATATCGAGCGTGCAATCGACCATGCCCGTAGCCAGGAGCTTTCCGACGACTTTAAGCAGTTCGTCGATGGCGTTGACGCGGTGCATGCCAAGCTGCTCGATGTGTTTGCGCACGAGGGCGTTGAGCCCATCGACCCCAAGGGCGAGGCGTTCGATCCGCTCGAGCACCAGGCCGTGGGGCGTGTCGAGGACGCATCGCAGTACGACGAGACCGTCAACGACGTGTACCAGAAGGGCTACCGCATGGCGGACCGCATCCTGCGCTCCGCGATGGTGACGGTGACCTACGGTGGCGAGAAGCGCCCCGCACCGGAGCCCGAAGCGGCGCCCGAGGATGCTGCGGCCGATACGGCTGAGAGCACCGAGGAGTAATTGAGAAGGGCCCCGGGGCAACACCCGGGGCCCTTTCTGGCCTAGTGCCATATGAAAGCATGAGCCGCCGCCCGCTGGGCGGCGGATGAAACAGGAGAGGAGCTACGATGGCTGCAGGCAAAACCTTCTATGACATCCTGGGCGTATCCAAGAGCGCCTCCGACAAAGAGATCAAGAGCGCGTTTCGCAAGCTCGCGCAAAAATATCACCCCGATGCCGGCGGCGACGAGGCCAAGTTCAAGGAGATTAGCGAGGCCTACGAGACGCTTTCGGACGAGAAGAAGCGCAAAGAGTACGACCAGATGCTCATGTTTGGCGGCATGCCGGGCGCAGGCGGCGCGTATGGCGGCGGCTACGGTGCCGGCGCGGGCGCCAGCGGCTGGGGCGACATCTTCGACAGCATCTTTAGCGGCAACGGCGCCTGGGGCAGCGATTGGGGCTCGGGCTTTGCCGGGGCCGCGGGCGCTGCCGGTGCGGGCGCGGGCCGCAACCGCGCGCGCAAGGGCGGCGACCTGTCGCTGACTGTCGACGTAACGGCCGAGGACGCGTTTCGCGGCGTGACGCACAAGGTCACCTATCGCATTCCCTCGACAGGCGAGCAGCAGACCATTACGGTCTCGGTGCCCGCGGGCGCGGTCGACGGCGGCAAATTGCGTTACAAGCGCCGCGGCGAGTACGGCGTTGCCGGAGGCGAGCGCGGCGACCTGGTCGTGACCACGCATGTGGAGGAGCATCCGCTGTTTAAGCGCAAGGGTGCCGATGTGACCATGGAGGTGCCGGTCTCGGTCTACGAGGCGGCGCTCGGCTGCACGGTGGATGTGCCCACGCCCGGCGGCGCGACGGTTCGTCTGAAGGTGCCCGCTGGCACCCAGACGGGCAAGAAGTTCCGCTTTAAAGAGATGGGCGCGCCCGACGTTAAGCACCGTGGTCGTACGGGCGCGCTGCTCGTCGAGATCAAGGTGCAGGTCCCCACGAGCCTGTCCGACGATGAGCGCGATGCCATGACCAAGCTGCGCGAGGCCGACACGCGCGATTATCGCGAGAAGGTCAACCGTTACAAGGCGACGTACTAGGGCGGTCGCGGCGCACGCCCACGCTCGCGGGCTTATGGTGGACGATAACGAGACGGAAAGGGGTCAGGTAGCATGGCCGAGGACAATAGGAACAAACCGCTGTACATGATCAGCGTGGCGGCCGAGCTGACCGGCATGCACCCGCAGACTCTGCGCGTCTACGAGTCCAAGGGCCTGGTGAATCCTCAGCGCTCGGGCGGTAACACGCGCCTGTATTCGCGTGCCGATATCGAGCGTCTGGAACTCATCAACCAACTGACCGACGAGGGCATCAACCTTGCCGGCGTGGTGCGCATCCTCGATATGAAGGAGCGTGCCGAGGAGCGCGAGCGCGAGAACGAGAAGCTCCGCGCTCGCGTGCGCCAGCTCGAGGACGAGCTGCACGAGTACAAGATGCAAAAGAAGATCACCGCCCTGGCTCCGCGCGACGGCTCGGTCAACCCCGAGCAAGTCATGCGCAAGCTGCTGGGCGCCGGAGGAGATTTGTAGTTACGCGGTTTTAGCAAACCGCGTAACGGCTCGATGCTGCAAGCCCGCCAGAGCGGCAATCTGACGTTCAATCGTCGGTCGCGTACCGAAGTACGCTTCCCTCCTCTTTCACGTCACCTTGCTCGCTCTGGCGGGCTTTCGCTGTCTGCGCCAAAACATCGGCGTTGTTATGGGTAGTCATTGGGGACGTTCTTAAATGACTAGTCGAAAGGGACACTCTTGCACCAGATCTGCCGGACCACGCTGGGCTCGTCCTTTACTTTACTGAGATAAAGTGAACGTGTAGATTCGTAACCCACTCGCAACCGTTCTATGGCACGATATTGAACGAATGTATGCTATGCGCCCGAGCCTTTCGGGCAGAGTGGGAGACAGTATGGTCAAGCTGTACGAGGACGGCATCTACCTGCGCGGCGGCAGCGAGGTTGTGCCTGCGGCCGAGGCTGCCGAGCGCGGTATTACGCAGACGCCTGAGGACGCCAAGCGCGGCACCATCGCGTATTCGATCCTTCAGGCACACAACACGTCGGGCGACCCCGAGGCGCTCAAGATTCGTTTCGATGCCATGGCGAGCCACGACATCACCTTTGTCGGCATCATCCAGACGGCGCGTGCCTCGGGCATGGGGCAGTTCCCACTGCCCTACGTGCTCACCAACTGCCACAACTCGCTGTGCGCCGTGGGCGGCACTATCAACGAGGACGACCACGTCTTCGGTCTCTCGGCTGCCAAAAAGTACGGCGGCATCTTCGTTCCGCCCCATATCGCGGTCATCCATTCCTTTATGCGCGAGAACTTCGCCGGCTGCGGCAAGATGATTTTGGGCTCCGACTCGCACACCCGCTACGGCGCCCTGGGCACCATGGCCGTGGGCGAGGGCGGCGGCGAGCTGGCAAAGCAGTTGCTGCGTGACACCTACGACGTCGCCTATCCCGGCGTCGTCGCCATCTACCTCACGGGCGCCCCGCGTCCCGGTGTCGGCCCGCACGATGTGGCGCTCGCCATCATCCGAGCCGTCTTTGCCAAGGGCTACGTTAAGAACAAGGTCATGGAGTTTGTGGGCCCCGGCATCGCGAGCATGACGACCGACTACCGCAACGGCGTCGACGTCATGACCACCGAGACCACCTGCCTGTCGAGCATCTGGGCCACCGACGAGGACACGCACGCGTTTTTGACCATGCACGGCCGCGGCGACGACTACCGCGAGCTCAAGCCCGCCGATGTTGCCTACTACGACGGCTGCGTCGAGGTCGATCTGTCGAGCATCAAGCCCATGATTGCGCTGCCATTCCATCCTTCCAACGGCTTTGAGATCGACGAGCTCAACGAGAACCTCGAGGACATCCTGCGCGAGGTGGAGCTCGAGGCCGCCAAGATCGGCGAGGGCAAGACGCACTTTAGCCTGCTCGACAAGATCGTCGACGGCAAGCTGCACGTGCAGCAGGGCGTTATCGCCGGCTGCTCGGGCGGCAACTACGACTCCGTGGTCCAGGCTGCCCGCGCGCTCAAGGGCGCCAACACCGGCTGCGGCGAGTTCTCGTTGTCGGTCTATCCCACGAGCCAGCCCGTGGCACTCGAGCTTACGCGCCGCGGCTACATCTACGACCTTATGGAGGCCGGCGCGATTGTGCGCACGGCGTTCTGCGGCCCGTGCTTCGGCGCCGGCGACACGCCCGCCAACAATGGCCTTTCGATCCGCCACACCACGCGCAACTTCCCCAACCGCGAGGGTTCCAAGCCGGGTAATGGCCAGCTGAGCGCCGTGGCCCTGATGGATGCCCGCTCCATTGCGGCGACGGCTGCCAACGGCGGCGTCCTGACGCCGGCGACCGACCTGCCCGAGGAGACTTGGGACGAGGCCTGCGAGTACACCTTTGACGACGCGCCGTACAAAAAGCGCGTGTACTGGGGCTTTGGCAAGGCGGAGCCTGCCGACGATCTGGTCGAAGGCCCCAACATCAAGCCGTGGCCCGCGATGGAGCCTCTCGGCGACGACATCCTGCTCAAGGTGTGCTCCAAGATCATGGACCCGGTCACCACGACCGACGAGCTCATTCCCTCGGGCGAGACGAGCTCCTTCCGCTCCAACCCGCTGGGCCTGGCCGAGTTTACGCTCAGCCGCCGCGACCCGGCCTACGTGGGCCGCTCCAAGGAGGTCGACGCGGTGGAAAAGCGCCGTGTGGCCGGCGAGGCCGCGGGCGACCTGGCGGCGCTCGATGCCGAGCTTGCTGGTGTGTTTGAGGCGCTGGCCGGCGCGGGTGTCGCTGCCGACGCCAAGGCGACCGAGTACGGTTCCATGCTCTACGCCAAGAAGCCCGGTGACGGTTCTGCCCGCGAGCAGGCCGCGAGCTGTCAGCGCGTAATTGGCGGCCTGGCCAACATCGTCCACGAGTACGCCACCAAGCGCTATCGCTCCAACGTAATGAACTGGGGCATGGTGCCCTTCCAGATGGAGGCTGAGCCCAACTTTGAGGTGGGCGATTACGTCTTTGTGCCGGGGATTCGCGCTGCGCTCAATGGCGACCTGAAGAACATCGCTGCCTACGTGGTGCGTGCCGACGGTTCGGTCGAGCAGATTGAGCTCTACATTGCCGATATGACGGCCGAGGAGCGTGCCATCGTCAAGGCCGGCTGCCTGATCAACTACAACAAGTTCAAGGCCGCTGCCGAGTAGCGCACTTAATTGTCCGCCCGGGGCTTACCCTTTCCCGCTCGCTCACGCGCTTCGCGAGGGTCGCGTTCGGGAAAGGGTAAGCCCCGGGCTACATTTCTGCGTTCTTGTTGGGTCTTGAGGGACGCTAATAAATAGACTTGCTTGATGCCGCCTCTTTTTATTGGGGCGGCTTCTTTTTGCCGAAAACCGCCACAAAGGGGCAAGCACCTTTGTGGCGGTGGGGGTGAGCTCAATGTCGGTGTGCACGTTGAGCGACATTCCAATAAGCGCCTCTACAGGATTTCATCTGGGTTGACGGGTTTGGTTGTTTTGGGGATGCCGAGTTTGGATGACGCGAAATCGTCAACATTGTCCTTAATTCCGTCTTTGGTGTAGACAGTGACCGTATAGGTGCTGTGTCCGAATTCGCCCTTGTCGCGTGTTGCCCAGGCATCCCAGTAGGCGGCCCCGTTTCGCCCTTTGATTTTTCCGACACGGCGGAGTTCTGTTCGCTTTAATTTCTGGTTGCTATAGATGGTTCGACCGGCCTCCTCGGTGAGCCCGCACTGTCCAAGCATCTTGTCGAGGACTTGGTTCATGTGGCGCTCATCGGTGTTTGGTGCGTAGTCGTAGGCGAGGGTGATGGAGTCGAGTGGCTGGTCGTCGAT
>JAIIUG010000079.1:0-9688 GCA_022739635.1 Collinsella sp. | reverse complement strand
CGAACCTACAACAGCGCGGTTAACAGCCGCGTGCTCTACCATTGAGCTACCGAGGAATAGGTGCGTGCTCTCAAGCAACGAAGTTTATTATACGGACGATTGGGCGAAGGGCAAGAACTTTTTTAAGAAATTTTCTCGCCTTGATCCCTTGGGGACGGCCTAACTGCCGGCACCGGCAACGGAAACGCCGATGTTTGACAATGCCAGCGAGCGGGCACCAGAGCGAACAAATTGGCATGAAAAGAGGACGGCATAGACCTTCTGGTCATGCCGTCCTCTTTGAATGACAAGTTGTCGCTCTGGTGTCCGCGCAGCGTCGGCCAGTTACGGCGTTTGGTAAAACGCCGTAACTACTAAGACTCGATATAGTCTTTCAGCTTGCTGCTGCGGCTGGGGTGACGGAGCTTGGCCAGGGTCTTGGACTCGATCTGGCGGATGCGCTCGCGCGTGACGCCAAACTCGCGACCGACTTCCTCGAGCGTGCGGGGATGTCCGTCGACGAGACCAAAGCGCAGCTCGATAACCTTGCGCTCGCGATCGGCAAGCGAATCGAGTACCTGGGTGAGCTGCTCCTGCAGCATGGAGAAGCTGGCGGCATCGGGCGGGACGATAGCCTGGGAGTCCTCGATAAAGTCGCCCAGCTGGGAATCCTCTTCCTCGCCGATCGGGGTCTCGAGCGACACGGGCTCCTGCGAAATCTTCTGGATCTCGCGGACGCGGTCGGCGCTCATGTCCATCTCGGCACCGATCTCCTCGGGGGTCGGGTCGCGACCCAGGTCCTGGAGGAGCTGGCGCTGCACGCGGACGAGCTTGTTGATGGTCTCGACCATGTGCACGGGGATACGGATGGTACGGGCCTGGTCGGCAATAGCGCGCGTAATGGCCTGACGGATCCACCACGTGGCGTACGTGGAGAACTTGAAGCCCTTCTGATAGTCGAACTTCTCGACGGCGCGAATCAGACCGAGATTGCCCTCCTGAATCAGATCCAGGAACAGCATGCCACGACCGACATAGCGCTTGGCGATGGAGACGACCAGACGCAGGTTTGCGCTGATGAGCGCCTGCTTGGCCTCAAGACCAACGTTCTCAATACGCGTAAGACGACGCATCTCGGCGCGGGTGAGCTCGATCTCGCCTGCCTCGGCAGCCTCAAGCTTCTCGGTAGCCTCAAGACCGGCCTCGATCTTCATGGCCAGATCGACCTCTTCAGATGCGGTCAGCAGGTCGACCTTACCGATCTCTTTGAGGTACATACGAACCGGGTCGCCGGTCAGCATCACCGTGGAGGCATCGATGCCGCGCACGCGCGAACGCGAACGAGACGTACGCACGGTGCGCTTCTTCTTGCTCTTGGAAGAGCCCATCTCGGCATCGGCCTGGCGGGCCATCTTAAGCTCGTGATCGTCAAGCGAGCCGGAATCGTGCTCGTCGTCGTCATCGAAATCGTCGGTATCGTTATCGTCATCGTCGACGCCCATCGGGGCGTCGTCGTTTCCGCTCGCGGAGATAATCTGGATGCCGCTGTTACGCAGCGCGGAATACACCGCGTTGAGCTGCTCATCAGAGACATCGATATCCTTCAGGGCGACCTGAATCTCGTCCTCGGTTACCGAAGTCCTGTTTGAGCCGTTGCCCATGAGCTTTGCAACGTAGGATTCCAGCCCAGTACCCGTGCTCTCAGTCTTTTTTGGCACAGATTCTCCCTTCGTAGTCCACAGGACTCAATACTTTAGCACACACAGATACGTCTATACCCAAAATAAAGACAGGATATAGGCGAGAATACGCTGGTTGACCACAACATCTAGGCCTGATCGGTGCCTGCGGCCTCCAGACCGATCAAACGGAACGGGTCCGCCACGCCGCCGATCGACTTTTGCAGCTCGCGTTGACGCTGCGAATCCTGCGCGGCCTGCACGGTCAGCGCGCGACGGGCCTCATCATCGAGCGAACGGTCCTGGCGCAGCTTGGCCTGTGCGGCACGCATGCGGCGCTTGATGGTGTAGAGCTCGAGCGTATCGAGCATAAAGACGATGTTCGTCTCGGTCGGGTGCTTACTCGTTGCCGAGATGCGCCCGGCGCTGACAAGCGACGCCGCCTCGGGACACACCGCGCGCGCCGCATCCATGCAGGCCGCAGGATCGGTGCCCGGGGGCGTCGCGAGCACGGCCCACGCAATGGACTCGTGACGCGGGTCGACCCACTCGATAGAACAAATACGATCGGCATACGTGCGGAACAGATCGGGGTAACTCGTGAGCATCGTCAGCAGCTCGCGCTCCCCCGCCAGGGATTTCCGCTCCAGATCGGTCAAAACAATCGGCATCGACGGAGCTGCCGCCGCGCTTGAACTACCGGCAACGGTCGCAGCGCTTTCCATCCCCGCTGGCACATCAATTGGCGGCAGGTCCTCGTCGTCCTCCACCGGCGCGGCCCCATAAGCATCAAGCGGAACGTAGTCGTACGGGTCCTCCTCGACCGGTGCGGACACCGGCGGCGTCGCACCCGCAGCCCAGGCACCGCGACCGGCACTGCGCGCACCAGTCGCACCGCCGCCCGAGCTTCGTCCCTGCGATCCGCCCGCGCGCTCAGCTTGCGCGCGTTGACGCTCATAGCTCTGCTCACGCCGGCGCTCGGCATCCTCGCGCTTGGCGACATCGCGAAACACACGGCCCGAACTCGCGCGCACGGTCTCCAAGTCCAAGCCAAGCAGATCGGCAATCTGGATAAAGTACGTGTCGATCATATAGCTGTCGCGCAGAGGATAGATGAGTGTCAGTGCATCCTCGAGCGCCTTGGCACGACCGCCCGGTGTGGTAATGTCGCTCGACTCCTGCAGCGAACGGTAGACAAAGTCCATGAGGGGCTCGGCCGCGTCAATGCGCGCCTGCAGCGCCTCGCCACCATGCGCGGTGATGAACTCCATGGGATCGTTGCCGTCGGGCAGCACCACGCAGCGCAGGTCCATCGAATCCTGCTCGATAAACTGAATCGCGCGGCGCGCGGCCTTTTGACCGGCGGCGTCGCCATCGAACATATATACAATGCGCTTGGCAAAACGGGTGAGTGTCTTAACGTGATGTTCCGTCAGCGCCGTGCCCAGCGTGGCGACGACGTTTTTGATCCCTGCCTCCCAGCAGGCGATGCAGTCGGTATAGCCCTCCACCACGATGGCGGTATCCTGCGCAACGATAAACTCCTTGGCCCAGTTAAAGCCATAGAGGTTTCGTTTCTTATGAAACACGCTCGTCTCGGCGGTGTTGAGGTACTTGGGCTGGCCATCGCCCATGATGCGCCCGCCAAAGGCGATATTGTGACCCTGCTCATCAAAGATGGGAAACATCACGCGATCGTAAAAGCGGTCCGCGAGCTGTCCGCGCCCACGGCTCACGGCCACGTTGGCGTCAATCATCTCCTGCGGGGTAAAGCCCGCTTGAGACAGATGCGAAACCAGCGCGTTGCGACCCGGCGCAAAGCCCAGGCAGTAGCGTCGGCAGACATCTCCGCCCATGCCGCGGCTGGCAAAGTACTCGCGCGGGCGGCTGTCCTTACCGCGCATAAGCATGGTGTGGTAGAACTGAGCCGTCTCGGCGCACAGGTCATAGATGCGGGCACGCTTGGTGCCGCGATCGCGCTGCGCACCGGTGTCGTGCAGTTCAATGCCCGCACGATCAGCCAAATAGCGGATCGACTCGGGAAAACTCAGGTTCTCGCGCTTCATAATATAGGTGAAGACGTCGCCGCCCTCGGCGCAGCCAAAGCAGTGCCACACCTGCGTAGCAGGGATAATGTGAAACGATGGGGTCTTTTCGCCATGAAACGGGCAGCAGCCCCAAAACTCATGGCCGCGGGGCTTGAGCTCAACCGTTTCCTGCACGATGGCAACCAGGTCCGACGCCGCGCGTACCTGATCTTTTTCCTCATCGCTAATCACGGATACTCACCCCCTGCTCACCCAAGTTATGACGTATATCGTCGATATTACCCTCGACGGTCGCGATAAGCTCGTCCAGGGAATCGAACACGCGAGACGGACGCAGCCAGCGCGTAAACGCCAGCGACACGGAAGCGCCATACAGGTCGCCCGCATAGCCGATTAAGTTGGCCTCGAGATGCGCCGAGGCGGCATCATCGGCATAGGTCGGCGGCAGACCGACGTTAACGGCAGCAGGCCATACGGTATCGTCGACCAGCACCAGACCCTCATAGACGCCATCGGCAGGCACTTGGATGCCGTCGGGCACCTGGATGTTTGCCGTGGGAAATCCCATGTCGGAGCCCTCGTGACGGCCAGCCGCCACAACACCGCGCACCATATAGGGACGGCCGAGAAGCTCGGCAGCCAGCTCCACATGACCCTGGGCCAGCTCATGGCGGATGCGCGTGGCACAGATGGTCTGCCCGTTAACGCAGAGCAGGTCGTGACCGTAAACGTCAACCCCACGCTCAACACCCCAGGCGCGCATCTCGGCAACGCCCGAAGCGCCGCCACGGCCGAGCCTAAAGTCGCTGCCTACACGAATGGAGCGAATGTCGACAACGCGCGACAACAGCGCCAGGAACCCGACATGGTCGAGTGCCGCCACGGCGGGTGTAAAGGGAACGGCCACCACCGCATCGACCCCGGTTTGAGCCAGGGCGTGCAGGCGGTCGGCCGTCGTCATCAATTTTTGAGCGGGCGAAGGACTCACCACGACGTCCGGATCAGGATCGAAGGTGACCACGACCGCTTTGCTGCCGTGACCATGCGCATCGCGAATAACCGCGTCGATCAGTTCTTGGTGCCCACGATGCACGCCATCAAACACGCCAATGGCGATCGACGCGGCACCCAAGAACTCGCACCCATCAAATGCATCGGCAGAAACGATACGGGCCTCATCCAACTCACCCGCGAAAAAGACACGCGCGAGCTCGTGGGGCGCCAGCATCATCGAACACCGCCGATCGCCTGCGGAAAGACGTGCTCCATCACAAAGCGGCCGCCCTCGATGCGGGCGAGCGCTTTGAGTCCCCCATCAAGCACGAGCGCGAACGGCGCCTTCGACGTATCGAAGTCCACAAGCGCGCGTTCAACGGGAATGCGGCGACCACAAAGCAGGTCGTCTGCAAGATTGCCCGGCAAATCGACACGCGTGGCACCAAGGGCGCCGATGGGATCCAGAGCAAAGCCGGCAGCGGACTCGGCAGAGAGCTCCTCTACCGCATGACAAGCGCCAATGGAAACAACACCGGAGGCCGTGCGGCGCAGCGCGGAAATATGCGCAGCACTATCGCAGGCGCGACCCAGGTCGCGAGCGAGCGCGCGAATGTAGGTGCCCTTGCTTACCGAAAACGCCACGGTCCAGACGCACGTATCGCCCTCGCCGCCCACGGCGATCAGGTCGGCGGCATAGACCTCGACAGGGCGCGGAGGTAGGTCCACCGCATTGCCCTCGCGAGCACTCTTATAGGCGCGAACGCCATTGACCGAGATGGCCGAAAACGCTGGCGGCACCTGCATCTGCGGGCCAAGCATAGCGGCCAGCCGCTCACGGGCGTAAGCGAGATCGCGCAGCTCGGGGGCAACGGGCACCGTACGGACGGCCTCGCCCTCCGCGTCATCGGTATTGGTCTCGACGCCAAACGAAATGTCGGCGACATAACTTTTGGTATCGAGGGTTAGCATGCCCAGCAGACGGGTCGCCTGGCCCACGCCCACCACCATGACACCGGATGCCATGGGGTCGAGCGTACCGGCATGGCCGACGCGTCGCTCATGGAGGGCGCGTCGGCACTGCGATACCACGTCGTGGGACGTACAGCCCACCGGCTTATCGACGGCGAGCAGCATATTCAATTGAGAAGGCGTACGACGAGCCATGTACCATCCAAAATGTTAGAGCTCGACGGTCACCGAAGCGGGATCCTCCCCTACCAGCTCGGCCAGCATGGGAAGTGCCACGGCGAGCGTCTCGCGAATCGTTCCGTTGTTGGAAAAGCCGGCGGCGGCATGATGCCCGCCACCGCCAAAGTTGGCAGCGATCTCGGACACATCGAGGTCGCCCTTGGAGCGCAGGTTGCCGCGCACCTTGGTATCGCCCTCAATGCCCTTCAGGAACAGGCAGACCTCCACACCCATCACCGAACGCACCACATCGACCAGGCCGTCGCACTCGTCCGAAGTGACGCCGCAGGCCTCGAGGTCGCTCTGGTACGCATAGCTATATGCCACGCGACCGTGCGCCACCGTCTTGATGCGGCCCATAACGATGGACTTGAGATGCAAGAACTCAACGCGCATGCTCTGGTAGACCTCGAGCGCAACACGCGCCGGATCGGCACCGTGCGCGACCAGGCGCGAGGCGGCATGGAACGCAGCGGCATCGGCGTTTTGATACTGAAAACGACCGGTATCGGTCACCAGGCCGCACAGCAGACACGTCGCGACACCATCACGAGCCACAATACCGCAATTATCCAAAAAGCGGTCGATAATCATGGCGCAGGCCGCGGCGCCGACGCACCTCAGGCTCAGCTCGGCAAATTCCTCGCGCGCCGGATGGTGATCGAAGCACACCACATGCGACGAGCGGCGGAGCACCTCGGCGGAGTTGTTCAGACGCTCGACGACCGGCACGTCCACCGAGATGAACAGGTCCGGATTGCCGGTATACGCAGATGCCGGCATCAGACGGTCGGCACCCTCCATAAAGCGGTAAATACGCGGAACCGGGTCATCGTCTGCCAGCAGCAGGGCAATGTCCTTGTTGGGGAAAAACTTCATAAGCGAGAGGCCCAGACCCAGCACGGAGCCCAGGGCGTCACCATCGGGAGACGTATGTCCCGAAATCGCAATGGAGGACGCACCCTCGATGAGCTCGAGGATGCGTCGCTGAATATCTGCAGACTCGCACGATGCGAGGTCGGCGGAATTACTCATCTAAAGCTGCCTCCTGGGCGGCATCCGCTATGGGATAGCCGTCCTCGTCCTTTTCGATCGCAAGCGTGGCGGGAACGTTTTCCAGCGCGCGCGTGATGCGCTCGGCCTCATCGGTCGAGCGATCGATGCGAAAATCGAGCTCGGGCGTGACGCGCCAATCGAGCGAGCGGGCCAACAGGCTACGAATGCGGCCCTTGGCGCTGGCAAGCGCCTCCATGACCTCGTCGTAGCGGCTCGCGTCGCACGACACGTACACACGCGCGAACGAACGGTCCACCGCGACCTCGACCGCGGTCAGGGTGACCAGGTCGAGACGCGGATCGGAAACCTCAAAGAGCAGGATATAACCGAGCTTCTCGCGAAGCTGCTCGCCCAGACGGCGGGTTGCCTGCGTTTGCTTCATAGCGCTACCCCCTACTCGGTACGGGCAACCTGGTCAATGCGGTAGCCCTCAATGGTGTCGCCAGGCTTGATGTCCTGGAAGTTCTCCAGGCCAATACCGCCCTCGGAGCCGCTCTTGAGGCTCTTGGCCTCGTCCTTGTAGTGGCGCATCGAGGCGATTTTACCGTTGAAGACCACGATGCCGTCGCGCACCAGGCGCACGGAATCGGTCGCGGCGATCTCGCCCTCTTCGACGCGGACACCGGCGGCGATACCGACCTTGGGCACCTTGAAGGTGTCCAGAACGGTCGCGGAACCCGTGGAGACCTCGACCTCGGTGGGCTTGAGCATACCGATGCGGGCAGCGTCGAGGTCCTCGAGGCACTTGTAGATGACGTCGTAGCAACGGATCTCGACGCCCTCGCGCTCGGCGGCAGAGCGGGCCTTGCCGTCGGGACGGACGCCAAAGCCGATGATGATGGCGTTGGAGGCGTCGGCCAGGACGACGTCGGTCTCGTTGATGGCGCCGACCGCGGAGTGGATCGTGTTGATGCGCACCTCGGACTGGTCCATCTTGTCGAGCGAGTCCTGAAGGGCCTCGATGGAGCCCTGGACGTCGGCCTTGATGATCAGGTTGAGCTCCTTGACCTCGGCGTCGGCGATGGTCTCGAAGAGGTTCTCGAGCGTCACGTGCTTCACGCGGCTCTGCTCCTCGATACGGGCCTTGAGCGAACGCTCGTCGGCCAGCGCACGTGCCTCGCGCTCGTCCTCGAACACGCGGAACTCGTCGCCGGCGTTGGGGACGGACTGTAGGCCCAAGATCTCGACGGCGTCGGAGGGACCGGCCTCGGTGACGGCGTTACCCTTGGGGTCGAGCATGGCACGGACGCGGCCATAGGTGAGGCCGGCGACCAGCGTGTCGCCCACGTGCAGGGTACCGCGGGTCACGAGCACGGTGGCAACCGAGCCGCGGCCCTTGTCGAGCTTAGCCTCGAGGACGTTACCCGATGCGAACGTATCGGGGTTGGCCTTGAGCTCGAGCACGTCGGCCTGGAGCAGCACGGTCTCGAGCAGGTCGTCGATACCGATCTTCTGCTTGGCCGAGATGTTGACGAACATGTTCTGTCCGCCCCACTCCTCGGGGATGATGCCGTACTCGGTGAGCTCCTGGCGCACGCGGTCGGGGTTGGCACCCGGCTTATCGATCTTGTTGACGGCGACGACGATGGGAACGCCGGCGGCCTTGGCGTGGTTGATCGACTCGATGGTCTGGGGCATGACGCCGTCGTCGGCAGCCACGATCAGGATGACGATATCGGTCACCTTGGCGCCGCGGGCACGCATGGCCGTAAAGGTAGCATGACCGGGGGTATCGATGAAGGTGATCTTGCGGTCGTTGATCATGACCTGCGAAGCGCCGATGGCCTGCGTAATGCCGCCCGCCTCGCCGGCAGCGACGCCGGTATGGCGGATAGCGTCGAGGAGGCTCGTCTTGCCGTGGTCGACGTGCCCCATGACGGTGACGACCGGGGCGCGCGGCTTAAGGTCGGCGGGATCGTCGTAGAACGAGAAGGTGTTCTCCTCCTCGGGGGTGATGATCTTGATCTGACGGCCCAGGTCGTCGGCAACGAGCTCGACGAGGTCGTCGGACATGGACTGCGTCATGGTAAGCGGCGTGCCCAGCAGGAACAGGCGCTTGATGATGTCGTTGGCCGGAACGTCGAGAGCCTCGGCGAGCTCCTGGACGGTAACGCCCTGGGAGACCTTGATGGCGTCGAGGTCCTCGGGGTTCACGCCCTGGGCCAGCGCCTCCTCAATCTTGCGCTCTTCCTGAGCCTTTGCGGCCTCGCGCTCGCGCTTCTCCTTGCGCTTCTTGCGGCGACCAGTGGACTCACGAGAGGCCTCCTCGACGGCGGCACGAGCCTCCTCGAGCACCTTCTCGCGGCTGTACTCCTCGGCCTCGCGAGCCATGCGGCTGTAGTGGTCCTCTTCGTTGTTGTGACCGCCCTTGCGCTTCTTGCCCTTGCCCTGCTTGTCGGGGTTGGGGAAGTCCATGCCGGCAGCGACGTTGTTGCTGGCATTGGTGCGATGGCTGTGGGGACGGCTCTCGGAGGCGTTGCGCTCGGAGTTGTTGTCGGAGGCGTTGCGATCGTTACGACGGCCACCGCGACGGTCGTTGTTGCCGCCACGACGGTTGCCACGCTCGGCAGCGCGCTCGGCCTTGGCCTTCTGCTCGGCGTCCTTCTTCTCCTTGAGCACGGTCTCCTGTGCGGCGATCTGGTCGAGCAGCGAACGGAAGCGCGAACCGGAGTCGGAAGCGGGAACGGCGCGGCGCTGGGCCTCGCGGGCAGCCTCCTCCTTCTCGCGGGCAAGACGCTCCTG
>JAIIUG010000078.1:0-9720 GCA_022739635.1 Collinsella sp. | reverse complement strand
GTTTATGATCAGCTGGCGCAAATGGGTCGACCGTATCGATGAGACAGGCGTGTATCTCAATACGTCTGCCACCAACATTCGCTTCTCGTACCTGCAGCCGACCGAGCTCCTGCTGGCGCGCGACGTGCTCAACAAGCAGATCGTCGACACGCAGGGCATGAAGGTCGTGCGCGTCAACGACATCAAGTTTTCCATGTCGGGCGAAAACCAGCTGCGCCTGTTGGGTGCCGAGGTCGGTGCCCGCGGTCTGCTACGCGCCATCAGCCCCGCGCTCGAGCATATCGTCGAAGGCTTTATGAAGCACCTGGGCAAGCCGCTCAGTGAGGACATCATCGCTTGGTCCTACATGGACCTGCTCGACCGCTCGACCAAGAACATTCAACTCTCGGTGTCGCACAAGACGCTCGGCGAGCTGCACCCTGCCGATATCGCCGACATTATCGAGCAGCTCGACCCGCGCCTACGTGCGCAGGTGTTTGCGCAGCTCGATACTGCCCAGGCCGCCGAGGCCATCTCGGAGTTCGATGACGACGAGCTTATGACCGAGATGCTCGAGGGCCTGTCCGACACGGACGCATCGTCGATGCTGGCCATGATGGACCCGGACGATGCAGCCGACCTGATCGACGAGCTCGATTATGAGAAGGCCGAGAAGCTCCTGCGCCTGATGGGCGTCAAGGAGGAGAAGGCGATTCGTAATCTGCTGGGCTACGAGGACAACACCGCCGGCCGCATCATGACCTCGGAGTTTGTCTCGCTGCCCGCCACAGCGACGGTCGGCGATGCCATCGAGGCGATTCGCAAACTCGACGAGGACTTTGAGAGTGTCTATTACGTCTATACCGAGGATCCGAGCGGTATGCTGACGGGCGTGCTTTCGCTGCGCACGCTGATCGTGGCCGACCGCGACGCCACGCTGGGCCAGCTCGCCTATCGCGATCTGGTCTACGTGTCGCCCGACGAGGACCAGGAAGACGTGACGGACGAGATGACCAAGTACGACCTGGTTGCCATCCCCGTCTGCGACGAGAACCGTCATATCCTGGGTATCGTGACCTTCGACGACGCCATGGACGTTATCGCCGAGGAGCATCAGGAGGACCTGCAGATCGCCGGTGTCGGCTCGGGCGATAGCGCGTCGGACGACTCGACGAACGTGCTCAGCTGGTTCGTGCATCGTCAGTACTGGGTTGTCGTGTGGGGCATCGCCTCGTGCATTATGGCGACGGTGCTGGGGACGGCGCTGGGCTCCGCGCATCTGGTGGTGTTCCCCATGTGCGCCATGCCGCTCGTGCTGCTGGCTGCCTCGCGCATGGTGTCGTTCGTCAAGAACTACTTCCTCGAGTACGACGGTCACGACGACGAGCCCAAACCGTACCTGGGATTCTTCTTCCAGAGCACGGGCATGGGTCTGATCCTTTCGCTTGTTACTTACCTGTGCGCGCAGCTGGTGCGCACCGCTGCGTTCCCCGATGCCTCTATGTTTGAGGAGCAGCTCTTTACCGGCTGCTTTAACATTGCCGCCATCATCTGCCTGGTGGGCAACATGAGCGCCGTGATTTACCTGATGGTGCTGTTCTGGCGCGACGAGCACGACCTTAACACGTCGGGTACCGCCATGAACGTTATCGCCGTCATGATCTCGTGTGTGGCGTACTGCATCGCCGCGGTGCTGCTCACCATGTCGGTCATGGGATAGGTGGTCGCGTGCAAAACACGAAGCAAAAGGCGAGCGCCAAGCAAAAGCTGACCATCGCCGCCATCTTTGGCGCTATGGGCCCCGGTCTGTTGGCGGCGCTTTCGGGTAATGACGCCGGCGGCATCGCCACGTATTCCAGCGCGGGCGCCAGCTATGGTTACAAGATGCTCTGGATGCTTCCCGTCATGACCGTGCTGCTCATCGTGACGCAGGAGACCGCGGCGCGCTGCGGATGCGTCACGGGTAAGGGCCTGGCGTCGCTCATTCGCGAGCGCTTTGGCGTGCGCAAGAGCGTGCTGGCCATGGCGGCGCTGTTGATCGCCAACACGGCCGTGACCATTTCGGAGTTTGCGGGTATCGCGAGCGGACTTGCCCTGTTTGGCGTGCCGGCGAGCATTTCGGTGCCGCTCGTGGCGCTGCTGGTGTGGATGCTTACCATGTCGGGCAGTTTCCAGCGCATCGAGAAGATTTTGCTGCTGGTAAGCTGCGTGTTCGTGACCTACATCGTCGCCGCGTTTATGGCCGGCCCCAACTGGGGCGAGGTCGCGGTCGACTTGGTCGTCCCCAATATTCAAAACGACCCCAGCTACGTGTCGCTCGTGGTCGCAACGATCGGTACCACCATCGCACCGTGGATGATCTTCTTGGCTCAGAACAACGTGGTCGATAAGAATGCGGGCGAGGACGACATCGTGCTGCAGCGTATTGATACCGTGAGCGGCTCGATTGCTGCTGATATCATTGCGGGCTTCATTATCATCACGACCGGTACGGTGCTGTTCCCGGCGGGTATTCAGATTAGCGATGCCGCCGATGCCGCCCGCGCGCTGGAGCCCATCGCGGGCCAGTGGTCCACGGTGTTGTTTGCCTCGGGCCTGGTCGCAGCGAGCTTTTTGGCTGCCTGCGTGCTGCCGGGCGTTACGTCGAGTGCCATCTGCGAGGCATTTGGTTGGGAACGAGGCGCCGATCGCAGCTGGGACGAGGCCCCGGTCTATCGCGGCATCATTACGGCCATCATCGGCATTTCTGCCGTGTTGGTGCTCATGCCCGGCGTCGATTTGTTCCAGATTATGATGACCTCGCAGGTCATCAACGGCGTGCTGCTGCCCGTAGTTTTGGTATTCCAGGTGGTTATCGCGGCGGATCGCCACATTATGGGGGCCAACCGCAACGGTCGCGTGTGGAACGTGCTCACGTGGGCGACTATCGGCGTGATTACGGTGCTGACGGTCGTCATGTTTGTGCTGCAAGCGATGGGCTACAGCGCGTAGCGCCTCTTTTGGGTTTCGAGCGGGCCGCGGCCATGGGCTGCGGCCTCTTTTTTGCCCGCTACAGGGGGTCAGTTATATAACGATGGGCAAAAAATGCCAAATATGAGTACTGTTGCTAGACTGATGACATTTACGGCCAAGAAGATAATGAACATAACCTATAGTATGTTCATTAAAATTGGCTCCAATACACCTTAAACGAGTCAGGTTGGCTGCTTTAGGGGGTTGTAGGGGTTGCTCGGACGTCATTTTGGGTGGTTTTGCCTGCTACTAAAATGGTAACAGTACTCATATTTGCCCTTTTTTGCCCACAGACCTTTGAGGTTGCGGCGAAAAGGGCTTGTTTTGATTGTTTGGGGCAGGCGCGAGGCGCGGAAACGATGCCTGGAGCGGCGGAGCGGCTTGAAATTCATCTCTAGAGGTCTTCATTGGCTGCGCCAGAAGTGCCTCAAGGTGCCGGTGCAAAAGGAGCGTCCCTAACTGCCGCAGGGGGCGTCGGCCACGGCCGACGCCCCCTGCGGGTGGAAGCAGATTTGGCCGCGTGTTACTTGTCGGTGCCCAGCTTGTGTGGTTTGTAGGCGAGGGCATTGACGAGTGCGTCGGCGGCGGATTTGACGGCTGCCGGCTGCGGATCGTTGACGTGGTCCTCGGGGTGCACGGGCAGGTCTTTCTTGACCGCATCATGGATCAGGTTGAGGTATTCGGTCACGCCGGTGGTCGACAGGTGCGTGCCGTCGCCGTCGAACAGGTCGTTGCGGTTGGCGCTGTACCCGTACCAGTCGACAACGCGTACATTCTTGTAGCGCGTGGCGGCGTTGGCGATGGCCTGGTTCGTGGACCCGACCCACGGCTGCGGGCTACGCGTGTTTACAAACACGACAATGCGCTGCTCGCCGGCGTCGGCCATGATCGCGTCGACCTGGGCGTCCGTTACCAAACCGTTGGTGCCAAGGGCAAAGACCACGATCTTGCCGGCAAGGTTCTGCTGGATATAGCCCTCAAATGTCGCGCGGCCAGCATCAAACTGGCGGCCCTTTTCGGCATCGATATGGCTGTGCGGGAACACGCCGTCAAAGGAATCAACGGCGCGCAGCGACACGGAGTCACCGATCATCAACAGGTCGTAGGAGCCATCGGGGAAGCCGTCGTTGTCCTTGTCGGTGTCGTCGGCCGCCTGCTGGTCGGTGGGCGCGGTGTTTTTGGCTTCCTTGTTCAGAACTTCGGCGCCCTCGCCGCTCAGCGCAGACGTCTCGGGCACAAAGACCAGGCCGCCCAGTGCGACGACCAACACGACGGCGCAGGCTGCGCAGACAGGGACGTGCGCGCGTGTCCAGTTGGCGGGCGTGGTGGTGCCATTGCGGAACTCGGCGACGGTGCGGCCGAAGGCGCCCTTCCTAAACGGCGTTTCGATAAAGCGATAGGAGCACTCGGCTACGGCGACCACCAGCAGCACCTGCAAAATGTACTGCCACCAGGGCGTATCGTTGATGTTGGCGACCGGGTTCATGAGCAACAGCAGCGGATAGTGCCACAGGTAGATGCTGTACGAGCGCTTGCCGACCCACACGAGCGGCTCGGCGGACAGCGCGCGGGCAACCATTCCCTGGGGCTGCACGCAGGCCGCGATGACCATGAGCGTGAGGATGGAACATAACAGCGTGCCGCCGCGATACTGGAACGCGGTGTAGCCGTTGGTGAGCGCGACCATGGCGGCAAGGCCAACCAGACCCACGACGCCCAACACATCGATGGATGCGGGCGAGGACCAAAAGCGCACGAGGGCGCTCGGCTGTGCCGGAGCGGTCTCGGCTGCTTCGTCGGCCTTCTCGCCAGACTTGCCCTCGGCGTTCTTGCCGTGCTTGGCGGCGCCAGCCAGGCGATTAAGCCCCAAACGATGTGCGAGACGCACCGGCGCCAGGTCGCGATCGGGGATAAAGGCCATCCAGGCGCCCAGCAGCAGCGAGAACACGCGGGTGTCGGTGCCGTAGTACACGCGGCTGGGGTCGGCGGTAGGGTTGTAAAGCACCATCATGGCGAGGGCAGATGCCGCGGCAAGGCCCAGAACCACGCGGCGCGTGTTGGGCTTGCTCACATGCATGGATACCATGGCAAACAGCAGTGGCGGCCAAATCAGGTAGAACTGTTCCTCGATGGCAAGCGACCAAAAGTGCGTGAGCGGCGAGGGGTCGCCCAGGGCATTGAAGTACGAGACGTTTTGGGCAATCTGCCACCAGTTGTTGAAGAACAGCAGCGACGGTAGGATGTCGGGGCGCATCTTGGTGAGCATCACGTGGTTAAAGATGGTGCACAGCGCGCAGGTCACGAACACTACCGTTACCACGGCAGGGACCAGGCGACGGATGCGGCGAATCCAGAAGCTCTTAAGGTCGATGCGGCCGGTCCTAGCGACTTCGTTGAGCAGCAAGCGCGTGATCAGATAGCCCGAAAGCACAAAGAAGATCGTGACGCCGAGCAGGCCGCCCTGAGCCCACGTGAGGTTGAGGTGATAGAGCACCACCGCGACGACGGCGAGCGTACGCAGACCGTCGAGCGCAGGAATGTAGCGAGATTTGGGGCGAGCGGTCGCCTGCTGGTCGGTAGCGGACGAGCGTGTGGCGCCGGTGTTGGTCTTGGCTGCATAGGCACCCTTGTTGGTGGGCGTTCGATGCGGGCTCGGGCCGCGTCGCGACTCGCCGGTGCGGCGGTCGGCGTGCGGGCGTTCGTGCGGCGCCTGGTTATCAGGCGCGCGGCGCGGGCCGCGTGGGCTCGATTGTGGGAATTGCTCCATAAAACATCATCCAATGACGAGAATAATCGGCACATATTCATTTTAGCTGCCTGCTCCTGTGAATGCTTGCTGCTGGCGCAACCTCAAGGGTGCGTTCACATCAAAGTGAACTAAAGTTATAGGGGTGCGAGAGCGCGCGATCGACGCCGACGGTGGGCGTAAGGCCTGCAGACGAGGAGGTTTCCATGGCAGACGACGGCATTGTTGCGGTGTTCGGCAGTATGAACATGGACCTTTCGGTGGCGTGCGAGCGCATGCCGCGCGCGGGCGAGACAGTCGGTGGCAGCGGTTTTATCACCAATGCTGGTGGCAAGGGCGCTAACCAGGCCGTCGCCGCCGCGCGCATGGGTGCGCACACGTGCATGATCGGCGCGGTCGGGCGCGATGCGTTTGGCGATGCGCTGGTGGCGGGGCTTCAGGATGCCGGCGTGGGCGTTGAGTTCGTGGCGCGGCGCGACGACGTGGAGACGGGCACGGCGACCATCATTCGCTGTGAGAGCGACAACCGCATCGTGCTGTCGCCGGGTGCCAACCATGCGCTTGCAGGCGATGATGTGGCCTGTGCGCTGAGGCGCCTGGTGGCCGATGGGCTCGACGGAGGCGCCAGAGAGATTGCCCCGGCTGCCGGAAGCGTCTTTATCGCCCAGGGCGAATGTGACCTTGCGGCGACGGCCGCAGCGCTCTCTTGCGCCCACAGGCTGGGGTTCTATACGGTCTTTAACCCCGCACCGGCCTGCGCCCTGCCGGCGGGTGCGTGGCCCGCAGTCGACCTGGTCTGCCCCAACGAGACCGAATGCCAGGCGTTGACGGGCATTCTGCCCGCAGATGACGCGAGTTGTGTCGCGGCGCTCAATGCCCTGCTCGCCAAGGGTGCCGGAGCTGCGGTCATCACGCTGGGCGGCGCCGGTTCGGTTACGCTTGGTGATGACGGCGAGCTGCTGCGCATGCCGGCGCTTTCGAGCTCGGTGGTCGACACCACGGCGGCCGGCGATACGTTTATCGGCGCGTTGGCGGCGGCTCGCCTAGAGGGCTTGCCGCTCTTTGAGTGCATGGCCGCGGGTGCTCGCGCCTCGGCGGTGACGGTGTCGCGCCTGGGCGCTCAGCAATCGATTCCCACGCGTGCCGAAGTTGAACATTGGTTTGGTTAAACGATAAAGACGGAGAAGCGGAGTAGAACAATGGCAACCAAGAAGCTGATCCTTGATCTGGATATGGGTGTGGACGATGCGATGGCGCTGGCCTATGCCATCGCGAGCCCCGAGGTGGAGCTCGTGGGCATCACCACGTGCTTTGGCAACGTGCGTGTTGAGCAGTCGGCACATAACTGCCTGGCGGTGCTCGACCTGCTGGGTCGCCCCGAGGTGCCGGTGTACTTGGGCGCCGATCGTCCCGTTAAGGCGACCGAGCCCTATACGCCGCCGGCGTCCACCACGCTCATCCACGGCAAGAACGGCATTGGCGGTGCGAGCGTGCCCGCGTCGCCGTACGAGCCGGTGGGCGCGACGACAGCCGAAGGCAACGCAGCGGTCGATTACCTGATCGACGCCGCACGCACCTATGGGCCCGACCTGGTCTATGTGGCGACCGGTCCGCTCTCCAACTTGGCGCTCGCCCTTGAGCGTGATGCGGCGGCGATGATGTCTATTGGCCGAGTGGTCGTCATGGGCGGCGCCCTTACCGTGCCCGGCAACGTGAGCGCGGGCGCCGAGGCCAACATGGCAAGCGACCCCGAGGCCGCCGACGCCGTGCTGCGCTCGGGCCGTAAGCTCACCATGGTTGGTCTGGACGTGACGCATCGCGTGGTGCTTACGCGTCGCGATATCGCCGGTTGGACGGGTTCGGGCACCATGGCCGGTTGCGCGTTTGCGAGCATGGTTGAGCACTACATTGGCTCGTACGAGATGAACGCCCCCTACCTGGGCGGTTGTGCGCTGCACGACCCGTTGGCCGTTGCCGTGGCGATCGACCCCACGCTCGTGGGCGCGCTCGGCTGTAACTTGCGCGTCGACCTGCTGGGCGAGTATCGCGGCCGCACCATCTGCGACGAGCACCGCCTGTCCGATCCGGACAAGAGCGCGCTTGTGGCACTCACCGTGGACGCCCCGCGCTTCCTGTCCGAGTTTAAGACACGCATGGCCCGCGTCCTGGGCTAAGTTGTCTTTTTGGATGGGGCTTTTTTGACTGGTATGATTGGTGCGACCATTCGAATTAGCTAAAAAAGCCCCGTCCTAAATTGACTATCGAGAGGATCTGCCATGGAGCGCATCGCGAGTTTTTCTGTTGACCATCTGCTGCTCGAGCCCGGCGTGTATGTGAGCCGCGTCGACCGCGATCCGGCGACCGGCGCTGCCGTCACCACCTTTGACCTGCGCCTGACCACGCCCAATAGGGAGCCGGTCATGAACACGGCCGAGTGCCACACCATCGAGCACCTGGGCGCCACGTTCCTCCGCAATCATGCCGAGTGGTCGAGCCGTATCGTCTACTTTGGGCCCATGGGCTGTCGCACGGGCTTTTACCTCGTCGTTTTTGGCGAGGTGACGAGCGAGGAGATCTTGCCGCTCGTACGCGAGCTGTTCGAGTTTGTCGCGGGCTTTGAGGGCGATGTCCCCGGTGCCGCTCCCGAGGAGTGCGGCAACTATCTGGACCAGAACCTCCCCATGGCAAACTGGCTCGCACGCCGCTATCTCGACCGTGACCTGGCCAATATCGACGAGAAGCACCTGCACTATCAACAGGCATAAGGGCTTTATCGTCCAAAACGCGCGCATTGGGCGCCTTCGCTTATGCGGAGGCGCCTTTTTGTTGAGTGGTCGGGATGAGCGTTCAAAATCGCTTATGTTTGTTCTAGAATGTTCGTACTGTCACATAAACGAACAGGAGTGAACATGCATATCTACTCTGTCAACGATCCCGAGTTCAAATTCTATGGCAACGTTTGGGATAACGTTCCGTCCGAGCTCACGTCGCCCGTGCTCGAGGCGCTCTCTGCCACGCCCATCCCCGAGGGCAGCAAGTACGTAGCAAGTGCGCCGGAGCTCGAGGGCGTCAAGGATGCCGATAAACTGGGCTTTCTCATGTTTGGCGGCCGACCCTTCCAGCTGGGCTGGTGCAATGGCCACAACACGCAGCTCAACTGCTTGGAGTATCACCGCGCCAGCGAGTTTAACCTGGGTGCCCGCGACTTTATCCTGCTTGTGGCGCATCGCTGGGAGATCGAGGACGGCAAGCTCGACACCGCGTGCGTCAAGGCGTTCCGCGTGCCGGCGGGTACGGTCGTCGAGGTCTTCAACACCACGCTCCACTACACGCCGTGCATGGTCGACGACGGTGGCTTCCAGGTGATGGTGGCGCTTCCCGCTGGCACCAATGGTCCGCGCCCCGAGGCTGCGGCCGACATGCCTGCGACCGGCGACAGCTACTGCTATTGGAAGGCCGACAAGTGGGTCCTCTGCCATGCCGACAGCCCCAAGGCTGCCGAGGGCGGCTGCGTAGGCCTCGTCGGCAAGAACCTCGACATCACCGTGGACTAGGGGCTTTTGTCTCGATCTGTAACACCTGGCGGGCTAAATCGCCTCTACCTGTTACAGATTTAGACAAACCGCAGGGGCCCGCCCGAAAATCTCGATCTGTAACACCAGGCCCGGTTTTGGCTGCCTAACTGTTACAGATCGAGACAAACCGGGCCCCAACCACCACAAAGGTGCCTGTCCCCTTTGTGGTAGTTGGCGGTTTGGGCGGGCAGGTATCAAAAAGTGTCAGACGTGGGCAGCTGCCGGGCGTCTGCGTGCGAAAAGAAGTATCGGCCTGCGTCGCTGTCGTTGGGCGAGGCCCTATTTGCGGGGATACTGAAACCACGACAAACTTCGACTGCCCGATTCACCTCATCAAGGAGTACGGCGGCTGGCGCAACCGCAAGCTCATCGACTTCTACAAGAACCTCGCGACCACGATCTTCACCC
>JAIIUG010000077.1:0-9863 GCA_022739635.1 Collinsella sp. | reverse complement strand
GAGGGATTCGAACCCGCCAGGGTGCGGAGCTGAGGAAACGCGCAAGCGTTTACCAGCGCAGCACGCGAGGGCCGCAGGCCCGAAGCGGAAGCGGGCGGCGAAATGGACCCTTGGCGAATACCCGTGTGCAAAAAATGCCAAATATGAGTACTGCTACCTTTTTGATGGCAGCGTTTTCGAAGTCATAAAAGGCAAATCCGACATTAGAACGACGATCAATAGTCCAGTTAAGCCAATTTACTAACTACAAAACTGGACATATGTGGCCCGACTCGTCTAAAAACGCCTATTTTATATGTTACGAGGTTAGTGCCAGTACTCATATTTGCCACTTTTTGCACACGGCCCATCCCAGCCATGGTAAATCGATAGCAAAACGGGTTCCGGACCGCTGAATCGTGCCGCATATGGCACGTCCGCAGTCCAGAACCCGTTCCAAATTAAGTTATTGCGCCGTGTTAGCCCAAAACACCCGCCAGGATCTCGATCAGGCTGTCCACGTCGGCTTCCTCGCAGACAAGTGGTGGCAGGAAACGCAGCGTGTGGGCACCAGTAGCGTTAATCACAGCGCCGGCGGCAAGCGCGCGGGCAACAATATCATGCGCATCGCCCGCAGCGTCATCCAAGTCGCAGCCGAGCATCAAGCCACGACCGCGCACCTCGGTAACATGCGGAAGCTTGGCCAGCGCCTGCTCCATATAAGCACCCACCTTGGCAGCATGCTCGGCATAATCGCCGCGCACGAGCGCGGAGAGCGTCGCGGCGCACGCCGCGACAGCCAAGCAGCTACCGCCAAAGGTCGAGCCGTGGTCGCCCGGCTTAAACACGTCGGCGATCTCCTTCTTTGCCACCACGGCACCCATGGGCACGCCATCGGCAATGCCCTTGGCAAGGCTCATAATGTCGGGTTCCACGCCATAGGTCTGGAATGCAAACGGCTTGCCGGAGCGGAAGATGCCACACTGGACTTCGTCGGCGATAAGAACGGCGCCTGCCTCGTGTGCCAAGTCACGCGCCGCCGCCATAAACTCCTCGGTCATGGGGTGCACACCGCTCTCGCCCTGAATCGGCTCGAGCATGACAGCGCAGACCTCGCTTCCCAGCTGCTTAAAGATCGAACGCAGTTCGTCGACATCGTTGGGCGAGCAGGCCACAAAGCCACCCGGCAGCGGACGGAAGCTGTCCTGTAGCCAATCCTGCATGGTGGCGGCAATGGTCTCGAGCGTACGGCCGTGGAAGCCGCCGCGCATGCACACGATAGTGTTGCCGCCGTTACCGGCACGCTTGGCGTACAGGCGCGCGAGCTTCATCGAGCCCTCGTTGGCCTCGGCGCCGGAGTTGGCGAAGAAGGTCTCCCACACCTGCTCGTCCGCAGCCGGGGCACCAAGAGCAGCTGCCGTGGTCTCATCGCCGGCGGCAATGGCATCGGCAAGCACGCGCGCACCATCTACGTCGTCGTTAGCAAGCTTGGACAGCAGCGCCGCGACCTGTCCGCGCTGCTCAATGTAGAAGTAATTGGAGACATGCATGAGCTTTTTGGTCTGTGCCTCGAGCGCCGAGAGCACAGCCGGGTCGCCATGACCCAGGCTGCACACGCCGATGCCGGCAAGAAAGTCGAGGTACTCACGGCCATCGTCGCCGGTGAGTTTCATGCCGTGGCCCTCGACAAACTCGACCGGAGAGCGGCCAAAGGTATGCATAACGTAATGGGATTCAAGCGATTGCTGAGCTGCAAGTGACATGGGATGCCTTTCATTGAGCGCCGGACGGCGCAGGCCTATGGGTACAGGAATGGGGCGGCTGCGGGTCAGCTAGACCGTCTGAAGCTTCTCGACCTCGTCGAGGTTCTCGGTCAGACGCGCTGCAAACGTCGAAAGCGGATGCGGATGCGTATCGAACTCGTAAGCCGTCTCGGTGGAATGGATCACGGTGCCGACGCCGGCATCGGTCAGCAGCTCTAGCAGCAGCGAATGCGGCGTGGTGCCGTTGATGATGTGAGCGCGAAAAACGCCGCCGGCAAGCGCATCGACGGCCGCGCGCAGCTTGGGAATCATGCCCTTATCGACCTCGCCGCCGTAGAGCATCTCATTGACCTCGTCGAGCGTCAGGTTGGAGATAAGCGAATCCTTGTCGCTAAAGTCCTTGTACAGGCCGTCGACGTCGGTCAAAAAGATCGCCTTATGCGCATGCAGCGCTGCCGCAACGGCACCGGCGGCGGTATCGGCGTTGATGTTGAAGAAACCGCCGTCCTCCCCCGCCGCGACGGTAGCGATGACGGGGATGTACTCGCTATCGAGTAAGCGCTCGATATAGTCGGTGTTAACGTGCGTCACTTTGCCCACGCGACCGAGCTCGGGGTCGAGCGGCTCGGCGATGAGCGTGCCGGCGTCGCTGCCCGACACGCCCACAGCTAGGTTGCCGTGGTGGTTGATGGCGGCAACCAGCTCCTGGTTAACCTTGCCGCCCAGCACCTCGCGCACGATATCCATAGTCGCCGGCGTGGTCACGCGCTGGCCGTTCTTAAACTCGACGGGAATATCGTAATGGCTCAGCGCCTCGTTGATGGCCTTGCCGCCGCCGTGCACGATAACGGGGCGCATGCCGATGATCTTAAGCAGGACGATGTCGCTCATCACGTCGCGACGCAGCTGCTCGTCGACCATGGCGGCACCGCCGTACTTGATGACGACCGTCTTGCCGGTCAGGTTCTTAATCCACGGCAGTGCCTCAAACAGCAGCTGCGCGGTTGCTTCGTTGGATTCGCTCGAACGACAATCGCGTGCGAATTTCATAATCTGCCTCGTCTTTCGTATCGTTATCGCGCCGTGCTCCGCTGTCCGCAATCGCGGCAAGATGCGCAGCGTGCCTGGAATCTAGGAACGGTAGTCGCCGTTGATGGAGATGTACTCATGCGTGAGGTCGCAGGTCCACACGGTCGTTGCCGCGTCGCCTGCGCCCAGGTCGGCCGAGATCACGATCTCGGGCGCCTCAAAACGTCGTAGAGCCTCGTCCTCGTCAAAGGGAACAGTCAGACCGTCGCGACAGACAGGCATGCCCATCATGTCGATGGAAACGTCTTCCTGATTAAACTTCACACCGCACTTGCCCAGCGCCATAGCAACGCGGCCCCAGTTGCAGTCGTGGCCGGCGATGCAGGTCTTAACGAGCGGCGAGTTGGCAACGGCACGGGCGGCGATATCGGCCTCCTCGTCGTTCACGGCGCCGGTAACGTTGACCGTAACAAGCTTAGATGCGCCCTCACCATCGGCGGCGATATTGCGCGCCAGGCTCTCGCACACCTCGTGCACGGCAAATGCCAACTCGTCAAAAGCATCGGAGCCCTCGACGATAGGCTCGGCATCTGCGGCAGCGGCACCGGAGGCAAGCATGATGCAGGTGTCGTTGGTCGAGGTGTCGGAATCGACCGTTACCTTGTTAAAGGTCTGCTTGACGGTCGAGAGCAGCAGGGCATGAAGTGCCGCAGGCTCGACGGGGGCATCGGTGGTGATAACTGCGATCATGGTGGCCATGTTGGGCATGATCATGCCCGAGCCCTTGCACATGCCGCCTACCGTATAGACATTGCCCGCATGACCCGCAGCCCCGCTGACGTAGGACACGGCGTACTCCTTGGAGTGCGTGTCGGTCGTCATGATGGCGCGAGCGGCATCGGCGCCACCGTGGGCGGAGAGCGCCTCGTAGGCAGCAGGAATGGCGGTCTCAAACGTGTCGATCGGCAGAATCTGGCCGATCACGCCCGTGGAGGCAACCAGAATCTGCTGGGGCTCGCAGCCGATGACCTGCGATGCGATGTTGCACGTCTCGCGCGCGCATGCAAGGCCGGTCTCACCCGTGGCGGCGTTGGCATTGCCAGAGTTGACCGAAACGCCGGCGATGATACCGTAGCCCTTGTCGGCACCGCCCAGGTTGGCACGGCTCACTTGCACGGGCGCCGCACAAAAGCGATTGGTGGTAAACACGCCGGCACCGGGACAGGGTTTATCGGGCACGACGAGCGCGTAATCCAGACGCTCGGGGTTCTTGCGGAACCCAGCGTGGATGCCTGCAGCCTTAAAACCAGCCGCAGCCGTGACGCCGCCCTCGACGGCGCGAATCTTGATATCAAACAGCTCGGTATTCATCGTCTTTATGACTCCTTATGTCAAACAAAAAAACGGACATCGGTTGGTGCGCCATGCCAGTCGTGATCATGAGACCGGCTTAAGAGTGGCGCCCCACTCGATGCCCGACTACCAAATCGTTAACAATCGAATGTGCTACACCGGGCACGCCACTGTGGGCAAGCCTCGTCGCTCGTCAAAGCCAAAGACGATATTGGCGCACTGGACTGCTTGGCCCGCAGCGCCCTTGCACAGATTGTCGATGGCGCCCGTCGCCACCAGCACGCCCGCGCGCTTGTTGAGCGCGAGGCCAATCTGGGCGGCGTTGGTGCCGATGACCGAAGCCGTCTTGGGCTGCTGGCCGGCGTCGAGTACGCGCACAAAGGTGTGACCGGCATAGAACTGCTTGTAATAGTCGACAACGTCCTCAAGAGCCAAGGAGTCGATGGCCTGCGGCGCGAGCGGCATCGTCACCGTGGAAAGCAGGCCGCGCTTGAGCGGTGCCAGGTGCGGGGTAAAGACGACGCGATCGGTCAGGCCAAGGATTTGCTCAATCTCGGGCGTGTGGCGATGCTTGCCCACGCCGTATGCCTCCAAATTCTCGTCGGCGCTGCAAAAATGCGTACGAGCGTTGCAGGACTTGCCGGCGCCCGTCACACCGCTGATGGCATCGACAATCACGGGGCCGCTCTCGGCCACCCAGCCCGCACGCACGGCAGGAGCGGCAGCAAGGCTCGTTGCGGTGGGATAGCAGCCGGCGCAGGCAACCAACACGGACCTGCCAGCGGCATGGCTGGAAGCAGCGGTCTCCAAGTCCTGGCAGAACAGCTCGGGCAGGCCAAAAGCGCGGGTCTTGAGCAACTCGGGGCTCGTATGCTCGGCGGCATACCATGTCTCAAAGACAGACGCGTCGCTCAGACGGTAATCGGCCGAAAGATCAAAGCAGGAGACGCCCGATGCAAGCAGCGCGGGCACCTGTGCCATGGCAGCCGTGTGCGGCACGGCAAGAAAAACCGCATCGCAGCTCTTAAGCTCGGGCGCGTCATGCGTGGTGAAGACAAGATCGCTTACGCCGGTGAAGCTCGGGTACACCGCAGACAACGGCTGGCCGGCATCGGCGTTGGACGTAATGGCGACAAGTTCAAACTCGGGATGACCGAGCATGAGGCGAATGAGCTCGGCTCCGGCATATCCAGCCGCGCCGACGATTCCAACCTTCAAAGACATATCAGACTCCTTGTCTGCGATTTATGCACCGATGCGCATTTCGCAGCGGTCGTTATGAAGTGGGTTGAAACTTTAGCACCAAAAGATGCATTAACACGTAAATGGTTTACATATTCATGCATTGAAACATTCCCGACACATTCGCTTGAAGGAATTGACAAATGGAGCGGGCCCCGTATTGACCGGCGCTCCTAACAGCGCCGGGCAATACGGGGCCCGCCCATGCGAAAACCAAGTTGTTAGGATGAGCCAGCTGGCTAGAGCTCGACCGGCACCCATTCGTCGTGATTGCAGATAAAAGCCTCGGGATCCTCGACGCTAAAGAAGACGAGCGTGGGGTCGTTAGGCCCCTCATAGTGCTCGCCCAGGCGCTCTAGATGCTTCCACCCGGCTTCGCGCATTTCGTCTAAGGCCCGGTCATCCAAGCCGGCACGCCCGCGCAAGATGAGCCAGCCATGGCCCGGCCACCAACTCGTGGCCTCAAAGCGCTGGTTTTGCAGCAGCTCCTGCCACACATCTTTAGTGCGCGCTGTCACAAACCACAGCCTGCCGTCCTGAATCTGCGCAAACGAAAACGGACGCACATGTGGCTGCCCGTCCACGCTCGTCGCCAGATACCACGCCGGCACCGACGTCAGATACTCCAAAACCGTATTCAATCCGTCCATGTGTCCTCCTGGCACTAGTCTTTTTGGGCCGGGGCGGTTTTAGCTACCCTATGGTTAAAGCTCCAGGCGCTCTTCGCTGCCGTCGATATCACAGAAGCGGGCGGCGATATTGCGCACCGAGAAAAACGCAAGGCGACCGTCATTGGCACTATCGTGTTGCTCGCCAATACCCACCATGTGCTTAAAGCCCGCCTGGCGCACCCGGTCGCTCACGACCGCGTCGTCCTCGAGCGCAGCCTCGCCGGTCAGCACAATCCAACACTCCCCCGGTTTCCAACCCGAAACCTCAAACTTGGGATTCGCGCTGAGCTCGGCCCACACGTCCTTGTCGCGCGAGGTGCAAAACCACAGTTTGCCATCATCGACCATGGCAAACGAGAAAGGCCTCACGCGCGGCTGATGTCCGTCCGTCACGTCGATCGTGGCGAGATACCACGCCGGAATACGCCTAAGATACGAACAGGCGCGCTCGAGCTGCGCCGTGCGGTCGTTGTCGGTCATAGGGACCCCTTTCCTGCGCTCGAATCGCGCCTAAACAAGTTGAAGATTAATGACGATGACGCAGATGAGCAGCAACGCCGTCACCACCACCGCCAACGCATCGCCGCGGCCAAAAGCAAGCGCATGCAGACGCGTGCGGCCCTGCTCGCCATGATAGCAACGAGCGTCCATGGCGGCAGAAAGCGTTTCGGCATGACGGAACACGCCCGTGAACAGCGGAATCGCCACGCTGCCGAGCATACGCACGCCGCCGAGCGGGCCTCCCGTCACGCGCGCACCGCGGCTCGCCTGCGCATCGGCCGTCTGCTTCATCTCGGTGGCAAACTGCGGCATAAAGCGCAGCGCGATACCCATAATCATGCCGAGCTCGTGCGCAGGAAGTCCCACACGCGCAAACGGCGCGAGCAGGCGCTCAAAGCCCGCGGTGAGGTCGAGCGTCGGCGTGGTGAGCGTGATAGCGCTCATACCGGCCATCATCAAGGTCAGGCGGCACGCCATAAAGACGGCGGAATGCAGCGAGCCCTCGCTTATCTGCAAAAAGCCGAGCTGCCACAGAATGCGCCGGCTCTGGTCGGAAAACAGGTTGAGCACCGCGACTACCGCGACGATCGCCAGCAGCGGCGCCATCGATGACAGGACGCGACGAGCCGGCACCCGGGACACGGTATAGATCAGGACAACGAAGATTGCGACCGGGACCAGTCCGCGGAAGCTGTTGACCGTGAGCGTCGTGATCAGAAACACAAAGCCCAAGAGCAACTTAGTTCGCGGGTCCAGGCGGTGGATTGCACTATCGCCGGGATAGTAGCTGCCAAACGAAAACGCCTCCATTAGCAGCCCTCCTCTCGCGCGACCGTCTTGGATTTGGCAATGTCCGCGACGTCAGAAGGACTGCCCGAGCGACCGATTAGCAGGTCCACCAACTCGTCTGCCAGCGACTCAACCGTATAGAGGCCGTCAAAGCGCAGTGGCACGCCTGCCTTCGCAAGCGCCAGCGCCATGCGCTGGGCAGCGGGAACACCCAAGCCGATCGATTTAAGCTCATCCGCATGCGCAAAAACCTGAGCGGGCGTGCCCTCGGCAAACACCGTGCCCTCGTTCATCACGACAATACGGTCGCAGCAATTGGCAAGGTCATCCATACTGTGCGAGACCATGACGACGGTCAGGCCCTCGTCATGAAAACGGCCAATGAGCTCCAGGAAATCCCTGCGAGCCGCCGGATCGAGACCTGCCATGGGCTCATCGAGTACCAGCACCTCGGGCTCCATAGCGAGCACGCCGGCAAACGCCACACGCCGCTGCTGCCCGCCCGAGAGTTCAAAGGGGCTCTTGTCACCTATCGTGGCAAGGTCGAGGCCCACGCGTGCGAGCGATGACGCAACGCGGCGCGCGACCTCGTCTTGCGACAGGCCAAGGTTGCGCGGACCAAATGCCACGTCCTGCACCACGGTCTCGGCAAACAGCTGACGCTCTGGATACTGAAACACCACGCCGACCTTTGCCTTAACCGCGGCGGCATCCTTCTTTTGCGACAGGTCGAGCCCCAGTGCGCAAACGCTCCCCTCCTGCGGGCGGATTAGCCCGTTGAGGTGCTGGACCAGCGTGGATTTACCCGAACCGGTATGGCCCGCCAGGCCCAGGAACTCGCCACGACGCACCGTTAGCGACACATTGCGCAACGCCCAGGGGCTGCTAGGGTCGTTGCCCCAGAGGGCCTGTTTGCTCGATGCACCCTCGACGGCCGAGCGCTTGTGCCAACGGCGACGCTCGCGGGCGCTCAGCGAATAGCTATACGAAAGGTGCGAAATCTCGATGACGGGCTCCGGCGCATCTGCGCCATCGAGCGCAGAGGAGCCGTTGTCGGGAATACGAGGATCGGATGCGAAAGGCCGCCCGGCGATGCCTGTCCTACTCCGCTCGGCATAAGCCTGCGCTATGTCGGCGACCATATCCGCCTCGCGCACCTGTGCGCAAATGGGCACGCCCTTCGCGCGAAGCGCCCTGCCAAGACAGCACGATGCCGGCATATCCAGGTTCAGCCGCGCGAGTTCGTCCGCCCGCGTCAAGATCTCCTCGGGCGTACCGAGCATGGCAACGCGGCCCGCTTGGAAGACAGCAACGCGATCGGCCTCAGCGGCCTCTTCCATAAAGTGCGTAATCATCACGATGGTCATGCCGCGTTCGTGCAGCGCGTGACAGGCCTTCATAAGACCCTTGCGCCCGCGCGGATCGAGCATCGAGGACGCCTCGTCCAAAATGAGCACGCGCGGCTCCATGGCGAGCACACCGGCAAGCGCCACGCGCTGCTTTTGTCCGCCTGAGAGAGCGTGGGTCTCGTGGCGCTCAAAGCCCACCAGACCCACGGCCTTCAGCGCCTCGCGCACGCGCTGCGCGATCTGGGCCGATTCGACCCCTAAGTTCTCGGGACCAAACGCAACATCGTCCTCGACAAGCGTCGCCACAAGCTGGTCGTCGGGATTCTGGAACACCATGCCCGCAGTCGAGCGGATGTCGTAGACCAGCTCGGGATCGGACGCGTCCATGCCGTTGACGCACACCGTTCCCGCATCGGGCTGCAGCAGCGCGTTCAAATGCTTGGCAAACGTCGACTTGCCCGACCCGTTTCCGCCGAGGATGCAGAAAAACTCGCCGTCCTCGATGTTCAGATCGATGCCATCGAGCGCCGGTGCAGCACCGTCATAGCTAAAGGAAACGCCCCGACACTCAATCATGCGCGGCCTTTGACCTGGTCCTTCTTGGGCGTAATGAGATTAGAGACCGCCTTGTACACCGCCAGCGTCAACACCGAGTTAAGCACGGTCTTGATGAGGTTGAACGGCAAAACGGCGGGAAGCATGAGCGGCAGAATCACATCGGCCGAGCCATACCAGAACCAAACTCCGATGGTCAGGTTCGCGACCATGGACAGCGCCGTAGCGGCAATGACGCCGAGCACCAGACCAATCACGGCACCCTTGTAGGTGTGCATCTTTTGGTAGACGATCGCCGCGGGCAGAATATAGCCCAACGTGGCAACCAAGTTCATAAGCGCGCCGACCCAATCGCCCGTGGTAAGCGCATGGATAACGATCGCCATAGCGGCAACAGCGGTACCGGCACCAGGGCCATACGCAAATCCACACACCATCGCCGGCACCAGCGACGGGTCATACGTCAAAAACGGTGCCGAAGGGAGAATGGGCAGCTGCACATACATAAACAGTGCTCCCAAGGCGCACATCAACGCCATGGTAACGAGCTGTTTGGTGCTCCACCTATTCGTGTTCTCAAAATGGATATGCTGCGACTGTTCAGACATAAGATCACCTGCCTCTTTCATCCG
>JAIIUG010000076.1:0-9900 GCA_022739635.1 Collinsella sp. | reverse complement strand
CGGGCATGCCCCCATGCCGTTCACCCGCCATTGTTGACATTGTGTCAAAAATAGTATTGACGAACCGTCAACAATATTCAAGACTGTTAGGCGAACGGTCAGGCAAAAGAGGATGAAAGGCGGCAAACGCATGGGCGATAACACGGCGAATATCTCTGTTGCCGACACCGTCCCCGCACCCGACAGCGCGGCAAAGCGCCTGACAGGCGACGAGCGCCGTCGCGAGATTCTCGCCGCCGTGCGCGACGTGAGCTCCGAGCTGGGCGTATCCCATCTTTCGGTATCGGCCGTGACCAAACGGGCCGGCTGCACGCGCTCACTGTTCTACCACTACTTTGCCGATATGGACGCCGCCGTCACCGCTGTTATGGACGAGGCGATCGACGGCTTTATCTCCGAGCTCGAGCAGTGGAACGCCAGCCGCACGGTTGGCGACATCGAGGGCGCGCTCGACACCGTCGCTCCGCTCTTTAAGCGCCTGGTCGTGAGCGGCCACGAGCTGCCGAGTACGCTCACCTCGAGCAGCGGCGCGCTCTACGGCGGCTTTTTGCACAACGTGGTCCAGCGCGTGGCGAAGTATATCTGCGACACCACCGTGGTGGACTTTGTCGCCCATCACGACCTGCGCATCGACCATGTCTACGAAACGTTCTACACCCTCATCATGGGACTGTTGATGTATATCCGCACGCACCCCGATGTGCCCGACGAGACGGTCAAGGAGATTATCGCCTCGACGCTCCACATCGAGGGCTACACCGCCAAGTATCCCGAGCGCAAGCCCAGGAACTGACGACATTTTGCCAAACTGCCCGCGATCGGAAGAGGGGCCGCGGGCGTGTGAAAGGAGAGCAGCATGCTGTTCGATGTTTGGGGTAGCGATACCCTTATCCACTGGGTCGGCTGGGCGATGGTCTTTATCGGCCTGATCGTGCTCAACGAGGTCGGCCGCCGCACCAAGCTGGGCGCGGCAATCATCTTTGGCGTAGCTCCGCTTGCCATGACCATCTACTGCGTCGCCATCGCCATCGGCGTCTCACAGGGCGCCGAGTGGGCGCTCACCAACCCCACCCATGTGTACCAGAACAGCTGGTTCCACTACGCCAAGGTATACGCGGCGCTGGCCGGTTGCTGGGGCTTCATTGCCATTAAGTATCAGTGGGGCAAGATCGGCAAGGCGCATTGGTTCCGCGCGTGGCCGTTTGTGATCGTTGCCATCAACATCATGATCGCCGTCGTATCCGACTTCGAGAGCGCCTATCACTTCTTTGTCCTGGGCGAGTCCACCTGGGTCACCTCCGAGGGCGCCACGCAGCTTGCCGGCTGGAACAACGTGTTCAACGGCATCGCCGGTATCATCAACATCTTCTGCATGACCGGTTGGTGGAGCGTCTACGCCTCCGAGGATCAGACCGACATGCTGTGGCCCGACATGACCTGGGTCTACATCATCGCCTACGACATCTGGAACTTCTGCTACACCTACAACTGCCTGCCCACCCACTCCTGGTTCTGCGGCTTTGCGCTGCTGCTGGCGCCCACCGTCGCCGCCTTTATCTGGAACAAGGGCGGCTGGATCCAGAACCGCGCCTTTACGCTGGCCATTTGGTGCATGTTTGCCCAGGTGTTCCCCTACTTCCAGGAGGAGTCCATCTTTGTGACCCACTCCACGCTCGACCCCGGCGCCGCAACCGCGGTCTCGATCGCCGCACTGGTCGCCAACGTCGCCGCAATCATCTACATCGCCTACCGCGCCAAGAAGCTCGGCCGCAATCCCTACAAGCAGGATGTCTTTGAGGGCACCAGCGATTGGGAGAAGGCCACCGCTCGCCGCGCCAAGGTTGATTACGCTCACGCCGAGTAACGTGTTGGCCGCTGTTGGCACTTGGGCATAGGACCGCTCACCAGGCCTTTCAATCCAATGTCTCGCAGAGCCCCCGAAAAGCGCTTCGCTCGCTTTCCGGGGGCTTTTTTCGTTGCGCCTCTATTCATCTATTCAAAAACACGCGCATATATAAAATCGGATTTCAAATCATGCGGCGGCTCTATGGAGCCCCGTTTTTGGGTACAGTGTTGTCCCGATATTGAGCTTGGGGGATATATGAAAGATGAAACGATGGGCCAAGAGGATGCGGTCCAAGATGCAGAAGCGTGTGCCGAGGCCCTGGAGAGCCTAGACCGGATCGCGCTGGCCGAGATTGCGTTTGACGATTCGAGCGTTGATGTGCAGGATGAGCCGGAAATCGAGGCGCAGCCCGATGATCAGGATGCAAAAGACGATGGCGCCGCGCCCACCGAAGATGAGGCTGGGCACGAGGAATCCGAATGCGAGGCCGACGACCAGCCCGAATCCGACACGAGCGAGGAAACCATCTTGCTCGACAGCTTGCCGGCCGAAGATTCGCTGACCCGCGAGCTCCCTGGCTTAGGCTCCGCGCCTGCCGTGGACGAGACCATCGCCATGGGCGATATTCCCCTACCGTCCATTCCTTCGGCACATGAGGCCGAGGTCCGCCATCGCAAGATGTCGCCCAAGCGCCGCAATCTAATGGTCGCCGGCGCTGTGGCCGTCGCGCTCGTCGCCGGCGGCGCAGGCTACGCAGCCTGGAACGGATACCGGCAAGAGCAGGCTGCCATCGCCGCCGCCAATGCCCACACGATGATGTCGGTGCAGATTGGCGTACATGCCGCGGGCCTCGACTGTTCCACCGGCTCCAAGATTCCCGTACAGGTGAGCGGCCAGGATTATGACGGCTCCTCTGTGAGCGAAACACTCTATGTTGACGAGCACGGCCGTGGCATCAAACTGCTACCCGGTGACTACACGCTCTCCATTGCCGCTTCCCCCATCGCATCCGACGGCACCGTCTATACCGTGCCGACCACCAAGACGCAGGTCACGATCAAGAGCGACGGACAGGACCTAAGCAGCCAGGCCGCCTTTAAGCTCAAGGTGCCTTCGGCCGACACGGTAACCGACGACCAGATCGATGCCGCCGCCAAATATGCCGAGGAGGGAGGCGCGAGCTCCGCCGCTACCGCCAAGGTGCTCCAGCAGGCGGCAACCGCGCGGCGCGACGCCGCCGTCAATGCCGTGAGCGCGCAAAAGGCACAGGCGGCCCGTGATGCCGACGCCCGTCACAAGGCAACCGACCTCTACCAGCTCGATATCCCCGTCGAGTGGTACGGCAAGGTCGAGACTTGGCAAAATGGCAGCACGCTATGCATCTATCTTGCCGGCGACAGCGATACGCCGATTGTGACGCTCGTCGCGGTGCGCGAGGGCGAGAGCTTTACGCCCGATGAGGGCGATACGGTTTTGGGTGCGGCCAATCTAGGCAACGGTTATACCGTCTACGCCAGCGGCCCCGTCTATCCGTACGTGGTGCCCCAGACCATCAACGGACGGACGCAGAATCCCGTGTCAACCTACCCCATGGATACGGCGATTGAGCTTGTCGAGCTCACGACCGGCAACCGCTACACCTATAGCCAGATCAAGAACGTACTGGTCGGCAAAGACGGCAAGGCAGACGCCGCGACCAAGCTCGAGACCGACTACCTCGCCCAGATTCTCCTGCCGAGCATCAAGGCCCAGGACTAGCGGACCATGACACCTGAGTCCTGGCCTCGCAAATCCATAGACGATTAGGAAAGGAGCCACTTCCATGCGGGCACAGCATGTACCACGCCGTGTTTGCATGGAATATCGGCCTGCTCATCCATGGTAACGATTGCCGACTCGCCAAGATCAAACTGGGCCATCGCGACATCGAGCGCGGCAATTTCGCGCTCGCGCGTTTTCTCGCTTGTCATATCCACACTTACCTGAATCAGGCCGTAAGCCTGCATGAGCAGTGCATCCCCAGCCACAAAGTCCACCTCATGGCTTTTATTCTTATCTTTAATCAGCAGGCGGCAAACCGAACCGGGCCGCACGGCGGGGGTCCTTCTTCTGAGCGCATTGAACACCGCGGTCTCGAGCCTCTGACCCTGATCCAATGCCGATGCGGGGGAGAACGCTCCGAACATCGCGGGATCGACGGCGTAGACCTTAGACGCAGACCGCGTATTATTTGCAAGCGAACGCGTGAACTCCGGCACCGAAAACAGCAGGTAGGCGTCCTCGTAATACTCAAGTAAGTCGCTGAGCGTATTTCGACTGACGGGTATCTGTCTGCTCTTGAACTCGTTGTACACTTTGTTCACTGACAGCTCTCGTCCCGAAGATGCCATGCACCGCGCCAGAAACAGCGAGGCCAAACGGGGGTTCTTGACGTCGTAACGTTCAACGACGTCCATGGCGACCGTTCGCGACGCATATTCCTGTAGCAGCTGAATCGTGTCTGCGGGCGTCTGCTCAAGTGTCGCGATGAATCCCCCTCGCTCGAGATATCCGACCAGATGGTGTCGGAGCAACGCCGCATCGCTCGAGGAGAAGGGCGCGTTCGACTCAGGAACGCTCCCCGTCTTATATCGGACGTATTCCGAAAAACTCAACGGAAAAAGCTCTCGCACAAGAGAACGGCCCCTGAACTCGCTCTTAAGTTCTGAGGACAGCATCTTAGAAGAAGATCCCGTCACGTAAACGGTCGCCTTCTCCGTATCGACCACGCGTCGCAGAAACGCACCCCATTCGGGTATTTCCTGGATCTCGTCAAAGAAAAGGTAGGCGCCCTCGCCTCGAGCAGCAGGATATAGTGCATAGAATGTATCGAGCACGTCCGCTAGTAGCGATGGCTCATACGGACGCAAGCGCTCATCCTCAAAATTGAAATATAGCATCCGGTCAAGCTCGACGCCTTGGCCCTGAAGCCGCCGCATCTCCTGATACAGGCGATACGTCTTTCCACAACGACGGGCGCCCACAATCACATATACGATGTTGTCGCGCTTTGGCTCCTGCGGGTTGCCCAGATCAAGGTCGCGCTCAAAGACCTGCGGAATCCCCTGTTGCTCAAAGTCCTTTATTTTTTGAGCCACCAAGTCGTTGAATGCCATAATTCTCCAATCTTGCTCTCCTGCTAATCAAGATTATAACGATTCTTGATTAGCAGGAGAGCAAGATTATGCGTATCTTGATTAATGGATAAGCAAGTTTTCTATTAGTGGCCCCTCCCGGAGGATATCGAGCGGCCGAGGGGGCAGGCATGAACGCCTCTAGCCGAAAACAAAGTAGCTAAAAACCCCGTCCCAAATGAGCTACTTAACGCCAGGGGTCGGCTTCGAAGAGGGGCTCGCGCTCGGGGCGACGATCGCTATAAGGATCGTAGCCGTCGTCATCCTCGTTCTCGGCACGGATGTAGGGGTCGCGCGGCTTGGGTGCCGGCTTAGGCGCAGGCTTGGGTGCGGCATCGGTCGTCGACGTGTTCGTCTTGTTCTTGTCTATCATCTGCATATCTCCTTGCCGTGCAATCGTGTTCAACATCATCGATTGTCGCACGAAAAAGGGCGGCGGACCCAATTGGATCCGCCGCCCTTGGCGTTTAGAGACGGCTGGCAGATTTTAAGGCATGTCCCAAAAATCTACTCGGCGTCGGGGACCTCGTAGGTAGCAGACGGCGTGTTGTCGCACACGACGGTAAAAGCACCGTCCTTGTCGACATCGACCGTCACCTGATCGCCCTCGCGCACCGTACCGTCGATGATGGCGGCGGCGATGGCGTCCACGACCTCGCGCTGGACCAGGCGCTTGAGCGGACGGGCACCGAACACGGGGTCCAGGCCGCCCACGGCGAGCATCTGCTTGGCCGCCGGGGTGATGGCAAGCGTCATGCGCTCCTTGGCCAGACGTGCGCGGACGTCGGCGAGCTGAATATCGACGATCTTTTCGATCTGCGCCATGCCGAGTGGATGGAACACCACGATATCGTCGATACGGTTGAGGAACTCGGGGCGGAAGGTTTGAGCCATGGCCGCGTCGACCTGATGGCGCATCTCCTCCTCGTCCTTACCGGACAGATCGGCGATGGCCTTGGAGCCCACGTTGGACGTCATGATAATAATCGTGTTCTTGAAGGACACCTGGCGACCCTGGCCATCGGTCAGACGGCCGTCATCAAGCACCTGCAACAGCACGTTGAAGACATCCGGATGAGCCTTCTCCATCTCGTCGAGCAAGATTACGGAGTACGGACGACGGCGCACGGCCTCGGTGAGCTGGCCGCCCTCGTCGTAGCCCACGTATCCCGGAGGCGCACCGATCAGACGCTGGACGCTGAACTTCTCCATATACTCGGACATGTCGATACGCACGAGCGCGCGCTCGTCATCGAACAGGCACTCGGCCAGCGCCTTGGCGAGCTCGGTCTTGCCTACGCCGGTGGGGCCCAGGAAGAAGAAGCTGCCGATGGGCTTGTCTGGATCGGAGAGGCCCGCACGGCTGCGGCGCACGGCCGCGGCCACAGCGGACACGGCCTCGTCCTGACCGATGACGCGCTTATGCAGCTCGCCCTCCAGGCCCTTGAGCTTGTCGAGCTCGCCCTGCATCATCTTGGACACGGGCACGCCGGTCCAGGCACTTACGACCTCGGCAATCTCGTCGGAGGTCACCTGCTCGTTGAGGCCCTCGCCGTCCTGCTCCTTTTGTGCCTCGAGCGCAGCCTCGGACTCCTGAATCTGCTGCTGCAGGCCCGGAATCACGGAGAAGCGCAGCTCGGACGCACGACCCAGGTCGCCGTTGCGCGTCGCGCGCTCCTCCTCACTCTTGGCCTCATCGAGCTGGCTTTTCAGCTCCTGCACATGGTCGATGGCGTTCTTTTGGTTGAGCCAGCCGGCCTTTTGCACGTTGAGCTTTTCCTGGACCTCGGCGATCTCTTGGCGCAGCGCCTCCAGACGCTCCTTGGAGGCGTCGTCGGTCTCCTTCATGAGTGCCTGCTCCTCGATCTGCAGCTGGGTGAGCTGACGCGTGGTAGCGTCGATCTCGACCGGCATGCTGTCGAGCTCCATGCGCAGGCGGCTTGCGGCCTCGTCGACCAGGTCGATGGCCTTGTCGGGCAGGAAGCGGTCGGCGATGTAGCGATCGGAGAGGTCGGCGGCGGCCACGAGCGCGCTATCGGTGATATGCACGCCGTGGAAGATCTCGTACTTCTCCTTGAGGCCACGCAGGATCGAGATGGTGTCCTCGACGGTAGGCTCGCTCACCATAACGGTCTGGAAACGTCGGGCGAGTGCCGCGTCCTTCTCGATGTACTTACGGTACTCGTCGAGCGTGGTCGCGCCGATCGCATGCAGGTCGCCACGGGCGAGCGCAGGCTTGAGGATGTTGCCGGCATCCATGGAGCCCTCGGTGGCACCCGCGCCCACGATGGTGTGGAGCTCATCGATGAACAGGATGACCTTACCCTCGGATTTTTGTACTTCCTTGAGCACGGCCTTTAAGCGGTCCTCGAACTCGCCGCGGTACTTGGCGCCGGCGACCAGCGCGCTCATGTCGAGCTCGATGAGGTCGCGGTCGCGCAGGGTGCTCGGCACGTCGCCGGCCACGATACGCTGGGCGATGCCCTCGACGATGGCCGTCTTGCCGACGCCCGGCTCGCCGATGAGCACGGGGTTGTTCTTGGTGCGGCGCGACAGTACCTGGATGGTACGGCGAATCTCGTCGGTACGGCCGATGACCGGGTCGAGCTTGCCGGCGCGGGCGAGGTCGCAGATGTTGCGACCGTACTGCTCCAGCGCCTCAAACTGCGTCTTGTCCTCGGCAGACGTCACGCGGTCATCGCCGCGCAGCTCCTCGTAGACTTGCTCGATGCGCTCCTTGGTCACGCCGGCGTCACGCAGAACGCGGCCGGCCTCGCCCTTGTCCTCGGCAAGTGCCATCAGCAGATGCTCGGTCACCACAAAGCTGTCGCCCATCTTAGTGGCCTTCTTCTCGGCCTTTTCGATGACGCGGACGAGCTCGTTGGACAGGCCCATCTGCTGACCCTCGCCCGAAACCTTAGGCGCGTGGTCGATGGCATCCTGCGTGGAACGTGCGAGCTGGGCCGGGTCGGCACCGATGCGCTCGATGATCACGGAGATATTGCGCTCGCCAGCGCCGAGCAGGGCGGATAGCAGGTGAATCGGCTCCACCGCGCCGGCCTGCGCGTCGGCAGCCGTGCTCATGGCGGTCTGCAGCGCCTCGCGCGACGTCATTGCTAGCTTATCGATTCTCATGGAATCACCTCTCTTGGGGCGGCCGCCCTACGGGGCGGCTTCACGTTGTTCGAGAAGTATTGTTGCCAGCTTTGCGCGATCTTATACACAAATCTAAGTCTCTATATATAAGATTTTCTGAGTGATTGAAAGATAGGGAGCAGGTGCGCTCACCCGCTACGGCCTCGTCCCCTTACTATCTCAATCTGTAACATCTAGCGGCTGTTTATGGCTCTAGATGTTACAGATCGAGATGAAATGACCAGCGGCACCCGTTTATCTAAATCTGTAACATCTAGTCAGCAAATAGAGCTCTATCTGTTACAAATCGAGACGAACAGAAAACACCCGGATCAAAAATCTAAATCTGTAACACCAGGCCCACTTTCAGCGGCCAAGATGTTACAGATCGAGACAGACCGAAAACCACCACAAAGAGGACAGGCACCTTTGTGGTGGTCGCGGTCTCTACTCCTTCGCCGAGCCCGTGCTTCCCGATTCGGCGTTCCAGGGCATCTCATCCTCGAACAGCCATGTACGGGCAGACCCACTATCGCGTGCAGTCTGCGGGTCGGGCAAGCAGGTCTGTTCATAGGCATCCTGAATGCACTGACCCATAAAATCGTTGAGCTCGGTCTGGTTGCCCTCCATGACATAGGCGACATCGCCGTCCAAGATGTAGATACCCGGCCCCTCATTGCCCTCGTAGCCGGGATCGTACGAAACATCACATAACTTGGCGCCATTCGCGGTGTCCAACTCGATGGATGAGTGGCATCCGCCGACCATGTCGTTCGCTTTTGCCCGATAGGACGCATATCCATACCAGCGCTTAAAGGTTTTGCCCCTGAGCAGCTCGGACGCCCTGTCGATCAGACTAGAATCCGTGGTATAGCGCATAGCCCCAAGCTGAATATGTGGATAATTACTAATGCCCAGCGCAGCCGGTTGCTCATCAAAATCAACGGTAATGGTCTCAGGCTTGTCGTCGCCGGTCAGAAGTTCGACAGATTGAGTCACAGGCTTGACCACCGGCTCCGTCACCGCAGCAGGTAGAAACGCCATGCCGACAGCGCCCATGCCAACCACAGTGATCGCAAGCGCCAAAACAATCAATCCAATACGGGCAGGACTTCTCACAGCAAAGCACCTCGCAACGCAAACCTTCGCTACCTGCACTAATGATATCGCCAGCCAGCACTATTACCAAAAGAAGCCGCGCGCTCCTCACCACCACAAAGGGGACAGGCACCTTTGTGGTGGTTTTCGACGCTAACGGTCGACCATCTCGCGCCATGAGATTAAACTTGAATTGTTCTCTGAACATATCCATTTCTGCCTATCCTCAACAGATCTTTGTCTCGAGGAGCGCATATGAAGCCGTCTCATTCCACCGGTCGCAACGTCATTACCATTTTCGCCATACCCATCGCGATGTTCTTCTTTATCGTCGTCACGCCCTTTTCCCTCGGTATCGCCTCGCCCTTCGATTTATGCGGAATGGTCGACGCTGGCTCGCGTGCCACCTCGCTCTCCTTTATCTGCCGCGGTGTTTTCTACGAAGATAGAATTCCCACCGGACTTTGGCAGTCCAAGTTACCGTTGCTCGGCCAGGTCGACGGATGCTCTCCTTATTTCTGCCTTGACCCTCAGGCGATGAATTATCTGATCGACGACCAGCCACTCGACTCCATCACCCTCGCCTACGACTACGCACCAAACACCGATGAGCGCCACATGAACCAAGTCCTCGACAAGATGCTTGGA
>JAIIUG010000075.1:0-10210 GCA_022739635.1 Collinsella sp. | reverse complement strand
CAGGGCCTTATCGCCCAGACGCAGAACCCGCGCTTTGCCTGGGACAGCTATCGTCGCTTTATCCAGATGTTCTCCAACGTCGTCATGGGTGTTGACGCCGACCTGTTCGAGAATACCCTGACCCAGGCCCGCCTGCTCGCCGGCGTTCGCGTCGACTCCGAGCTATCGGCCGAGGACCTGCAGGAGCTCGTCGAGACGTTCAAGGGCATTTTCTCCGACAACGTCGAGGCCGCCCTGTACCCTGAGCTCGAGGTCGCGGACGGCAAGCCCGTCTTCCCACACGATCCGGAGCTCCAGCTGCGCCTTGCTATCCAGGCCGTCTTTGGTAGCTGGATGAACGAGCGCGCCTGCATCTACCGCAGGCAGCACGGCATTTCCGACGATCTTGGCACCGCCGTCAACGTCCAGGCTATGGCCTTTGGCAATAAGGGCGAGACCTCGGCGACCGGCGTCGCCTTTACCCGTAACCCGGCCGACGGCACCAAGGAGTTCTACGGTGACTTTCTGGTCAACGCCCAGGGCGAGGACGTCGTTGCCGGCATCCGCAACACCGAGCCCATCGCCGACCTCAAGACCACCCCGGGCCTCGAGTCCGCGGGTGAGGAGCTTGAGCGTGTCTTCCTGACGCTTGAGGATCACTACCGCGACATGTGTGATATCGAGTTCACCATCGAACAGGGTAAGCTCTGGATGCTCCAGACCCGCGTGGGCAAGCGTACCGCAACCGCCGCCCTGCGCATCGCTATCGAGATGGTCGAAGAAGGCCTCATCACCCGTGAGGAGGCCGTGAGCCGCATCGACCCCGCGCAGCTCGACCAGCTCCTGCACCCGCAGTTCGACTCCTCCAAGAAGTACGAGGCGCTCGCATGTGGCCTTAACGCCAGTCCCGGTGCCGCTGTGGGCGAGGTCGTGTTCTCGAGTGACGACGCCGTCGCACGTTCCGCCGAGGGTCACAAGGTCATTCTGGTCCGCTGGGAGACCAACCCCGACGACCTGAAGGGTATGGTCGCCGCCGAGGGTATCTTGACGAGCCACGGTGGTAAGACGAGCCATGCCGCCGTTATCGCCCGTGGCATGGGTACCCCCTGCGTCTGCGGTGTCGAGCGTTTCCATATCGACGCGGCCGAGAAGGTCGTGCGTATCGAGGGCAGCGATCGCGTGCTGCACGAGGGCGACATCATCTCCATCGACGGAACCCAAGGCATTGTCGTTGATGGCGCTGTCGATTTGGTTTCCGCTGAGCTCACCGGCGACCTGGACACCATCCTGTCTTGGGCCGACGAGATCCGCCTGGACGAGACTGACGGCCACGCCAACCACGTGCGCGTCAACGCCGACAACCCCGAGGATGCCGAGCTCGCGCTCGAGTTTGGCGCCGAGGCCATCGGCCTGTGCCGCACCGAGCACATGTTCCTGGGCGATCGCAAGAACATCATCCAGAGCTTTATCCTTTCTGACGATGAGGCCGTGAAGCAGCAGGCCCTGGCCGATCTGCTCAAGGTTCAGACCGAGGACTTCTTGGCGATGTTCAAGACCATGTCCGGTCGCGATGTGGTCGTTCGCCTGCTCGATCCGCCGCTTCATGAGTTCCTGGATGATCCTCGCGAGCTTGAGGTCGCCATCACCAAGAAGGAGGCCGCCGGCGCCAGCGAGGAAGAGCTCGCCGCCCTGCGTGCCCGCCTGCGTCGTATCGACGGCATGGTCGAGTCCAACCCGATGCTCGGCCTGCGCGGCGTACGCCTGTCCGTCGTCTTCGGTGGCCTGCCGCTCATGCAGGTTCGTGCCGTGGCAACGGCTGCCGCCCGCCTTATCAAGGAAGGCGTCGACCCGCGTCCCGAGATTATGGTCCCGCTCGTTTCCATTACGGCCGAGCACGTTCAGACTCGCGAGGTCATCGAGCGCGTGATTGCCGAGGTTTCCTCCGAGGAAGGTGTCGAGCTCAAGATTCCCGTGGGCACGATGCTCGAGCTGCCGCGCGCCTGCATGGTCGCCGACGAGATCGCCCAGCACGCCGACTTTTTCTGCTTTGGCACCAACGACCTTACGCAGACGACTTTTGGTTTCTCGCGTGACGACGCCGAGGCCAAGTTCATCCCGCTGTACATGCATAAGAAGATCTTGAAGGACAACCCCTTCGAGACCATCGACTCGGCGGTGCTGGAGCTCGTGCGCATGGCCGTCGAGAAGGGCCGCGCTACCAACCCCGGCATGCACTTTGGCGTGTGCGGTGAGCACGGCGGCGACCCTAAGTCCATCATGGGCCTGTTCAACGTTGCCGATGTGGACTATGTGTCCTGCTCGCCTTACCGCGTGCCCCTGGCGCGCCTGGCTGCCGCTCAGGCCAAGCTCGAGGCCAAGCGTTCCGCTTAACTGACTCGCGTTCCATTTGCGCCTTTTATGCCCCCCTTCGCGCCGTCGCGCCCCCTGCGGACGCGGCGGCGTTTTACGTTGGTTCAATACATTGGCAACTGACGGGAGGACTGCGATGAAAAACCTGACCAGGTATTTGCAACGAGCGCGTTGGGGAGCGCAGATGACCCTGTGCTGGGTGGTCGTTGCGGTCACGGCGCTTTGCGGGATGCCGACAGCCGGTTTTGCCCTTCAAGATGAATCGCGTGACGAGCTCTATGGTGACGTGGTCAACCCGCTCACCATTACGGTCAACGATCGCGACTGCACGTTTGTAGATATCGATGACGGCAAGCTCGAGGGCCGTACCTCGATGTACGACAACGTCTCGTTTTACACGGCCGCCGTCAAAAAGGTGCTGCCCAACTGGGCATCGCTTGCCTATAACATCCTTGGCTATGGTGGAGGCGACGACTCCAAAGACTTTTTGTACTGGGACCACGCCGGCAAGGGCTTTGAGAAGGACTTCGGTAAGGGTCACTACATCTATCTGTATGATGCGCTTTCGGGCGGCAACGGTGAGCATTCCGACGGCGCCGACAAGTCCATTCAAAGTGGCCTGACGTCGGCGAAAGGTCTGAACGCGGTCTATGAGCGCCTGACCGAAGATATCGCCGACTGCATCGGCCACAAGCTGACCGGCGAGGATTTTCGTAAATATGTGCCACTTGACGGCCTGTCGCAAGACACGAGCGAACAAGACGTGATCTATGCCACCATCGCGTGCGTGGACAAGCTCGGCGGCACCTATCAGTACGATTTCAATGGCTTTGGCATCGCGTTCTATAACTTTAGAGTTCAGCAGCTCAACAGCGTGAACAAGCTTAACTGTGCGCCCGAGGACGCGCCGGGCTATTCCTTTGTTGATTCTAAGACCGAGCAGGAGCTCGTAACCTCGGCACTTAACGTCGGCTATGAGGACGCCTCGCAGAGCATCACGCTCGCCCGCGGTACCGAGGAGACGGTCGGCACGAGTACTTCTAAATCCGCATCGTATTCCAAAGGTGGCTCGTGGGGCGCATCGGTGAGCCTCAAGGAGTCGCTGGGCGTGCCCGCAACTGCGAGCGAGGAGATCGAGACCTCGTTTTCGGCCGAAACCACGATGTCCCAGTTGTGGGAGGCGAGCAAGACCGAGGAAAAGTCGATCACCACAACGGACAATCAGTCGGTCACCGTCAATATGACGATCCCGGCGCACACGCAGGTCAATAGCAAGCAGACGAGTTCTACCACAACGCTTTCCGAGGACTATGACCAGCCGGTGGGCGTGACATTCGACGTGATTATCTTTAACATGAACGGCGAGTGCTACGACGACAACGCCGCCGTGCAGGAGTTCCATACCGCCGGTTATGACCAGCGCTCGTTCTACACCACCTTTGGCGATCAGTCGACCGACGCCGTGCAGAACCTGTTCCTGCGCTCTATCGCCCATCGTGGCGACGACGGCTACGATACCACCGCCGGTAACGTCACGAGCTGGTCGTATCGCACCAACAACCACATGGTGCGCGCCATCGATTGGAATTCGGTCCTGGCCGATCGCGAGGTGCCTTCGCGCAACGGTGGCGCCCCGCGCACGTGCAACGTGCTCAACGACATGGCCGCGACCTATCCCATGTCCATTACGGGTTCCAATCTGTCGTTTGAGTCGGTGACAGTCGATACGCAGTTGGGTACGCCGCAGCCTATTAAGCCCATCTCCAAGATTCTCGTGTCGCTGCAGACCGATAAGACCCGAAGGCTTACGGTTGGAGACGAAGACCCCATCTCTTCCTATCGCGTGCGTGCAAGGGACGAGGACGATGTTGACTACTACGGCTTTGTGAAGTCGTCGGGCGACTGGCGTGTGGTCGATAAAAAGGGCAAGGAATGTAAGTCCGACGTCATCGAGATCCAGACCGACCCTGTCACCCACGAGCAAGTCGTGGTGGGTAAAAAGGCCGGCACCGCCTACGTAAAATACTTTATCCCCGAGGACACCTATGTGGACGTGAACGGACATGTCTCGACCAATGACGAGATCGACGCCGCGGCCTATAAATATAAGGTAAGTGATGTGGCGCCCGAGCCGTTTAACGGCAGCATCAAACTCGAGGGCTCGGCACAGACCGTCGTCGGCGTCGAGGAAAATCTCAACGGCATCGAAGGCCTAACGGCTACGGTCTATGACACGACGGGCAAGGAAGTCGATAGAGTCTGCTGCTGGGAGGCCCAGGAGCTCGAGAGCAAGGGCATTTCGGTCGCGACAGACGGCACGATGACCATCTCGCAACCGGGCACCTTCCATGTTCGCGCCTTTATTGACGGCGTGTATTCCGATTGGGCCGAGGTCATCGCCGCACCCGCACCGGTCGACCCGATGACGACTGTGGTCGAGACGCCGGTGGGCGTTACGTCCGTTTCTTCGGGGGATTCTTCGGCAACGACGGATAGCACGGCTCCTGCCCAGGGAGAGCAGGCCGCTTCCGAAGCGAACGCGGCCGAGTCTGCTCCGGCGAGCGACGATGCCACTGCATTGGCTGATGACACCGCGCCTGCTGCCGCGAAGGATGCCTCGCCGATTCCTACGGGCCTCGTTACCGTTTTGACCGATATCTGCCGCTACGGCATCGATCACGGCCTCATCAGCACATCAAGCAAGGAAGAGATGACCAAGCAGGACTTCGACATCTTAGGCATCCTGTACCTGATGGCGGACAGCCAGGACCTGGTGCCCCAAGACGCCGAGGACGCGATGAGCGAATGGGTCCGTGACAACTATAATGACGAAGAGCTTGCCACCTGGAAGCAGCATGCGCTTTCGGTGCTGCTCGAATACGGCTATATCGCGCCCGGAACGACCGTGGCGACGCCGACGACTGATGCTGCGGACGGCGCATAAGTGCAGAAAGAGTGCGTGTTTTTGTCTTTTTGCGCACGGGCAAAATAGTTCTTGCAGCCAAGGTCGTGGCGTGTATACTCGAATACGTTTGTTCAACTACGTGCCGGCCAAGGTGGTACGGCACCTCTAGAAGAGTAAGGAATTGCACATGGATTACATCCGCGCAATCGAGCGTCAGCAGATCCGCGAGGACATCCCGCAGGTCCGCGTTGCCGACAACGTCAAGGTTCACTACCGCATTAAGGAAGGCGACCGCGAGCGCATCCAGGTTTTCCAGGGTGACGTCATCCGCATGGCCGGCGCCGGTGCCCGTGAGACCTTCACCGTCCGCAAGATTTCCTTCGGTGTCGGTGTTGAGCGTACCTTCCCGCTTCACAGCCCCAAGATCGCCAAGCTCGAGGTCGTCCGTCATGGTCGCGTCCGTCGCGCCAAGCTGTACTACCTCCGCGACAAGGTGGGCAAGGCTGCTCGCATCCCCGAGAAGCGCTAAGAAGATCGCAGCGTCTGTCCACTCGTTTGGACAAAAGGGTCACCTTCGGGTGGCCCTTCTTTTTATCTGATTTGCATGCAAGGAGGCCCCGATATGGCCAACATGACGAGCTCGGTTTCGGCATCGCAGGTTGCCGGCGAGCTGGCGAGCGCCACGTTTGAGGAGATTCCCGCCCTCGTGGAGCATTATCGCGAGGATCCGCGCCAGCAAGTGATCAAGGCTTGCGAGCGCGCCCTTAAGCGCCATGCCAAGGAACTTGCCGAGCGCGAGCGCGTCAACGGTATGTACGAGCTGATGCACGAGCTCGGTGGGGATGGCGTGGTCGTTGGTGTCGACGAGGTGGGTCGCGGCTCGGTGGCCGGTCCTTTGACGGTGTGCGCCGTGTGCCTTCCCATGGAGCCGCGCGTCTGGGGCATCAACGATTCCAAAAAGCTCACGCCGGCGCGCCGCGAGCTGCTCTCGGTGAAGATTGCCGAGGTCGCGACGGCGATTGGTTTTTGCCATATCGCGCCTGCTGATATCGACGATATGGGCATGGCCCGCGCCATCCGCGCTGCCGTCGCGGGCGCCGTGGCCGATACGGGGCTCGAGCCCGATTGCGTGCTTATGGACGGTAACCCCTTGGGCGCCGTTCCCAACGAGCGCGACGTGGTGAAGGGTGATGCAAAAATCGCCTGTATCGCCGCGGCGTCCATCATGGCCAAGGTCACGCGTGACGAGATGATGGTCGAGTACGATGCCGAGTACCCCGAGTATCATTTGGCCGAGTCGAAGGGCTACGCAAGTCCCGAGCACATCGAGGCGATTCGCAAACATGGACTTTGTCCGCTGCATCGTGTGAGCTTTTGCGGAAACTTTCTGCAGACTGAGCGCCTTTTCTAGGCCAATTGTGGAGACAGGGACCTCTGGCGTTTTATAAACCTGCTGGTAGCGGGCCGTGTGCAACGTGATAGTTGCGTACGGCCCGTTTTTTGTCGGTATTTGGTCAGCTTTTGGTTTGTTTCCGGTACTTACCCGCATGAAAGGCGCCCTCATCATCGGGGCAATGCAGTGTGCGGGAAAGGAGACCCCATGTGTGCCGCAAGCAAAAAGAGCAAGACGCAGCAACTCAAGGAGCGCTGGGAAGACGGCGAGCTCGACTGCGGGGCGATTACGCCCGAGTTTATCAAGGGGCTCAGTCCCCGCGAGCTCGGCATGCTGGGCGAGCTGATCACCATCGATTACTTTAACGAGCGTGGATACACCTTGTTGGAGCAGGGCTATCGTTGCATTGAGGGCGAAGCCGATCTGGTGCTGCTCGATGAGCTCGATGATGTCGTGGTGATGGCCGAGGTCAAGACGAGACGCGTCGCCCTGGATTGCACCACGCGGGTCTTTCCCGAGGAGGCCGTGGACGCCCAAAAGCAGCGTCGGTATCGCCGTATCGCAAGTTGCTATCTCATGGAGCACTATCCGCTCAGGTCGATTCGCTTCGATGCCGTGGGCGTCACCATCCGCGGCGGGCATATCGCCGAGATTGAGCACCAGTACAATGCGTTCGATTGGCAGGTGTCGTGATGGCGTTTGAGACGTTTGCCGTACACGCGGCCTGTATCCGCGGCGTCGAGGCAATTCCCGTCACCGTCGAGGTTTCGCTTGCCGGTGGCGTTCCGGGCATCCAGATGCTCGGCATTCCGAGTATGGAGGTGATGGAGTCGCGCGGGCGTATCCGGTGCGCTATGCGCTCGGCAGGCTTCGAGATCCCGCGCTCTGGCATTACCGTCAACCTGGCACCCGGCGATATCCGTAAAACTGGCAGCGGTTTTGACCTGCCGATTGCCGTCGCGGTTCTGGCGGCCGATGGGCAGATTCCCCGTGACAACCTCGATCGCTGCCTTATCGCAGGTGAGCTTGGTCTGGATGGCACCGTGCTGCCCGTCAAAGGCGAGGTGGCGTTTCAGCTGTTGGCGCGCGATATGGGGCTTTCCTTTATCGCCGGCAGGTCCGATCAGCATGTCCCGCTTGCGGGCGTTGACTGCGGGTTTATCGACCATCTATCTCAGCTTGCCCACGGCATGGGGGATGCTGCACGGCATTATTTGGATTCTGAAGTGCTCGAGGCGACCTTTGATCCCGAGCTCGATTATGCCGACGTGCTGGGTCAGGAGGTCGCCAAACGTGGCATGGCGCTTGCGGCCGCCGGAGAGCTCGGCCTGCTCATGATCGGCTCGCCCGGTTCGGGCAAGACCATGCTTGCGCGGCGCATGACGGGCATTTTGCCCGAGCTATCTCTCGAGGACCAGCAAGAGGCGCTTTGCATCCATTCGGTCTTGGGCGAGAACATCGATGGACTGCTTGCGGGGCATCGGCCCTTCCGCAGCCCGCATCACAGCATTTCGACCGCGGGACTCATCGGCGGCGGGCGTCCGGTGCATCCGGGCGAAATTAGCCTTGCTCATGGCGGCGTACTCTTTTTGGACGAGCTTGCCGAGTTTCCCACCGGCGTGCTGCAGACGCTGCGCCAGCCCATCGAGCGTGGGTACGTGAGGATCGTGCGTGTTGACGGGGCCTTTACGTTCCCGTCGCGCTTTCAGCTGCTAGCCGCGAGTAATCCCTGCCCCTGCGGGTTTTTGGGCGATCGCGAAGTGCCGTGTCGCTGTTCCGCTTCGATGGTCGAGCGCTATCGGGGCAAGTTGCGCGGTCCTTTGGCTGATCGTATCGACATGATGATCGATGTGACTCGCCCCGATCCTCAGGTGATCATTGAGGGCGCGGAGGGTATGTCATCGGCCGATCTGCGCGATTACGTCGTGCGTGGGCGCGCCTTTCGCGCCTGGCGTGAATCCCGTATGGACGATGCGGACTCCGAGGCCGAGGAAGATGAGTCGCGGTCCATTGACGGCGTCGTTTCGACCTTTGGGCTTGATGAGGCCGCCGAGAAATGCGTGCTTGGCTTGTCGAAGCGCACACATCTCACGGGTCGCGGCATCGTGCGCCTGGTACGCATCGCGCGCACGATCGCCGATGTTGCCGAAAGCGAACGGGTGTCGCAAGATCACGTGCTCGAGGCGGCGATGTACCAGGGAAGGAGGGACCAATGATGGCCGAGGGGACCTTCGAGCTGCATCCAGGTGATGCGTTGTATCCCGAGACCGTTTTGGAGCTTTCTGATGTACCCCAGACGCTCTATGTGCGCGGCAACGCCGAGGTGCTTTCGACGCCTGCGCTATCCATCATCGGTGCACGTAAGGCATCGCCGTATGGTCTCGCTGTGGCGGAGCTTGCGGCCAAGGTAGCGGTTGAGGCGGGAGTGACGGTGGTCTCGGGCGGCGCGGTCGGTTGTGACCAGGCCTCGGGTTGGGCTGCGGTCAACGCCGGGGGCAAACACGTCGTGGTGCTGGGGACGGGCGCCGACGTGGTCTACCCGCGTTCGAGCGCGGGGCTTATTACGCGCACACTCGATACGGGCGGCGCGGTCGTTTCGATTTCGCCGTGGGGTATGGGACCGCGTAAGTTCGCCTTTCCGCGCCGCAATCGCGTGATCGCAGCCCTGTCGCAAGCCCTCTTTGTATCCGAGGCGGGTATGCCCTCGGGTACGTTCTCCACGGCGGAGGCCGCTATGGACCTGGGGCGTGAGCTACTTGCTGTGCCGGGCTCCATCCTTTCGCCCGAGTCTCGCGGGACCAACTACCTCATCGCTAACGGAGCCTGCTGCATTATCGACGAGGAATCAATCGAGATGGCCATCTCGCGCATCTACGGCACGCTGCGCTACTCGCGTCCCGATGCACCCGGCATCGCCGATCTGGACCCCACGCAGCAGGCCGTGATGCACGCGCTTATCGCCTCGCCGCTCAAGGTCGACGACATTGCCGCGCTCGTCTCGCTTGATGCTGTCGGCGTGCTCAAGCTCTTGGGCTCGCTCGAGCTCGAGGGTCTTATCGAGCGCATGATGGATGGAAGGTATGCGCCCTCAAAGTTTGCGCTTCACGCCCAGACGCCCTTCGGTCACAATGGAAAGCGTGTCAATTAGAAAGGTGTTTGCAGATGCAGTTCGATCAGGTGACGGTTATCGGTGGCGGTCTGGCGGGTTCGGAATGTGCGATCCAGCTGGCAGATCGCGGGTTTGCCGTAAGGCTGTGCGAGATGCGCCCCCAGGTGAGCTCTCCGGCCCACCATACCGATCACTTGGCCGAGCTCGTCTGCTCAAATTCGTTTAAGTCAACCCGTCCGGATTCCGCTGCTGGCCTGCTAAAGGCCGAGCTCGAGCGTATGGGTTCGGTGCTGCTCGATTGTGCCCATCGTGCGGCCGTTCCCGCGGGCGGTGCCCTGGCGGTCGACCGCGTCAAGTTTTCCGAGCTTGTCGAGGCCGAGGTTGCCGCTCGACCCAGTATTGAGGTCGTGCACGGCGAGGTCACGCAGATTCCCGAGGGCCACGTGGTCATTGC
>JAIIUG010000074.1:0-10265 GCA_022739635.1 Collinsella sp. | reverse complement strand
GTCGTGAGTTGTGCCGCCGATGCGGACGCACTGCCGCTCAAGGGTAAGGTGGGTCTGGTTGTGCAGACCACCCAAACCGCGCAGAACCTGGCCGAGGTTGTGGCCTCCATCACCCCGCGCGTGCAGGAGCTGCGTGTGATCAACACGATCTGCGCCGCCACGAGCGAGCGCCAGCAGGCAGCCGCAACCCTCGCCAACCGCTGTGATTGCATGGTCGTCGTGGGCGGCAAAAATTCGGGCAACACCCGCCGCCTGGCGCAGATTTGTGCCAATGCCTGCGAGCTCACACATCATATCGAGGAAGCTTCCGAGCTCGAAGCAGCATGGTTTGCCAGCGCGCGCCACATCGGCATCACCGCCGGAGCCTCCACCCCGCAAGAACACATCGAACGCGCCGTCGCGCGCATCAAGGAGCTTTGCCGCTAATCATGGACCAGACCGTACCCGCATACTCCGCCGAGGTGGCCGATTACGGGCGCAGCCGCGACCCCGAGCCGGGTGAGGGCGCGCTCGTAAAGAACGTGCGTCCCGAATCGCCCGCGTGGGATGTGGGTATCGAGCCGGGCATGCGCGTGCTCACGGTCAACGGCGAGCAGCTGACCGATATGATCGTGTGGCTCTGGGAGGCCGACGACGACACCGTCGATCTGGAGGTATTCGATCCGCACGACGGCACCGTCACCCCCGTCGAGCTCGATCGCTTTCCCGGCGAGGACTGGGGTCTGGAGTTCGATGGCCCCATCTTCGACGGCATGCGTACCTGCGTTAACGCCTGCGTGTTCTGCTTTATGACCATGCTGCCAAAGGGCGGCCGCTCCACGCTCTACATTCGCGACGACGACTATCGCCTGAGCTTTTTGCAGGGCAACTTTGTCACGCTCACGAACCTCTCCGACGAGGACGTGAAAAACGTCATCGACCGAAATATGAGCCCCATGAACGTGTCGGTCCATGCCGTGAGCCCCGACGTCCGCCGCCGCATGATGGGCCGCAACGCCCAACGCGGCATGGACGTACTCGAGGCCATCATGGCCGCCGGCATCGAGATTCATGCACAGATCGTGTTGTGCCCCGGCATGAACGACGGCGAGGAGCTGGAAAAGACCCTGCGCTTTTGCGAGGAACATGAGCAGATCACCAGCCTGGGCATCGTGCCGCTCGGCTTTACCAAACACCAAAACCGCTTTAGCTGGTCCTACAGCGACAAGCCCGAGCTAGCGCGCGAAACCATTGCCATGATCCGACCCTTCCAGGACCGTGCGTACGAGCGCTTTGGCCGCCACACCTTCCAGATGAGCGACGAGTTCTATCTGGACGCCGGCATCGAGCCGCCCGAGGCGGACTTTTACGACGGCTACCCGCAGTACTACGACGGCATCGGCATGATTCGCTCGTATCTGGACGAGACCGACGACGTGCTGACTACCGATGCCGAGCGACTGGCCCGCGTCCGCGAGGCCATCGCCGCCCGTGGCCAGCACCTGCTGTGCCTCTCGGGCGCCAGCGCGCGAGACACCGTGGCGCGCTTTGTGGAGTCGCCGCATGGTCTCGGCGGCACCGTCACAGCCATCAAGAACCGCTACTTTGGCGGCAACGTGGACGTGACCGGTCTCATCGTCGCGTGTGACATTCTGGAGCAGCTGCCCCAAGACCTGTCGGGGGTTATGCTCTTTGTGCCTAAGCTCATGTTCAACGCTGACGGCATGACGCTCGACGAGTATCATCGTGACGATTTACTCGCAAGCCTTACCAGTCGCGGCGCCGAGGTTCACGTGGTATCGACCATGCCGCATGAGCTGCTCGATACCCTAGAGCACATCCTTGGCATTGTGCCTGCCGACTCTACTAATTCCACTGACCCTACCCATTAAAGGAGAGCAGATGAAACCTATCGTCGCCGTCGTCGGACGCCCCAACGTGGGCAAGTCCACGCTCGTTAACCGCCTGGCCCAGACCTCGGACGCCATCGTCCACGAGTCCCGCGGCGTCACGCGCGACCGCTCGTATCACACGGCCGATTGGAACGGCCGTGAGTTCACCATCGTCGACACGGGCGGCATCGAGCCGCTCAAGAGTGATGACGTCTTCGCCACGTCCATCCGCGACCAGGCCCTCGCCGCCGCCGAGGAAGCCGCCGTCATCCTGTTTGTGGTCGACGGTCGCACCGGCGTCACCGAGGAGGACGAATCGGTCGCCCGCATGCTCAAGCGCTCCGACAAGCCGGTCTTTCTGCTGGTGAACAAGCTCGACAACCCCGATCGCGAGAACGACAACATCTGGGAGTTCTATTCGCTCGGTATCGGCGAGCCCACGCCGCTTTCGGCCCTGCACGGCCACGGCACGGGCGACCTGCTCGACGACATCGTGGCGATGCTTCCCGAGGAAGAGGACGAAGTCGCCGACGAGTTCCCCGATGCGCTGAACGTGGCCATCATCGGCCGCCCCAACGCCGGTAAGTCCTCGCTGTTCAACCGCATCCTGGGTGCCGACCGCTCCATCGTCTCGAACATCGCCGGCACCACGCGCGATGCCATCGACACCGTTGTCGAGCGCGACGGCAAGCACTACCGCATGGTCGACACCGCGGGCATTCGCAAGAAGAGCACCGTGTACGAGAACATCGAGTACTACTCCATGGTCCGCGGCCTGCGCGCCATCGACCGCGCCGACGTGGCGCTGCTCGTCGTCGACGCCTCCGTGGGCGTCACCGAGCAGGATCAGAAGGTCATGGGCCTTGCCATCGAGCGTGGCTGCGCCATCGTTGTGCTGCTCAACAAGTGGGACCTGCTCGACGACGACCGCAAGCGCGAGGCCTGCATGGAGACCGTCGACCGCCGTCTGGGCGTCATGGCTCCCTGGGCCCAGTACTTGCGCATCTCGGCCCTGACCGGCCGCAGCGTTGAGAAGATCTGGGCGATGGTCGACGCCGCCGAAAAGACGCGCTCGCAGAAGATCAGCACCTCGCGCCTCAACACGTTCCTCACCGACCTGCGCGAGTTTGGCCACACCGTGGTAGACGGCAAGCGCCGCCTGCGCATGCACTACGTGACCCAGACGGGCGTCAACCCGCCGACGTTCACGTTCTTCGTCAACCACAGCGACCTGGTCAACGACACCTACCAGCGTTACGTGGAGAACCGCATGCGCTCGACCTTCGATTTTGCCGGTACGCCCATTCGACTCTTCTTTAGGAAGAAGGAGCAAAAGGATGCATAATCCGATTCTGCTGACCGCCATCTGCGCCGTGGTCTCGTTCTTTATCGGAGCGATTCCGTTTGGCCTGATCCTGGGCCGCGTGTTCAACCATACCGACATTCGCAAGGCGGGCTCCGGCAACATCGGCACCACTAACGCCCTGCGTGTGGCCGGCCCCAAGGTGGCCGCGCTCACGCTGCTGCTCGACTGCCTTAAGGGCGCCATCTGCGTCATGATCGCGCGTCCGCTCATCGCGGGCGTGGGCTATGGCTTCCCTGTGAGCATCATGGCACCTGGAGCCCCCGGCGACTGGATGCTCGGTGTCATTTGCCTAGCAGCGGTGTGGGGCCACATCTTCTCGCCCTACCTCAACTTCCATGGCGGCAAGGGTATCGCCGTTGGTCTGGGCGTCATCCTCGCCTGGTACTGGCCCATCGGACTTTCGCTGCTGGGCATGTTTATCGTGGCCGTCGCCATCACCAAGTTTGTGTCGGTGGGCTCGCTTGCCGCGGCCATCGGTCTTCCCATCGCCGTTTGCGCGGTCTTTCCGTACGGCAGCCTGGGCCTCAAGTTCTGCATGGCGATGATCGGCATCACCGTGGTGTGGGCCCATCGCTCAAATATCCAAAAGCTCATGACCGGTAAGGAGTCCAAGCTTTCGTTTACCAAGCGCGTCACCGAGCCCGACGATAAGTAGGAGAGAGTCATGAATGTTGCGCTGATTGGCTCCGGCTCCTGGGGAACCGCCGTCGCTGGCCTTGCCGCCGCGCGAGCCGAGCGCGTGACCATGTGGGCCCATAGTGAGCAGACGGCCGCCGGCATCAATGGCGAGCACTGCAACCCTAGGTATCTGGTGGACTACGAGCTGCCCGGCAACGTCGTCGCCACCACGGACCTGGCGCAGGCGCTCGACGACGCCGACGCCATCATCTTTGCCGTGCCCTCCACACACCTGCGAAGCGTATGTCATCAGGCGGCGCCCTTCATCGCCGCCGACACCCCGGTACTCTGCCTTACCAAGGGCATTGAGCCCGAGTCCGGCCTGCTCATGAGTGAGGTCATTGCCAGCGAAATCGGCAACGAGCGGCGTGTGGCGGCCCTCTCGGGCCCCAACCATGCCGAGGAGATCTGCCGCGGCGGACTTTCGGCCGCCGTCATCGCCAGCGAAGATACGCGGGTAGGGGAGACCTTTAAGGAGCTCCTGCTGTCCACGGCCTTCCGCATCTACCTGTCGCAGGACATGACGGGCGTCGAGGTCTGCGGCGCTATGAAAAACGTCATCGCCATCGTGTGCGGCATCTCCGCCGGTTCGGGCGCGGGCGACAACACGCTCGCCCTCATCATGACGCGCGGCCTAGCCGAGATCAGCCGCCTAGTGCACGCCCGCGGCGGCCAGGCCATGACCTGCATGGGGCTTGCCGGCATGGGCGACCTTATCGCCACCTGCACCTCCGAGCATTCGCGCAACCGCACCTTTGGCTACGAGTTCGCTCATGGCGTGTCGCTCGAAGAGTACCAGGCACGCACGCATATGGTGGTCGAGGGTGCCGTCGCGGCCCGCAGCGTCAGCGAGCTCGCCCGTTCACTGGGCGTAGACATTCCGCTCACCTTTGCCGTGGAGCAAACGCTCTACAACGGTGTTACTTTGGATAGGGCGCTCGAGATTCTTACCGATCGCATACCCTCCCAAGAGTTCTACGGACTCACCGACTAGCGCAGAAAGGCTTCTACCATGGGTTCCATCAAAATCGCTCCGTCCGTCCTCTCAGCCGACATGGCCAACCTCAAGGGCGAGCTCGACAAGATCGCCGGCGCCGACTACGTGCACTTTGACGTTATGGACGGTCATTTTACCGGCAACCTCACCTTTGGCGTCGATATCCTCAAGGCCGTCAAGCGCTCCACCGACGTACCGGTCGACGCGCACCTCATGGTGTCGAACCCCGACGAGACGGTCGATTGGTACGCCGACGCCGGTGCCGATATGATCACCGTGCATTACGAGGCCTCCACGCACCTGCACCGCACGCTTACCCATCTGCAGCAGCGCGGCGTCAAGGCCGGCGTAGTGCTCAACCCCGCTACCCCCGTGTGCGTACTCGAGAGCATCATCGACGTTGTCGACATGGTGCTGCTCATGAGCGTGAACCCCGGCTTTGGCGGCCAGAGCTTTATCCCTGGTACTATTGCCAAACTGCACGAGCTTACGGCCATGTGTGAGCGCCACGGCGTTTCGCCCCTGATCGAGGTCGATGGCGGTATCTCTTCCAAGAACATCGCCGAGGTCGTCAAGGCCGGCGCCAACGTGCTCGTAGCCGGCTCTGCCGTATTTAAGTCCGAAGATCCCGCCGCCGAGGTTGCGCTGCTGCAGAAGCTGGGCAACGAGGCCGCACAGGAGGCATAAACCCTTATGACCGCAGGTCAAAACCGCATACCCGTGAATCTTGACTATGCCGCCTCGACGCCCATGCGCGCCGAGGCGCTCCTTGCGCAGCGCGAGTATGACGACAGCGAGCTTGCCGGCGTCAACCCCAACTCGCTGCACTCGCTCGGCCGCAAGGCCGCCGCACGCCTGGAAGTCGCCCGTCGCGAGATCGCCCGTAGCTTTGGCGTACGCGTTCGCCCGTCCGAGATCATCCTTACCAACGGCGGCACCGAGGCTAACCAGCTGGCGCTGCTCGGTCTTGCCGAGGGCGCTCGTCAGCGCGATCGCAAGCGCGATCGTGTCATCGTTTCGGCCATCGAGCACGATTCGATTCTGGACAACCTACCGCTGCTGCGTGCCGCCGGCTTTACCGTCGACCTGGTGCAGCCCTACCGCGCGGGCTACATTGAGCCTGCCGCGCTTGTCGAGCTGTTGGGCGACGACGTAGCGCTCGTGAGCATTATGGTCGCCAACAACGAGACCGGTGTGGTGCAGCCCATCCGCGAGCTTGCCGCCGCCGCGCATACCGTGGGCGCCCTGTTCCATACCGATGCCATCCAGGGCTATCTGCACATTCCGCTCGATGCCGCCGAGCTGGGCGTCGACGCCATGTCCGTTGCCGCCCACAAGATTGGCGGCCCCGTGGCATCCGGCGCGCTCTACGTAAAGACCCGCACGCCGCTGCGCCCCCGCATCTTTGGCGGTGGACAGGAGGCCGGCCGTCGCGCCGGTACGCAGGATCTGCGCACGCAGTTGGCTTTTGCCGCTGCCGCCAGTACGCTGGCGCCCCACGTGGCCCAGGAGCGCGCGGAACTGCAGACCTTGTCCGATAAGCTCTACGCCACGCTTACGGCCCATCCTCGCATTCACGCCACGATGGGCGACTACGCGCAGGCCGATCGTCTGCCAGGTATGGTTTCAATCTACGTCGACGGCATGGACTCCGAGGAGCTCATCATCAAGCTCGATGCCGCCGGCTTTGAGGTTTCGGCCGGATCGGCTTGCTCGAGCGGCAACATGGACCCGAGCCACGTGCTCAGCGCCATGGGCATTGGTCGCGAGCAGGCACTGGGCGCACTGCGCATCTCTTTTGATGACCGCGTGGATCCGAGCGATCTGGACGACTTTGCAAGTGCGCTGCTCTCGATCGTAGGTGCCGCATGATTGTCTCCGAGCTTGAACATGCGCTGCTGGCACGCTACCCCAAGGCGGACGCAGAGGGATGGGATCATGTAGGGCTATCTGTGGGAGATCCCGCTGCAAAGATCACCGGTATTGCCTGCGCACTCGACGCGACCGAGGCCAACGTGCGCCGCGCTCTCGAGGCCGGCGCCAACGTCCTGCTGACGCATCATCCCATCTATATCAAGGCGCCCGAGGCCTTTTGTCCGGCCGATTCCGCACGTCCCCAGTGCAGCGCTGCGCTGTACGAAGCGGCTCGTTGCGGCGTGAGCATCATCTCGCTTCACACCAACCTGGACCGCTCGCACGAAGCGCGCGTTCGCCTGAGCGATTTGCTGGGCGCAGAGCCCATGAGCTCGCTGGAGCATGTGGACGAGCCTGAGCTCACCGGTCTGGGCGCACTTGCGACCCTCCATGACGCCTGCAACCTGCGCGATCTCGCCAATCGTGCCGCCACGACCTATGGCAGTGACCCGCGCGTATGGGGCAAAGCCGAGCACCCGTGCCGCACCGTTGCCATTCTGGGCGGCTCCCTCGGCGATTTTGGTGAGCTTGCCATCGCCGCAGGCGCAGATGTTATTGTGACTGGAGAAGCTGGCTACCACGTGGCGCAGGACCTTGCCTTGCGTGGCCTGGGCGTGATACTACTCGGCCACGACCGCTCCGAAGAGCCGTTCGTGGATATCTTGATGAACTCTGCAGTTGACGCCGGGGTCGACCCCCGTCATACGATTAAAATACTGAACCCTTGCCAATGGTGGACTGTGACAAAAGGAGAGAACTTATGAGCGCCGGCGCTACGCTACTCAAGCTGCAACAGATCGATTTGGAGCTCGCCCGCAACAAGAGCGAACTTGCCAATATGCCGGAGCTCAAGGAGCTCGCTTCCAAACGCAAGACCTATGTGAAGCTCAAGTCCGAGATGACCAAGCTCTACGCTCAGCGCAAGGATCTGGACATTGAGCTCGACGATCTCAACACCACCGAGATTCAGACCAACAACGCCATCGAGGCTGCCAAGAAGCGTCACGTCGATGGTTCCGACTACCGCGAGGTTCAGGACCTGGAGAATGAACTCGCCACCCTGGCAAAGCGTCTGGACAAGATCGAGCACACCCGCAAGGATGTCGTCGTCGCCCATAAGGAGGCGCTCGACCGCGAGGCTCGCGCGCAGGCCATCATCGCCAAGTTCGAGGAGGGTGTGAAGGCCGATACCAAGGCCGCCCGCGCCAAGGCCGCCGACCTGCAGGCCCAGATTGACGCCGCCACCAAGGAGCGCACCGCCCTTGCCGCTACGCTGCCGACCGACGTGCTCACCGATTATGAGCGCCTGCTCAAGCAGTTCCGCGGCCTGGCCGTCGAGACCATCCAGGGCAACATCCCTACGGTCTGCCACACCGCGCTGCAAGCATCGTCCATGAGCGACCTCAACCACGACGGCAGTGAGATTACGCACTGCCCGTACTGCCACCGCCTGCTCGTGCTCCCCAGCAAGGAAGCTTAAACGATGGCGGCACCCAACAATTCAATGCAACTTGAGGGAAAAACGATCCTGCTGGGCATTACCGGCGGGATCGCCGCCTATAAGTCGTGCAATATCGTGCGCCTGCTGCAAAAGCGCGGCGCCCGCGTCAAGGTCGTCATGAGCGAGCATGCCACGGAGTTTGTGGGGCCGCTCACCTTCCGCGCGCTTACGGGCGAGCCGGTCGCTGTGGGCCTGTTCGACGACCCCTCCGACCCCATCCACCATATCTCGCTGGCGCAGGAGCCTGACTTGGTGGTCGTTGCGCCCGCGACGGCCAATATCATCGCCAAGATGGCCAACGGAATCGCCGACGACCTCATCTCCACCACGCTGCTTGCCACGCCGCGCCCCATCGTGATCGCGCCGGCCATGAACAATGGCATGTGGAAGGCGCCGGCCACGCAGGCCAACATGGCCACGCTGCGCGATCGCGGTGTCCACGTTGTGGGTCCGGGTAGCGGCTACCTTGCCTGCGGCGATGTGGACACGGGACGCATGAGCGAGCCCGAGGACATCGTCGAGGCCGTCTGCGAGGTGCTCAACCCGATACCTCAAGACTTTGCGGACACGCGCATCGTGATCACCGCCGGCCCCACGCACGAGCCGATTGACCCCGTGCGTTTTATCGGCAACCGGTCGTCGGGCAAGATGGGTATCGCTCTGGCGGGGGAGGCCGCACGCCGCGGTGCCTCCGTCACGCTTGTGCTGGGACCGACATCGCTTGACGTTCCCCGCGGTGTGGAGTGCGTGCGCGTACAGACCGCCGCAGAAATGTTCCAGGCTGCGCTGAGCGCCTTCCAGACGGCCGATGCGGCCATTTGCGCCGCCGCCGTCGCCGACTACACGCCTGCGGCCCCGGCGGACCATAAACTCAAAAAGGCCAACGAGCGCCTGGATCGAATCGAGCTCGTCGAGACCGTTGACATCTTGGCCGAGCTCTCACGCCAAAAGGGTGATCGCCGCGTAATCGGCTTTGCGGCCGAGACCGACAACGTCGTCGAGTACGCCGAGCGTAAATTGACCCGCAAGGGCTGCGATGCCATTATCGCCAACGATGTCTCGCGCGCCGATTCGGGCTTTGGGACCGACACCAACAAGGCCTGGATCGTAAGCGCAACTGGCACGCAAGAACTTCCCGTGCTAACAAAACCCCAGCTTGCAGATGCAATTTTGGACTTGCTTCAAAATTTATAAAAAAGTTCTTGCGCAAGTACAAAGTTTCGGGTTAATATACTCCCTGTTGCGAGCGAGAGCAGGGCAACAAACAAAAGCTTCGGGACGTGGCGCAGCTTGGTAGCGCACTTGACTGGGGGTCAAGGGGTCGCTGGTTCGAATCCAGTCGTCCCGACCAGAAGTTTGCAGGTCAGGCACCTAGTGTCTGACCTTTTTTGTTTTAAGCAATTGCTTAATTTTCAGTAAGCAACAGGGTGCCAAAAATCTACCTGCGAGATAATCGCCTTTTACGGTTACTTGTGCGTTTTGCACGCGCTTGAGCTGATTTATTAACGCGATATGAATCTACATACGCGTAGCTGGTATACAGCCGAGTAAGGGCTGTATTTATCGCGGCGATTTACATAGATATAGCGACTGTAACGTACAAGCGTGTCGCTGTATTTATTCCAGTAGTTCACCTGATCGATGGACAAGTGGGCTGTTGCAACGAAACGCCAAACAGGATGGGCTCTATACGATGACGCCGCAGAGGTAATGGCGGGGGAGTGCGGCAGGCGCTCTGAGAGCCGCTGTGTGACCCCATGTCTCCTTAACTCGATAATATGTGTTTCAAGCCACGAATCGGTCGAGCAATTGCCAAAAGGAAGGCCCATGCAGGATTGCACGGGCCTTACATCAGATCAAATTTGAGCTAGAAGCACCAAGCGGGGCAGACGCAACACCATCTCGTCGCGACCTCGGCGAGCGACATATCGCAGTCGA
>JAIIUG010000005.1:0-46740 GCA_022739635.1 Collinsella sp. | reverse complement strand
GAGCGAGCTGGCCAGACGATAGTACTTGCCGATCATCTCGTCGGGGATGGACATGGTCTTGCCGAACATATCCTTGGGAGCATCGGTCAGGCCGATGTAGTTGCCGTATGACTTGGACATCTTGCGTACGCCATCGGTGCCCTCGAGCAGCGGCATGGTAAGCGCGATCTGCGGCTCCATGCCCATCTTCTCCATGAGCTCGCGACCAGCGAGCAGGTTGAAGAGCTGGTCGGTACCGCCCATCTCCACGTCGGCCTTGATCTGAACGGAGTCGAAGGCCTGCATCACGGGGTACAGGAACTCGTGCAGGGCGATCGGCGTCTGGGACTGGTAGCGCTTGGTAAAGTCGTCGCGCTCGAGGATGCGGGCGACGGTGAACTTGGAGCACACCTGCAGCAGGCCGGCCAGATCCATCGACAGGATCCAGTCGCCGTTGTGCACGATGGTGGTCTTCTCGGGATCCAGGATCTTCATGGCCTGGCTCACGTAGGTCTCGGCGTTGGCCTCGATCTGCTCCTGCGAAAGCTGCGGGCGGGTGGAGTTCTTGCCCGAAGGATCGCCGATCAGTGCGGTGCCGTTACCGATGATGAGGGTGACCTTGTGGCCCAGGTCCTGGAACTGACGCATCTTGCGCAGGGGCACGGCATGGCCCAGGTGCAGGTCGGGGCTGGTGGGATCGACGCCGAGCTTGATGTTGAGGGGCTCGCCCTTCTCAAGCTTCTTGCGAAGGTCGGCCTCGGGGACGATCTGTGCTGCGCCCGAGGTGATGATACGCATTTGCTCGTCAACAGACAGCATTGGGTATCCTCCTTTTGCTATAGCACCCTCACCGGATACGGCGGTGCTCGAAGTTCATAAACCCACTAATAATAACCAAAACGGCGCGGCCAAACACCTACGACAGGAAAATCCTCGTCCTGCCGCACGCGTCGATAACGACCGGCAAACGCGTGCCGTCACGTTCGACCAAAAAGCGCGTCTGCTGACGGCGCGAGCAGTCACGGCAACGGACCTGCCCCGTCGCATCCGTGGCGCAGGCGCCCTCGACAGTCAGCAAGCAGTGCTCGCACACCATGAGCTCGGGACGGTCGGCGTCGACAGGCCCCAAGACACCGGGGCAAGCGGCAAGCTCGGCAACACGCTCCGCGTCGTCGGCGACAAGCTCGGCCGGCAAATACACACGGCCCGCGCCGAGCCCGCGTAGCCAGGCAAGCGTAACCCGGTTCGCGCAAAACACCGGTGCCGCAACGTCAAACGCCACGCCCAGCTCACGCGCCATCGCCACCTGTCCCAGATTACGGCAGACGACGCGCCCGGCACGCCACATAAGCGAGCGGGTACGCGAGGCATCGGCTGCGCGGCAGACCTCGTCGAGCACCACGGTCGCATGGGACAGATCGCGCTCGCCACACGGGTCGGCATCCATCAGCTGCCAGGCAAAGACCATGCGAGCGGAAGCCCCCTTTTCCGTCGGCTCCGCCAACACCGCCTCGGGCACGTCGCCAACAGCCACGGCGCCCTCAAAGGGCAGTATCTCAACGGCTCGTGCAACGGGTACGACCGCGTCCGCCTCGACCTGCATGTGCTCCAGCGCCGTCGCCGTCTGCTCCAACACGCCGGCGCTGCGAATCAGGTACACCTCGCAGCCCGCATCGACCTTGCGCTTGCAGTGCACGACAACGCGCTCCCCCGCTGCGGCATCCACCGGGCAGGGCACCTGGGGCCAGCGCTTGGGCACATCGGGGCGTGCATCGGCACCCGGATAGAACCGGATCTCGAGTGTGTCACCCGCGGCCACGGCGGCATCGAGCTCGACGGTCACCTCTTCGTGACCCACCGTCACCAAGTGGCCCACGCGTACGCCCTGGTTAATCGCACGCTCAAAGCTCATGAGCTCAGCACCCGATCGCCCCCGCAGATACGCATCGGTAAACCCGCGGTTGAACGACCTGCCAAGCTCGCGCTCGAGCGCCGACACGGCAGCGGCATCCCACGCGCCATCGCGCAGCATATCGAGTGCACGACGCCACACCCGCACCACGTTGAACACGTAGTCGGGATTTTTCATGCGTCCCTCGATCTTGAGCGACGCCACCCCGGCCCCAACAAGCTCGGGCAGGTGCGCAATGCCCAGATAGTCGCGCGGGCACAGCAGACGATCGCCCTCCACGGAAACGACGCTCTCCCCCGCCTCGTTCACCAGGTCGTACGCCAAGCGACACGGCTGCGTACAGTCGCCGCGCATCGCCGATCGTCCACGCCGCAAGGCCGAAAACTCGCAGGCCCCCGAATATCCAATGCAAATCGCGCCGTGGCAGAACACCTCGATAGGCACGCCGGTAGCACACAGGGCGGCAATCTCGTCGACCGCCAACTCGCGGGCGGTCGTCACGCGCTCGACCCCGAGCTCGTCGGCAGCCAGGCGCACGGCGCCTTCGCCATGGACGCCCGCCTGCGTGGACAGGTGAATCTCGACCCCGGGAATCGCCGCGCGCAACGCGCAGGCCAGACCGGCATCCGCCACGATCAAGGCATCGGCACCCAACTCATGCGCGTGCGCCCCCAGCGCCACCGCGTCGGCCAACTCGTCATCGAACACAAACACGTTGAGCGTCACGTATACACGCACGCCGTGCGCATGCGCCACGGCGCAGCCGCGCAAAAACTCGTCGTCGGTAAAGCCGTGTGCGCTCACGCGGGCGTTAAACCCGCCCAGGCCCGCATAGATGGCATCGGCGCCCGCTGCAATCGCCGCGAGCATCTGATCGAGTCCGCCGGCAGGTGCCAGCAGCTCGGGCAGCGCCACCTCGGCAGCCCCCGGCTCGTTATCGCATTGTCCGCTCGGCCCCATCGCCCGAATCGCCATCGGCAAACTCCTTACCAACAAGGTATGCATTCACTCTGAAAAATGCCGTCATCCAGCATACACGAGGCCTCGCGCGCCTCGTTTGGTTTATCGTGTAATAACTTATGTCCATCCTGCCCCAGCGGCGCACCCGCCGCCCGGCACGACATACCTGGAGGTCAATATATGGGTCCTCGCCAACGACAGGGACGCAGTCGTTCCAAGACGCATGCCCTGCCCATGATCCTGCTCTCGTTCTTGGGCTTTTTGCTCATCGCGGGCGTAGCGTTTGGCATCGGCATGATCGGCAACGTCAATCGCTGGCTGTCCGATCTGCCCGACTATACCGACGCCAACGCCTATCTGGTGAGCGAACCCACCGAGATCGTCGATTGCAACGGCAACAAGATCGCGAGCTTCTACACGCAAAACCGCAAGTCCGTCACCAAAGATCAGGTCTCTCCGTACGTGTTGCAGGGCACCGTCGACGTTGAGGACGAGCGCTTCTACGAGCATGGCGGCATCGACCTGTGGGGTATCGCACGTGCCGCCGTGGCAACCGTCTCCGGTGGCCACGAGGGCGCATCGACCATCACCCAGCAGCTGGTACGCAACACCATCCTGCAGGAGGAGCAGTTCGATTCGACCATCGAGCGTAAGGTGCGCGAGGCCTATATCGCCATCAAGATGGAGGAGATGTACTCCAAGGACGAGATCCTCATGATGTACCTCAACACCATCTATTACGGCCACGGTGCCTACGGCATCGAGGCCGCAGCCGAGACCTACCTGTCCAAAAGCGCCGCCGACCTCACCCTGAGCGAGGCCGCGCTGCTCATCGGCCTTCCCAACTCGCCTTCGCAGTACGACCCCACGGTCAATCCCGATCTGGCACTGTCTCGCCGCAACAAGGTTCTCGACAACATGCTGCGCCTGGGCCACATCACCCAGGAGGAGCACGACGCCGCGCAGGCAGAGCCCATCACCCTCAACGTAACCGAGATTTCGGGCAGCGGCGTCGACGTGTATTCGCAGCCCTACTTTGTCGCCTATGTTAAGCAGCTGCTGGAGCAGGAGTTCTCCACCGACGTGCTGTTTAAGGGCGGCCTAACCGTCAAGACCACCATCGACCCCACGATGCAGCAGACTGCCGAGGAGGCCGTGCGCGCCCAGCTCGACACGCTTTCGCTCGACGGCCTGGACATGGGCATGGTCGTCGTCGACCCCAAGACCGGCTACATCAAGTGTATGGTGGGCGGCTACGACTATAACGCCGACGAGAACCACGTGAACCACGCCACGGCCAAGCGTCCCGTGGGCTCCACTTTTAAGGCCTTTACGCTGGCCACTGCCATCCAAAACGGCATGAACCCCAACGTCACCCTCAACTGCAACTCGCCGCTCAAAGCCAAGGGCACCACGACCGAGGTGCAAAACTACGCCAACCAAAGCTACGGCACCATTACGCTCAAGCAGGCTACGGCATACTCCTCCAACACCGGCTATATCCAGGTTGCAGAGGCCATCGGCAATAACAAGATCATGTCGCTCGTCAAAAAGCTCGGCATCGATCCTTCTAAGGACAATATCGAGGACGTTCCCGTCATGACGCTCGGTACCGGCTCCATCTCGCCGCTCGAGATGGCCGCGGCCTATGCCACGTTTGCCAACGGCGGTTACTATCGCCAGCCGATCGCCATCACCGAGATTGATTCGCGCACTGGCTCGGTACTGTACCAGCACACCGATAACCCCTCGCAGGTGCTCTCCGCCGGCGAGGCCGCGGCAGTGACCGACGTCCTGACCGGAGTCATGCAGGGCAGCGGCACGGGTGCCGCCGGCGCTCTGAGCGTGAACCAGCCCTATGCCGGCAAGACGGGTACCACCGACAACACCACCAACCTGTGGTTCTGCGGCTATACCCCGCAGCTGGCATGCGCCCTGTGGACCGGCTACTCCGCAGGTGAGATTCCCATCCAAAAGTACGGCACGGACCTGCTGGGCGACAGCACCAACCTGCCCGTCTTTAAGAAGTTCATGAACACCGTCCTTGCCGGCACCGACCGCGAGGAGTTCCCGACGGGCACTGCCCCAACGTATAAGAACAACAACGTCTGGAAGTTCTACGGCACCAACAACGCCAAGAAGGAAGAGTCCAAGGACGAGAACGAAGAGGACGAGAAAGAGACCACGACGACGACCACCACGACCACCGAGACCACGGGCGGCGAAACCACCGGTGGCACCGGCACGACCGGCGGCTCGACGGGCGGCGACGGTAGCGGTGGCGAAGGCGGCGGCGAGGGTGGCTCCCCCACTCCAACGCCTACGCCTACGCCTACGCCCACGCCCGATCCCTCTACGGGTCAGTAGGCACCCAGCCATAGCCAATCAAAGGCGCCCGAGCAGTTCAAATGCTGCTCGGGCGCCTTTTTGTCACGAGGAACCTCGCATGCGCCCCAACACGATGCGACAATAAAAAAGGGCGCCGACCATCGTCGACGCCCCATAAAAGTCGCTATATGCGCTCGTACGGCGCTATCCTCACGCGCCGCCTTGCCTACTTACGAGAGTTGCTCAGCTTGTTGATGAGGGCCTCCAGGCGCTCGCCGTCCTCGGCGGTCTGGGCGATAACCAAGATGGTGTCGTTACCGGCGAGCGAACCGAGCACGTCGGGCAGCTCGGCGGCATCGACCGCAGCGGCAATGCCCGAAGCGGTACCGGGCTGAGCCTTGATCATAACCAAGTTGTCGGTGCGCAGAACGCCCGTTACCAGTTCGGAAACCATACGCTGCAGATGCAAGTCCTCGGCCAGGACATAGATACCCTCGGGGAGCTTGCGCAGCCCCATATCGGCAATGTCGCGCGAAACGGTCGCCTGCGTGCAATCAAACCCCATGGCACGAAGCTCGTCCACCAGCACGCGCTGCGTGCGAACATCCTTGTTGCGCACGATATCTCTGATGGCATCCTGGCGCCCATTGCGTTTTTTAGCCATACTAAACCTCACTCCATAGATGGCGGAGACAATCAATCAGTAATGGAATAGTTTAGCGCTATTTGAGGGTATTTGTGAATAAGAACGCATTTCGAAACAATTCCATGCAAGATTGTTTCGAAAATAGCCGTCTTAAGCAGTTTTGACGCCCGTCCGGTTAAAAAAAGCGGCCAGATGCGTATACATCACGCAACGCGTAGGTTTGGCACTGGCAATCGGTCCAAACAACAAGCCGAGTCCACGATGGTTGCCCTTGAGTGCCGCAGCCATCTGACGAGTTCGAGATGCCTCGAGCATATCACGCATGCGGGCGGAACGCTCAATTGAAGAAACCCCATGCGGGCTCAAGCACAAATTTTCGATGCAGGCGACCAGCCCGGCGAAGTAAAACATATGGCTCGCCACCTTTAGCTGCGCGTCACCGTTCGCCTCTGCCAGCGAATCAATAAGCTCGTCGAGCGCCCGGGCGTCATCGGTAAGCTTAGCAAACAATGTGGGGTCAAAAGCATCTGTAAGCCGTGGCGCCACCGCATGGAAACAGGCATCACCGCACCCGGATATGCATTGCGCCTGCGAAAGAGCGCATGTCATAAACCCAATCGAGCGAAACGCACGGTCGCGCGACAAACACGTCTCGAACAGCGTGCGGCTGTACATCACACCGGGAGTCTGGGCAATCAGGCCGCCGGAAATCATTTGAGACAGACCGGCCGCCAATGAAGCACGGTCATCGATCGCAAGAGAGGTGGCATCCAGTACACGCGAATGGCGCTCACGATGAGCATCGTAGCGGTCGAGCGATGCCGTGGGAATCACCATGTCTGCCGCAGCATCACACGCAACATCGACCATCTTGGAAAGGGACTGTGGGGCAAACCACTCGTCGGCGTTCATGGCAACAATCTGCAATCCACGCGAGGCGGCAAAACCGGTCTTGAGACATGCTCCGCGCGCCGAATCCTCGACGGCAATCAAATCGATGTGAATATCTCTGCCGGCGGCAACCTCGAGCGAATGGCGCACACCCGGTGCAACATCGCGGCATACGATGACAATCTGCAAATCATAGAGGTCTTGGTTCTGGACGCTCTCGAGCGCACGCATCGCATAGCTGGGCGAACCCTCAACAATAAGGATCACCGAAAGTCGCGGATGCGAACCACGTCGAACCAAGTTTTCCATCCTCTCGATAGCGCCAAATCAAACTGTCGTTCATGGTACACCCGAGCTATAAAAGCAACGAGCCGCCTAACATGTTGCACGCCAAGAACAGATGTTGCACACGCGCAGCTCACACATAGTATGTGTCAGGTACGGACGCGCCGAGCACTCCCCTAGTCGAGTACGACAAGCTCGTCGGGGCCGTAATCCACACCCATAAACGTAAGGCCGCAGGCAGGCGCCGTGGGACCCGCGGCGGTACGGTCGCAGGCATCAATGACCTCGCGCATCCACTCGGGATCGCGACGATGCATGCCAATCTCCACGAGCGTTCCTACAATGGTACGCACCATCGAGTGCAAAAACGCATTGCCCTCGATGGTGAAGGTCAGGATATCCTCGCCAAAAGCGACCTCGTGGCCAAACTCGGCACGCATCACGCAGCGATGCGTGGGCTTGCCCACGGCAGATGCCACCTTGCAAAAGCTCTTAAAGTCCTGCTCGCCCAAAAGCGCAGGGCAGGCGGCCGCCATCGCATCGACGTCGAGGGGATAGCGATGCCACCACACAGCGCCGCGCGAGAGCACGGGGCGCGCATCGCGATCGGCAATACGGTACGTATACGTACGGGACCGCGCGTCAAAGCGAGCAGAAAAGCCTTTACGGGCCCTGTAGACCTCGTTTATGGCGATATCTTTGGGCAACAGGGCATCCATAGCCCTCAGCCACCTACGGCGCGTCAGAGCAAGCTCAGCGTCCGTTACGGGCACGCTAATGTACTGAGCCACCGCATGCACGCCGGCATCGGTACGCCCCGCACACGTCAGATCGATCGGGCGGCGCAGCAGCGTCTCGATAGCGCGGCGCAACTCGCCCGCAACGGTCGTCTGACCCGGCTGCTCTGCAAATCCGCTATAGGACGAGCCATCATAGGCAACACGGAATACGAGCGTGGCATCGAGCTCTGGAATCGAATTGAAATCAGACGGCGCGGTCATGGACGCTCCCAACAAACAATCAACGGTATTGCGACAAAAAAAGAGGGGTACGCGAACGTACCCCTCGAATATAGCCTATGCAGACGGATTGTCTACTCAGCGGTCTCCTCAGCAGGAGCCTCCTCGACGGCCTCGACCTTCTTGGGAGCAGCGGCCTTCTTGGGGGCCGGAGCAGCCTTCTTGGCCTTAGGCGTGCAAGGCTCGGTGACGAGCTCCATGATAACGATGGGAGCGTTGTCGCCCTTGCGGTTACCGAGCTTCATGATGCGGGTGTAACCGCCGTTGCGGTCCTGCCACATGCCCTGAGCAGCCTTGTCGAAGATCTCGGCAACGAGCTGCTTATCGCCGAGCTTGGCGATGGCCAGACGACGAGAGTGCAGGTCGCCCTTCTTGGCCCAGGTGATGATCGGATCGACGACCGAACGCAGCGCCTTAGCGCGGGTCTCGGTGGTCTTGATGCGGTCGTTCTCGAAGAGGGCCTTAGCAAGGCTCTTCTTCATGGCCTTGGTGTGGCTCGCATCGGTGCCGAGCTTCAGGCCCTTCTTAACGTTGTGACGCATGGTCTAGTTTCTCCTCAAATATGCGAAGCATTAAGCCTTCAGGCTCAGGCCCATGGACTCTAGCTTGTCCTTCACTTCCTCGATCGACTTAACACCGAAGTTACGGATGTTGAGCAGATCGTTCTCCGAGAACTCAACGAGCTGACGGACCGAGTGAATGCTGGCGCGCTTAAGGCAGTTGTAGGAACGGACGGAAAGGTCCAGATCCTCGATCTGCTTGTCCAGCTCGGCGTTGTCGTTGGTGACCTCGGGAGCGAAGATCGAAGCCTCCTCCTCGACCTCGGGGGTCTCGGCAAGGTTCATAAAGGCAGCCATATGCTGGTTGATGATATTGGCAGCCTGGACCACGGCGTCGCGCGGAGCGATGGAGCCGTTGGTCTCGATCTCGAGGACAAGGCGGTCGTAGTCGGTGTGCTGACCGACACGGCAAGCCTCAACGAGCTTGGCGCAACGGGACACCGGCGAGTACAGCGAGTCGACGTGGATCACACCGATGGGATCGTTGTCGCGCTTGTTAGCCTCGCCAGAGACATAGCCGCGGCCATAGCCGATGCGCATGCTCATGGTGAGATGGCCACCCTCGGTGAGCGTAGCGATGTGCTGCTCGGGGTTGACCAGCTCAAACTCGGACGGAATAAAGAAGTCCGCACCGGTGACCTCGCAGGGGCCGTCAACAGAAATAGTGGCGGTCGCCTCGTCGGTCGTGCCGAGAGCCCTGAAGACAAGACCCTTGACATTCAGGACGATGTCGGTGACATCCTCGACCATGTTAGGGATGGTCATGAACTCGTGCTGCGCACCATCGATCTGAATAGCCTCGACGGCGGCACCCTCGAGCGAGGACAGAAGAACGCGACGAAGGGAGTTACCCAGCGTATCGCCGTAGCCACGCTCGAGCGGCTCAACGGAGACACGAGCAGACGTCTCGTTAATCTCTTCGACCTGAACCTGAGGCCTAATGAATTCTGACATGTATTACCTCCAGCCTCAGCAGCCCGGATGGACTACTTAGAGTAGAGCTCGACGATGAGCTGCTCGTTGATATCACCGCTGATCTGCTCACGCGTCGGCAGAGCGAGCACGTTACCAGACAGCTTCTCGATATCGACCTCGAGCCAGCCAGGGACCTCGAAACGCTCGGAGGAAATCAGGGCCTCCTTGATGGGGAGGAGGTCACGGAACTTCTCGCCGACAGCGACGACGTCGCCGGCCTTGACGCGGTAGGACGGGATGTCCACGCGCTTGCCGTTCACGGTGAAGTGACCGTGACGGACGGACTGACGAGCCTCTTTGCGGGTGCGGGCGAAGCCAAGACGGAAGACGACGTTGTCGAGGCGAGACTCAAGGATGATCATGAGGTTCTCACCGGTGACGCCGTTCATCTTACGGGCCTTGTTGAAGTAGCCGTGGAACTGCTTCTCCAGAACGCCATAGATGAACTTGACCTTCTGCTTCTCGCGCAGCTGCATGCCGTACTCAGATTCCTTGCGACGGCGCTTGGGCTGACGGATAGATTCCTTCTTGCTGCTGTAACCGAGCTCAGCGGGATCGATCCCGAGCTGACGGCAGCGCTTAAGAACAGGAGTCCTGTCGATTGCCATATTGATACGATCCTTTCAGTTACACGCGGCGACGCTTCTTGGGGCGGCAGCCGTTGTGCGGGATGGGGGTCTTGTCCTGGATGCTCGAGACCTCGAGGCCAGCAGCCTGGAGGGAGCGGATGGCGGTCTCACGACCGGAGCCGGGGCCCTTGACGAAGACGGAAACCTTCTTCATACCGTGCTCCATGGCCTGCTTGGCAGCAGCCTCGGCAGCCATCTGGGCAGCGAACGGCGTGGACTTACGGGAGCCCTTGAAGCCCACCTGGCCAGCCGACTTCCAGGAAATGACGTTGCCCTGGGGATCGGTGATCGAAACGATCGTGTTGTTGAACGTAGAACGAATGTGAGCCTGGCCCACGGAAATGTTCTTACGGTCCGCGCGCTTCAGACGGGCAGCGCGAACGTTCTTCTTAGCAGTAGCCATCTATCTAGCGCTCCTTATTTCTTCTTCTTAGCACCGATCTGACGCTTCGGGCCCTTGCGGGTACGAGCGTTAGTGTGGGTGCGCTGGCCGCGGACCGGGAGGCCCTTGCGGTGACGAAGGCCGCGGTTGCAGCCGATGTCCATAAGGCGCTTGACGTTCTGGTTGCGCTCACGGCGGAGGTCGCCCTCAACCATGATCTGGTTCTTGTCGATATAATCGCGGATGGCGTTAACCTCATCCTCGGTGAGGTCCTTAACGCGCGTATCCACGTTAACGTTGCACTCGACGCAAATCTTCGTCGCAGTGGTGCGGCCGATGCCGTAAATGTAGGTCAGACCGATCTCAACGCGCTTCTCACGCGGGAGGTCGACACCATTAATACGGGCCAACGTAGTCTCCTCTCTTAACCCTGACGCTGCTTATGACGGGGGTTCTCGCAAATGACGAGGACCTTGCCATGGCGCCTAATGATTTTGCACTTATCGCACATCTTCTTGACCGAAGGACGTACCTTCATCGTTCTTCCTTTCGGTAGCGCTCAAACTACTTCCCTACTATCTACTCGCCCAGCCGCAGGCGTTTAAAACTATGGCTGGTCTTCACACACAATCCGACCGTAGGTTGAGCTAAGCCTGCAGTCGGAAAAGGAGTGCGTGTATGCGTGCCGCTATTTATAGCGATAGGTGATGCGGCCGCGGGTCAGGTCGTACGGGGAAAGCTCCACGACAACCCTGTCACCGGGGAGAATACGGATGTAATTCATTCGGATCTTGCCAGAAATGTTGCACAGAACCGAATGACCGTTCTCGAGCTCAACCTTAAACATGGCGTTGGGTAGCGGTTCCTTTACCGTACCCTCGAGCTCAATTGCGTCTTCCTTCTTCACAAGCAATCATCTTTCTCTAGAAAACGACAGCGATTGAGTATTCTACAATACGCGTGCACGTATCGTAATATCTTCGTAATGGCTCCACAACTAAGTGAAACTAGTTACTTTGAAATGTAAATGCCGGAGAATTTGAACGCGGCCTCTACATCTCGCCTCCTTGCAAGGAACACCAGGCACCTTGCGCGTCGGTAGTAAGAATCACCGGGCCGTCATCGGTGATGGCGACGGTGTTCTCATAGTGCGCGGCGGGCAGGTGGTCGTTGGTCGTGACGATCCAACCGTCGGAGCCCGTGCTCACATGATTGGATCCCATCGTGACCATCGGCTCGATAGCAATGACCATACCAGCCTGGAGACGAACGCCCCTCCCCTTCTTTCCGTAATTCGGAACGTTGGGGTCCTCGTGCATCACATGGCCAATACCGTGCCCCACATAATCGCGAAGCACGCCATAGCCGTGAGACTCGGCGAGGGACTGGACAGCATAACCAATGTCCCCAATATGGTTACCGGGAACAGCCTGCTCGATTGCAGCCTTAAGGCAATCGCGCGTAACCTCGCACAGGGCCTTGGCCTCGGGCGTGGGGGTACCGACGAAAAACGTCCAAGCATTATCGCCGACCCAACCGTCGACAACGGCACCCGTATCGATGGAGATGATATCGCCATCGCGCAGGATCATGTCGGGATTGGGAATACCGTGCACCACGGCATCGTTAATCGATGCGCAAATGGTACCGGGGAACCCGCCGTAACCCTTAAAGGCCGGGGTGCCACCATGCATGCGGATAATCTGCTCCGCAAGCTGATCAAGCTCAAAGGTCGAAACACCAGGGCGAACCATGGCTCCAACGTGGCGGAGCGCCATCTTAGATAGCGCTCCTACCTTCTTCATCTGCTCGATTTGCGTTGCAGACTTAATCTTGATCATAGACCGAGAGCCTCTTTGACATCCCCGTACACGGTCTCGCGAGCCTGGTCACCGTTGACCGACTTGAGCAGACCCTGGCCACGATAGTAGTCGACGAGCGGGCTCGTGGACTTCTCGTAGACGTCGAGACGGTTCTTGATGGTCTCGGGCTTGTCGTCGTCGCGCTGATACATCTCGCCGGCGCACTTGGGGCAGGTGGCATCGGCAGCAGTGCCGGTGTAACCGCAGGCGCGACAGGTGCGACGCGAAGACAGACGGTCGATGATGACCTCGGGGGCCACGTCGACCAGAAGGGCGCAATCGATCTCGCGACCCATGGCGGAGAGCTCGGAATCGAGCGTCACAGCCTGGGCGGTGTTGCGCGGGAAGCCGTCGAGGATGAAGCCCTGCTGGGCGTCATCGGCGGCAAGGCGCTCCTTGACAAGGTCGATCACGAGCTGGTCGGGAACGAGCTCGCCAGCGTCCATGTACTTCTTAGCCTGAATACCAAGCTCGGTGCCACCCTTGACGGCAGCACGCAGCAGGTCGCCCGTAGAAATGTGAGCGACGCCAAACTCGGCGACGAGCTCCTGTGCGACGGTGCCCTTACCGGCACCCGGAGCTCCGAGCAATACGAGGTTCATGAGCAATCCTCCTCTAGCCTATTTAAAGAATCCATCGTAATCATACATCTTGATCTGGCCCTCGAGCTTATCGACCGTGTCGAGCACGACGCCGACCATGATGAGGATGGACGTGCCGCCAAATGCCTGGATCAGATGGTTACCCGTAAAGGAGAAGATAATCGAAGGCACGATGGCGATGAGCGCCAAAAAGACAGCGCTGGGAAGCGTGATCTTGTTGAGCGCGTTCTTGATGTAGGCCGCGGTAGCCCTACCCGGACGCACGCCCGGAATAAAGCCGCCCTGTTTCTTAAGGTTGTCGGCCGTGTCATCGGGGTTGAACACCATGGAGGTGTAGAAGTACGCGAAGAACACGATGAGGACAACGTTAAGCACCCAGTTGAGCCAACCGGTCGAAAGCGCGGAGGCAACTGCCTGAATCCAGCCGATGCCGGGGAAGAACACGGCAATCTGGGCCGGGAAGTACAGCAGTGCCGAAGCGAAGATAATCGGCACGACGCCCGCGGTGTTGACCTTGATGGGCAGGTAGGTGGTCTGGCCACCCATCATGCGACGGCCCACGACGCGCTTGGCGTAGGAGACCGGGATGCGGCGCTGGCCGCGCTCAAGGAAAACGATCAGCGGGATAACCAGCAGGATGATGGCGCAGATGATCACCATGGTGATGATGCCACCGGCGTTACCCTCGGTGCTGGAGAAGATCGCCTGCGGAAGACCGGCCATGATGTTCGCGAAGATGATAAGCGACATGCCATTGCCGATACCGCGCTGGGTGATGAGCTCACCAATCCACATGATCAGCATGGCGCCCGCAGTGAGCGTACCGACGATCATGAGGTCAAAGATGATCTCGGGAGCGCCGGCGCCGTTGAAGCTAATGCCGAAGCTCTTAAAGAGGAAGAGGTAACCCACGGAGTTGAGGATGGCCAGAGCCAAGGTGAGGTAACGCGAATACTGCGTAATCTTGGTCTGACCGACCTCGCCCTCGCGGGCAAGCTCATGCAGGGAAGGCACGACGGCCTGGAGCATCTGGAGGATAATCGAGCTCGTGATGTACGGCATGATGCCCAAAGAGAACACCGAGACATAGCTCAACGCGCCACCAGAGAAAAGATTCAGGAGGGCCATAGCACCTGCGGCGACCGAGTTGCTCCCGGTCGAGAAAAGGCCCAGCATCCCCTGGAAGGGAATGCCGGGCACAGGAACGTGCGCACCAATGCGGTACACGACGAGCATAGCTATGGTAAAAAGAATCTTTTCGCGCAGTTCTTTGATGCGGAAAGCATTCTTAAGACCATTTAGCACGGCAGCTCGACCTTTCCGCCGGCGGCCTCGATCTTGGCCTGCGCAGAAGCGCTGACCTTGTCGACCTTGACCGTGAACTTCTTGGTGAGCTCACCATTGCCGAGCACCTTGACGGGCTCGAACTCGCTCTTGGTGATGCGAGCAGCCTTAAGAGCGGCACCGTCGATTACAGCGCCGTCCTCGAACTTACGCTCGAGACGCTCAACGTTGACAGCGGTGTACTCGATACGACGGGGGTTGCGGAAGCCCGGAAGCTTGGGCAGACGCATAGCCAGCGGAGTCTGGCCACCCTCGAAGCCGGCACCCTTGGTGCCGCCAGAGCGGGAACCCTGGCCCTTCTGGCCGCGGCCAGAAGTGGTGCCGTGACCCGAAGAATTGCCACGGCCGACGCGCTTGCGGTTCTTGGTGGAACCGGGCGCGGGAGTAAGATCGTGAAGCTGCATTTGCTACTCCTCTACAATCTCGACAAGGTGCTTGACCTTGAAGATCATGCCGCGGACGGACTCGTTGTCAGCAATCTCGCGAACCTCGCGGATCCTGTGGAGACCGAGGGCACGGACAGTACGGACCTGGTCCTGCTTGCAACCGTTGGTGCTGCGGACCTGCTTGATCTTGATGGTGTCAGCCATGCTTAGTTCTCCTTACCGACGAACATCTCGGAGACCGTCAGGCCACGGCGAGCCGCGACGTCCTCAGGGCTGGAGAGCTCCTTGAGGCCCTCGACGGCAGCCTTGATGATGTTAAGGCCGTTGTCGGTACCGAGGGACTTGGACAGGACGTTCTTGATGCCAGCAAGCTCGAAGAGGGGACGCACAGCGCCGCCGGCGATAACGCCGGTACCCTCGACAGCGGGCTTGATGATGATGCGGCCGGCACCAAAGTGACCGAGAACCTCGTGCGGGATGGTGCCCTCTTCGGTCACCGGCACGTGGAACATGTTCTTCTTGGCATCGAGAGACGCCTTGGAGATGGCCAGGGGCACCTCAGCGGACTTGCCCATGCCAACGCCGACGTTGCCCTTGCCGTCGCCAACGACGACGAGAGCGACGAGGCTCATGCGACGACCACCCTTGACGGTCTTCGACACGCGGTTGATGTAAACGACGCGCTCCTCGAACTCGGAGGCCTCGCGCTGCTGCTTCTGATTACGAGCCATGTGCTACATACCTCCTAGAACTCGAGACCGGCGGCACGAGCACCGTCGGCGAGGGCCTTTACGCGGCCATGGTAGATACGGCCACCGCGATCGAAGGCGACCTTGGTGATGCCGGCCTCGATGGCGCGCTTGCCAACGAGCTGACCGACCTTCTCCGCAGCCTCCTTGTTCGAGGTGTGGGTGCCCTTGAACTCGGCCTCGAGGGTCGAGGCGGAGACGAGCGTCAGGCTGGAGCCCTTGCTGTCGTCGATGATCTGGGCATAGATGTTGGCGTTAGTACGGGTCACGCGAAGACGCGGACGCTCGGCGGTACCCGAGACCTTGCCGCGAACACGACGCTGACGACGCTTGAGGCCTTCCAGCTTCGCCTTATGCTTGTTCATACGTAAACTCCTAAAAAGGTTGATCTTGCCAGCACCTGACGGGGTGCTGGTCTTATGCGAGTGAGTCGGTTACGACTACTTGGCGGCCTTACCCAGCTTGCGGCGGATGTGCTCGCCAACGTAGTGGATACCCTTGCCCTTGTAAGGCTCGGGAGGACGATGGCCGCGGATCTCAGCGGCGATCTGGCCGACCTGCTGCTTGTTGATACCCTTGACGTTCACGTGGGTGTTGTCGGGAACCTCGAAGGTGATGCCCTCGGGAGCCTCGACGATCACGGGGTGCGAGAAGCCCAGGGAGAACTCGAGGTTCTTGCCCTTCTGCTGCACGCGGTAACCGACGCCGGCGAGCTCGAGCTTCTTCTCGAAGCCCTCGGAAACGCCAACAACCATGTTGTGGATGAGGGCGCGGGTGAGGCCGTGGCGGGCACGGGTCTCACGCTCGTCGTCGGGACGGGAAACGGTGAGGACGTTGTCCTCGACGTTGATAGCGAGCTTCTCATAGACATCGAGCTCGAGCTGGCCCTTGGGGCCCTTGACGACAACGTTGTTGCCGTTGACTGCCACTTCGACTCCGGCGGGAATCTGGACAGGCTTATTACCGATACGAGACACGGTGATCTCCTTTCCTTCTACCTACCGAGCGAATTACCAGACGTAAGCGATGATCTCGCCGCCGACGTTGTGCTTGCGAGCATCGCGGTCGGTCATGACGCCATGGCTGGTGGAAATAATGGCGGTACCAAGGCCACCGCGGACGCGGGGCATGTCGGCAACGCCGGTGTACTTACGCAGGCCCGGCTTGGAAATGCGGCGGATGCCGTTGATGACCTTAGCCTTCTTGGGACCATACTTAAGCGTGATGTGCAGAGTCTTCTGGGGAACGGTGTCCTCGACATCGTAGCCCTCGATGTAGCCCTCCTCGTGCAGAACACGAGCGATCTCGACGAGCTTCTTGCTGCTCGGCATGGAGACCGTGGCCTTGTTCACAGAGTTAGCGTTACGGATGCGCGTAAGCATATCTGCGATCGGGTCTGTAAGGTTCATACAGATTCTCCTTCGTTCTTGATGAACACGTGCTCTTGGTTCTTCGCCGCCCTTAACGGCAAAGCCTAACTAGCGCGTTTTCCCTGTTCCAAACGGATGCTTGAAACGCTGGTAGTGACTTACCAGCTGGCCTTCTTAACGCCGGGAAGCTCGCCCTTGAGTGCAAGCTCGCGGAAGCAGACACGGCACAGGCCGAACTTGCGGTACACAGAGTGCGGACGGCCGCAGCGCTGGCAGCGCGTGTACTCACGAGTAGAGAACTTCTGCTTGCGATTGCACTTGACGATCATCGATGTCTTAGCCACTTATATCCTCCTCACATAGAGTATTATTGTTCGCCCTAAGCGCCGCCCCCTTGTGGGAACGGCGCTTATAGGGCAGGTGAACCTATTTCTTGAACGGGAAACCGAAGGCGTCCAGAAGGGCCTTGGCCTCCTCATCGGTGTTGGCGGTGGTCACGAAAGTGATGTCCATACCACGCTGGTGATCGACGGAATCGAAGTCGATCTCGGGGAAGATGAGCTGCTCGGTGACGCCCATGGAGAAGTTACCACGGCCGTCGAAGCTCTTGGCGGAGATGCCGCGGAAGTCGCGGATACGGGGGATCGCGACGGAGGTCAGACGATCGAAGAACTCCCACATACGGTCGCCACGCAGGGTAACCTTGCAGCCGATCGGCATACCAGCGCGCAGGCGGAAGGTAGCGATGGACTTGCGGGCACGGGTGATCATCGGCTGCTGGCCGGTGATAGCGCGCAGGTCGCGCACGGCACCGTCGATGGCCTTGGAATCGGTAGCGGCCTCGCCGACACCCATGTTCACGACGATCTTCTCAAACTTGGGGATCATCATGACGTTCTCGTACTGGAACTTGTCCTGAAGCTGCTGCTTGACCTCGTTGTTGTACTTGGTCTTCAGACGCGGCACATACTTCTCTTCTGCCATTGTTCACTCCTTCTTGGGGTTTTAAGCACGGGGCGTGGCCACGATGGGTTGTCCTCGTGCCTCCTGGCTGCATCCGCGCCGCTCATGGCATTTTGCGGTTTGGACTCGACGCAGCAGGAGCCGACAAAACAATCGATACTATACGCGCATTGGGTGCATATTTCCAGAAAAACCTCGTCTGCCTGCACAACTCCACAACTCCCCCGCACAAATGGGTCCCAAAAAGCAGTTGCAGTGAAATAGGGACTGTTTGGCGGCTTAACAGGCTTAAACAGTCCCTATTCCACCGCAACTCATATATGGGGCGTTATTTTTGGCGCGGGAGGACCAGGTTGAGGATCACAGCAACGAGCGCAGCGACGGCAATGGAGGATCCGCCAAAGACGGTGCCGACCCAGGCGGGGAATCCAGCGCCGGCAAGCGCGCCGGCCGTGCGCTCAATGCCCGTGCCAAAGGCGATGGAGAGACCCATGAGCGTGGTATCGCGCTGAGGCAGGCCGTGGCGGGCAAACATGACCACACCGTTCATGCCGATGGTCGCGAACACGCCGATCGTGGCGCCGCCGATTACCGGCTGCGGAATGGACGTGAGCACTGCCGCGCACTTGGGCAGCAGGCCCGCGATGAGCAAGATGGCGGCGGCAAGCGTAAAGACCATGCGGTTGACGACCTTGTTCTCGGCGATAATGCCCACATTCTGGCCAAAGGTTGCCGTGGGGACGCCGCCCAAAAAGCCCGACAGCATACCGACCAGGCCGTTGGCGATCAGACCGCCCGAGATCTGGCTATCGGTCGCAGGGGTATCGAGCGCGGCGGACGACACGGCGGCAAACTCGCCCATAACCTGCACGGCGTTGACAATGGCGACAACGCCCACAACGGCGCACGCGGCAGGGTCGAACACCAGACGATGGGCACCCAGGGTCGGCGGAGCAAACCAGCTGGCGGTCGCGATAGCCGAGAAATCGACCATGCCCAGCACCGTCGCCAAAACAAAGCCCGCGCAGATACCGGCCAGGATGCTGCCCAGCCTAAGCGCGCCCTTGCCGTAGTTACCGACCATAAAGGTGACGACAAACGTCACGAGCGCGACGGCCCAGTTGGTGACACTGCCAAAATCGGCAGCGCCCTCCCCGCCCGCCATGGAGGCAACTGCCACTGGGCATAACGACAGGCCAATGACAAAGATGACGGTGCCAAGCACCGGGGCCGGGAACAGAAAGCTCACGCGCCTGAACAGTAGGCCGAAGAGCACGACGAGTGCGCCGCCGATTACCTGGGCGCCCAGCACGGCCTCAAAGCCGAGCTCAAGACCGACCGCCTTGAGCGCCGGCACGAAGGTGAAGCTCGCGCCCATCACGATGGGCAGGCCCGAACCGACGACACCTTTTATGGGGAACTGTTGAAGAAAAATGTCGAGCGCCGAGAGGACGAGCGACGCCTGGATGACAGCGGCTTCCTCTTGAGGGGTAAAGCCACAGACCGACGCGATAATGATGGCGGGCGTGACGATACCCGCGAATGCCGCCAGCACATGCTGCAGCGCATGGGGTAATACCTGCACAAACGAAACTTTTCCCGTACGCTCGAACAGGGCATCCCCTGCTGCCGACTCTGCCATTTGCGCCTCCCATACCCTAAGCAGCGGCCCCATACCGCTCAACGGTCGGACATTATAGGGCATATGACACAGGTAGCATTTTGACCCGCAATCCTGCATCCCCCGGGGTCAAACAGCAGTTGCGGTGAAATAGTTCCTGACTGACCGACCGTCAGGCTTATTTAGGAACTATTTCACCGCAACTCATATATGGGGATGCGATTAGCGCTTGCGGGGAACGAGTTTGGTGCGGCGCAGGTGGATCATCTCGGCGGCAATGGAGATAGCGATCTCCTCGGGGTCCTCCGCCTCGATGGCGACTCCGATCGGCAGGTGCAGCTCGTCAATTTGCTCCTGCGTAAAGCCCTCCTGCTCCAAGCGGGCGCGCACAAATGCCGTCTTGCGGCGCGAACCCAAGCAGCCCAGATAGGCGGGTTTGGCGCGCATGGCCTGAATCACCACGTCGATATCGGACTTGTGACCCGCCGTGGCCACGACCACCAGGTCGCGCGGACCGATGGGGCACAGCTCACTCAGGTTCTTGTAATCGACCAGGCGACGATCGTAGACGCCGGGCACCCATTCGGGCGTCAGCGTGCCGGGGCGGTCGTCGCACGCCACAACGGCAAAGCCCGCCGCCGTGAGCACCCGCGCCGTCGCAGCGCCCACGTGGCCGCAGCCAAAGATGTAGGTCAGGCCCTCGGGGCAGAGCGTCTCGATGTGCGCCGGGGGAATCTCGGAGGCGGCGTTGGTGTAGGCGACCTTACTCCCCTCCTCCACCAGCGAAAGCTCGGGGCAGCCGGCAATGGTATGGCGCGATGCCCCGCCATGGTACTCGGCCACATCGCCCTCAAGTGCGTTTGCGACAAACGGTTCAAAGTCAATGACGAAGTCGCCGATGCGTCGATACGCCAAGACGTCGGCAATCGACTGGAACAACGGCGCCTGCGATACATCCAGGTGCAGATAGCACAGGCAGATGGCTCCGCCGCAGATCATGCCGGTATCGGAGTTCTCGCCGCCCATGGTATAGCGGACCAGACGCGATTGCCCTGCGGCCAGCAGCTCACGCGCCTCGTTCAGCGCAAAGAGCTCGATCTTGCCGCCGCCGATGGTACCTGCTTGGCTGCCATCGGCAAAGACAGCCATCCAGGCGCCCACGCCGCGCGGCGATGACCCTGCCGTGCCGGCCACGACCACGAGCTCGCACGTCTCGCCAGCACGCAGGGCGGCAAGCGCCGCATTCACAACATCGAGCTTTTCCATTGCCGCCTTCTATCCTCTAAAGACATCGGTGAGCATAGCGAGCGCCTCGAGCACGCCGCCGCCGACCGACGTCGCCTTGTCCGAAATATAGTTGATATAGCTGGCATCGCCGCGCGGGTCGACATCGGCGCATTTAAAGCCCTCGGTCACCTGAACGCCGTCGGCCAAAAGGCCGCGCAAGCAGCCGTCAATCTGCGTGACCATGGGCGTATCGCCCGCGTAGCCAATCACGTCTCCGGCGCTCACGATATCGCCGATCGCATGATCGGACCGAAACACACCGGCAGCGGGGCTGTGGATAACGCGCTCCTTGCCATAGCCGGCGATAATGCCCGGCACGCCCGTGTTGGGCTGGGGCGAACCTTGGGTAATGACACGGCCGAGAAAATGCCCGCGCATAGTCTCGACTACGGCATCGCAATCAACCGGCGCGGTAAAGCCCGGCCCCACCGCGATGACAGCAGGAGCCATGTCGCGCGTGGTACCCAGATTGCGCTTGGCCAGAATCGCGTCTACCACGGCAGCAGGTTTCAGTTCGTCGAGCATCTTGGCCTGGGGGTCTACCACGACGGCGACGTCTCCGGCCTCGGTAATTGCAAGCGCATCTGCCGGCGTCTGCGCCAAGCGAGCGCGAATGCCCTCGACCTGGACCTCGCCCAGGCGAATGGCCTCGCAAAAACTGATTGTGCGACGGATGCACGTGGGAACCGCGATATCGGCCATGACAACCGACACGCCGGCGCGCACCAAGCGAGCGGCGACGCCCGTGGCGATATCGCCGGCGCCGCGAACATAAACGAGCATTCCCGGGGCACCTCCCTGTGCTACGGTTTGAACAGAGCAAAAGCGGTTCGACCGCTACTCTGATGATTATTTATTATCACAGTATTATACGGCGGTGAACAGATGGAAACGGTTAGCGGCAATCTTGCCTCGGCGCTCAGGATCGAGCCGGGCATTACCGCGATTATCGGCAGTGGTGGCAAGTCGACATTGCTCAAGACGCTGGGCCTTGAGCTTATGCGCGCTGGTGGCCGCGTGCTCCTCTGCACCACCACGCATATGTTTCCTGTCGCCGGCGTGCCATGGGACGGGTCGAGTCGTCGCCTGGACGCCGCACCTTGGAAGCCGGGCGCCGCACATGCCCCCGGCTGCACCTGCGAGGCATGCGCGGGACTTGTCCGCGGAAGCATCTGTCAGGCAGGTGTTTTTGACCCGGAGACAGGCAAGCTCTCCGCCCCCGCCGAGCCGCTCGACCAGCTGGCACAGCGCTTTGACTATGTGTTGGCCGAGGCAGATGGCAGCAAGCGACTCCCGCTCAAGGCGCATGCCGCCTGGGAGCCGGCAATTCCCGCCGCCACGGCAAACGTTGTCTGGGTCGTCGGCGCCTCGGGGCTGGGCAAGCCCATCAACGAAGCCGTCCACCGCCCCGAACTCTTTTGCGAGCGTTGCGGCTGCGAGCTCACCGACATCGCCACGCCCGAGTGCGTCGCCCAGGTGCTCAATGCCGAGATGCAGGCGCTGGGACTCTGCACCGCACGCGCCATGCTCAACCAAGTCGACACGCTCAGCGACCCCACGATGGCCGACCGCTTTGAGGCAGCTCTCGACCGCCCCATCGTCGCCACCAGCCTCAAATAGCTGGCGCTGCCCCAGCAGGCCTATAAGTTGCGGTGGAATAGTTCCTGAAACGACCTATTTGGCGGCTAAACAGGAACTATTTCACCGCAACTGCGGAGGGGGCCCGGCACCCCCCCCCGTTAGCGGGGGACGTAGCGGCCGGGCTGGGCTCCGGTGGGCTCGCCGTCGCGCGCAGCCAGTACGCCGTTCACAAACACGGCCTTGGCGCGGCCGTGCGCCTCAAAGCCCTCGAGCGGCGTGTAGTCCACGGCCTGGTGCTGCGTCGCGGCACTGATTGTCCAGCGCGCCTTGGGATCCCACACGCACACGTCGGCATCGGAGCCCTCGGCAAGACAGCCCTTGTGCGGATACATGCCAAAGACGCGCGCCGGGTTCTCGCTCATCAGGCGGCACAGATCCTCGGGGCCCAGCTGCCCCTCAAAGCTCGTAGCGATCGCGACGGGGCGATGCTCCACACCGGGTCCGCCGTTGGGAATCGCGCGGAAGTCGTCGCGCCCGCGGTCCTTTTGCCCGTGCAGGTTAAAGCTGCAGTGGTCGGTCGCAATCGTATCGATCTCGCCGGACACAAGCGCCTCGCGCAGAGCCGCACGGTCGCCAGCATGGCGCAGCGGCGGACTCATCACATACTTGGCACCCGCAAAGCCGTCCTCTCCCTGCTCCAGATAGCAGGTGTCGTCGAGCATCAGATACTGAGGGCAGGTCTCGACATAGATGTTCTTCTGCCCGCGCGCCTTGGCGGCACGGATAGCCTCAAGCCCCAGCTTGGTCGAAAGGTGCACCACGTTGACCGGTGCGTCGCCGGCCAGGTGCGCCAGATATAGCAGACGGCTCACGGCCTCGGCCTCGCACACATCCGGGCGGCTGAGTGCATGGCCCTCGGGTCCATGAATCCCCTGCTCGTACACGCGCTTCTGCAGCTCATTCACCAGCGTACCGTTCTCGCAATGCACGCACAGTGTGCCACCAATACGCTTGAGCTCCTCCAGCACCTCGAGCGTCTCGGCATCGTCCAGGCGCAGATGGTCGTAGGCAAAGTAGGTCTTAAACGACGATACGCCCGCCTCGCGCATGGCCGAGAGATCGGCGCGGTTGCGCTCGTTCCACTCGGCGAGTGCCATATGAAAGGCGTAGTTGGCCGTGCAGGTTCCGTCGGCGCGGCGATGCCACTCGGCCAAGGCATCGGGCATGGTCACGCCGCGATCGGCCGTCGCGTAGTCCACGATGGTCGTCGTACCGCCGCAGGCAGCCGCACGCGTACCGGTCTCAAAGCTATCGGCCGTCCAATCCATGCCGGTCCAGCACTGCATGTGCGTGTGGGCATCGATAAAGCCGGGGAACACCCAGCAGCCCGCGGCATCCTGGACGGTATCGCCCTCGGCCGGCTCAATCGCCGCGGCGATCCGCACGATCTTATCGCCATCCATGGCAAGATCGGCGCGGCGAAGCCCCTGGGGCGTCACGAGCGCGCCGTTTTTGATGATGATCATAATTGCTCCTTATTGATTGATGCAGTTTGCCACGTGATCAAAATACGAGCAGGCGGCGATATGCTCCGTTATGCGCCGCTGTCCCTTGGCGGTATCGACATCCCACAACTCGTACGCACGCGCCTCGACCAGCGCAACGTCGACGCGACCTTTGAGGATCGAACCGCCGCCGTCCTTGCCCTCAAGACACATAAGTGCATCGAACAGTTCCGCCGGAAAGAGCACCGGGCTCGAAGGCTCACCGTTGCACGCAAGACGCACCGGATGCTTGCGGCCACGCTCGTCAAATGCACGAACCATAGCCTCAAAAGAATCCGCGCTCACAAGCGGCTGGTCGCCCGGCAAAAAGAGGCAACCTTTCCAGTTGCGCTCGACTCCCCACGAAAGGCCCGCACGGACGCTTTCGCTGCGCAGCTCGCCATCGTGCAGCACGCACGGGCAATGCTTGTCCTCGCAAATCTGGGCGACCTCGGGCCAACGCGTCGAAACCACAACGTCAAAGCCCCGGGGAGCCGAATCGATAGTCCGGGCAATCAGCGGCTCGCCATAGATATCGGCAAGCATCTTGTTGGAGCCAAACCGCTTGCCCTCGCCCGAGGCCATAATGACGCAACCGAGTTTCATCTCCGCAAACCTCCCCTGGCTACCTTGGACACCATAGTTGCTATACCCACCATAGCAAGCTCGCACTCCGTCGGAACAGGCACGCGCTCGTTTTCCAGCGAACGCCCCTTGGCTCTCCATAGCACAAAGGAGGGCACCCCGCGGCGCAGGGCACCCTCCTCAATGGTGCAGATATGCCTACTCAGCGTCGCCGGTAAACGTGGTACCGGTCTTGCCGGCAAGACCGTCACGCGCCTTCTCGAGCAGCGTGATGAGCGCCGTGCGGCCCGGCTTGCTCTCGGCAAACGTCGAGGCGGCCTGGACCTTGGGCAGCATGGAGCCGCGGCCGAACTCGTTGGCCTCGGACAGACGCTTTACGTCAGCCGCGGTCAGCGTGTCGAGCCACTGCTCGTGGTCGGTACCAAAGCCAATGGCAACCTTCTCCACGGCCGTCAGGATAATCAGGGCATCGGCGTCGAGCTGCTCGGCGAGCTTCTCGGCCGCAAAGTCCTTATCGATGACGGCGGCAGCGCCCTTAAGGTGGTTGCCCTGGGCCTTGGTGACGGGAATGCCGCCACCGCCGCAGGAGATCACCACATGGCTGGACTCGACGAGCGACTTAATGGTGTCGAGCTCGACGATGTTCACGGGCTTGGGCGAGGCAACCACGCGACGGAAGCCCTGCTTCTCGTCGTGGATGAACTGGTAGCCGCGGTCGGCCTCCAGCTCCTTGGCCTCGGCCTCGCTCATCCACGGACCGATCGGCTTGACCGGGTCGGCAAAGGCCGGATCGTCCGCCGCAACCTCGACCTGGGTGAGCACGGTGGCGACACCCTTGTCGATATTGCGGTCGAGCATTTCCTCGCGCAGCGCATTTTGCAGGTCATAGCCAATGTAGCCCTGGCTCATGGCGCCGCAAACGGACAGCGGGCAGGGGATGTACTTCTGAGGGTTAGAGCGCGTGAGCTCTGCCATCGCGTTGGCGATCATACCCACCTGGGGACCGTTGCCGTGCACGACGACGACCTCGTTGCCCTCCTCGATCAGGTCAACGATAGCCTTGGAAGTCGTCTTGACGGCCTCCATCTGCTCGGGAAGGTTGGCGCCGAGGGCGTTTCCGCCCAGGGCGACAACAATACGCTTAGCCATTTCTCAACCCAGCTTTAGGCCTGGAACCAACGGGCGGTGTTGCGCTCGTCGAGGGCCTTGAGGGTAGCGGCGGGATCGGCAACCTTCTGCAGGAACATCATGGCTGCGATGGCGTACGGCTTGTAGCTGGCCTCCTTGTACATGCCCACACGATGCATGTCGAAGACGTCGGCGTTGACCTCGCCGTGCTCGCAGGAGACACCGGAGATGTCGGCGGGCAGCGGATGCATAAAGATGGTGTCCTGGCCGTTGGCGGTCTTCTCCATGAGCTCGGTCGTGGAGCACCAGTCCTGATGGGTGGCGTTCTGGGCGAGCAGCTCCTTCTCGAGCGCTGCGATGCCGGCGTCGTCGCCCTCGGCGTACAGGTTGGTACGCTTCTCCATGGCGGCAAACGGAGCCCAGCTCTTGGGGATCACGATGTCGGCGCCCTCGAAGGCCTCGGCCATGGTGTTGACCTGCTTAAAGGTGGTGCCGGACTCGGCGGCGTAGCCCTTAGCGCGCTCGACGACCTCGGGCATGAGGTCGTAGCCCTCGGGGTGGGCCAGGGTGACGTCCATGCCAAAGCGGGGCAGCAGGCTGATCAGCGACTGCGGGCAGGACAGCGGCTTGCCGTAAGAGGGCGAATAGGCCCAGGTGACGGCAACCTTCTTGCCCTTGAGGTTCTCGAGGCCGCCAAACTCGTTGATGAGGTAGAGCATGTCGGCAGAGGACTGCGTGGGGTGATCGGAGTCGGACTGCAGGGAGATGAGCGTGGGACGGTGATCAAGAACGCCGTCCTCGTAAGCCTGCTGCACGGACTCGGAGACCTCGGCCATGTAGGCGTCGCCCTTGCCGATGTACATGTCGTCGCGGATGCCAATGACGTCGGCCATGAAGGAGATCATGGTAGCGGTCTCGCGGACGGTCTCGCCGTGAGCGATCTGGGACTTCTTCTCGTCCAGGTCCTGCAGCTCAAGGCCGAGCAGGTTGGCGGCCTTAGAGAAGGAGAAGCGCGTGCGGGTGGAATTGTCGCGGAACAGGGAGACGGCCAGACCAGAGTCGAAAATCTTGGACGAAACGTTGTTCTCGCGCAGCTCGCGCAGGGCGTCGGCGACGATGTAGAGAGCCTTGAGCTCATCGGTGGTCTTATCCCAGGTGTGCAGGAAGTCGCTGCCGTACATACCCTTAAAATCGAGGCCGTTCAGCTGCTCGACGAGCTCGGTAAACTTAGCGTCCATGTAAATATCCTTTCCAAAGATGAAACGATCGCAATGAGTAGATGTGCTCCGGCATGCGCGTGTGGCTAGAACATGCAGAGCGCTATGACGAGGACCCGCTACCGTTGAGGAAGCATGGGAGATAACGACCGCGGGCCCCAAGTCAACAGGAGGTGCCGGGGGCATAAACTGTCCCCGGCTCAACAAAATCGAGGAATGGGACTAGTCAATCTTGTTGTTGGTCAGACCGGCGCGGAACACGGTGGCGTCGCCATCGGCCTGGCTCGGATCGTAGAGGTTCAGGGCAGCCACATACATGGCGGCAGCGGTGACCAGGTCGTCCTTGTAGGTGACCTCGTTGGGAGCGTGAGCCTGAGACTCGGCACCCGGGCCAAAGCCGACGCAGGGGATGCCATAGCGGCCCTGGATGGAAACGCAGTTCGTGGAGAAGGTCCACTTGTCGCACAGCGGACGACCGGTGCGCTTGTCCATGCTGGGCTCGCAGCCGATGCGCTCGTCACCGAACATGGCCTTGTGGGCGTCGACGAGGGCCTTGACGTGCGGAGCGGTCTCCTTGTTGATCCACGTGGGGAAGTAAGCCTCGGTCTCGTAGACCTCGCCGGTCCAGGACGGACGGTCGTACATGTACATGGAGACCTTCACGTCGTCGCCGTACTTCTTGGCGGCCGGCAGGTTGCGGATCTCGTCCAGGCAGGACTCCCAGGTCTCACCGGCGGTCATGCGGCGGTCGATGGAGATGGCGCAGGAGTCAGCGACAGCGCAGCGGCTGGGGCTGGTGTAGAAGATCTGGCTGACGGTGCAGGTGCCGCGGCCCAGGAAGCGGGCGTCCTCGAAGTGCTCGGGGTTGTACTTGGGGTCGAGCATCTTGACGAGGCCCTTGATGTCGGTCGACTCGTCGCAGCCGTTGTTGTTGAGGGCGCGGACGTCGGCGATGATGTCGGCCATCTTGTAGATGGCGTTATCGCCGCGGTCGGGAGCGGAACCGTGGCAGGAGGTGCCGTGAACATCGACGCGGATCTCCATGCGGCCGCGGTGACCGCGATAGATGCCGCCGTCGGTGGGCTCGGTGGAAATGACGAACTCGGGCTTAATGCCGTCCTTGTTGTAGATGTACTGCCAGCACATGCCGTCGCAGTCCTCTTCCTGGACGGTGCCGACGACCATGATCTTGTAGCCCTCGGGGATGAGGCCCATGTCCTTCATCATCTTGGCAGCGTAGGTAGCAGAAGCCATGCCGCCCTCCTGGTCGGAGCCGCCGCGGCCGTAGATGATCTCGTCGGTCTCGTAGCCCTCATAGGGATCGGCATCCCAGTTCTCGATGTTGCCGATGCCGACGGTGTCGATGTGGGAGTCGATAGCGATGATCTTGTCGCCCTCGCCCATAAAGCCCATGACGTTGCCCAGGCCGTCGACCTTGACCTCGTCATAGCCGAGGCTCTCCATCTCGGCCTTGATGCAAGCGACAACCTCGCCCTCCTCGCAAGACTCAGAGGGGTGAGAGATCATAGCGCGCAGGAAGCGAGTCATATCAGCACGATGGGACTCAGCAGCAGCCTTGATAGCGTCGAAATCGAGTTCTTTAGCCATTGTTCATAACCTTTCAAACGAAGGAATCTACCTGTGAGGTGGCGGAGCGATACCTATTTACTCCGCTGCTCGGACAGTCCTGCGCAAGACGGAAAGCACATTAAGTGCTTTCCTTTGCGTGCGGAACTCGCGACGGAGCAAATAGGTATCGCTCCGCCTCCCGGGTTCATGCATCTGCAGGACATAGGGGGTCTAATAGGAATTTGGCGCGGCGCGTTGCGCCGCCCAACGATTAGCAGGTCGGATATTCGCCTTCCCAAACAATGCGGCGATACTGGTCGGGGTCCGTGTCGCCTTCCGTGGAGAAGCAGAGCACGGAGCTCGTCTTGTCCAGGCCGATGAGCTCCTTGAGCTCGGCATACTCGGGATCGAGCATGAGGGTCTCGACCAGGCCGGTGGTCACTGCGCCGGACTCGCCGGAGATGACGCGCGGGTCGCCCTTCTCGGGAGCGCCCAGGGTGCGCATGCCGCGAGCGGTGACCCAGTCGGGGCAGGACACGAAAGCGGTGGCGTGGTTACGCAGGATATCCCAGCCCAGGATGTTGGGCTCGCCGCAGCACAGGCCGGCCATGATGGAGGGCATGTCGCCGTCCACGATGCGCGGGTCGCCGTCACCGGCGGCAGCGCCCTTGTACAGGCAGGCGGCAGGAGCGCACTCGACCACAACGAAGGTGGGCGGGTTATCGGGATACAGGTTGGTGAAGTAGCCCACCACGGCGCCGGCCAGCGAGCCTACACCGGCCTGAACAAAGACGTGCGTCGGGCGGTTGATGGCCATCTCGCGCAGCTGCTCGGCAGCCTCGGAAGCCATGGTGCCGTAGCCCTCCATGATCCAAGACGGGATCTTCTCGTAGCCCTCCCAGGCGGTGTCCTGGACGATGACGCCGCGCTCGCAGGCATCGGCCTCGGCGGCGGCCATGCGCACGCACTCGTCGTAGTTGACCTCTTCGATGGTCACCGTGGCGCCCTCGGCGGCGATGTTATCGAAGCGGGGATTGGTGGAACCCTTGGGCATGTGCACGACGGCCTTCTGGCCCAGCTTGTTGGCAGCCCATGCCACGCCACGGCCATGGTTGCCGTCGGTGGCGGTAAAGAAGGTAGCCTGGCCAAAATCCTTGGCAAGCTGATCGGAGGTCAGGTAATCGAAGGTGCAGTCGGCAACGTCCTTGCCGGTCTCGTCGGCAATGTAGTTGGCCATGGCAAACGAGCCGCCCAGAACCTTAAAGGCGTTGAGGCCAAAACGATAGCTCTCGTCCTTAACGCACAGGTTGGACAGGCCCAGGCGCGCGGCCTGGCCGTCCAGGCGGGCAAGCGGAGTGACGGTGTACTGGGGGAACGACTGGTGGAAGGCGCGGGCCTTCTTCACGTGGTCGAGGCTCATGATTCCCAAGTGCTTGTCGTCGCTCTTGGGCATCGTGTTGCCCGCCCACTGGATCTTATCGGCCATACGGTGAACTCCTTAAGTTCTCTCTTGCCGGCCCCCGCATACGCGTTTCAGCCCATTCCCATTCATGCGACTGAACTTTTATGTGGATGCCAAACAAAAAGTTTGTTATCACTGTTCTATCACACTTTTTGAATGGAAAACCTAACAAATTGTTTGTTGCCGTAATCGGTACCTTTTCGCCGCCGAACGGTTACATAACGCAGCGACGCTTTCGTTATTTGCGAACAAGTGGGGTTTATGGCACAGTGAGCCCAAACTAATTTTTAGGAAGGCACCCATGACCCCCGCACAGATTGAGTTCTACAAGCGCCTTGCACACGGTCTGGCGCTCCAATTTGGCCCCAACTGCGAAATCGTCGTCCACGATCTGGAGACCGATGACGTGGACCGCTCCATCGTAGTGATCGAAAACGGCCACGTCAGCGGACGCAAGTTGGGTGACGGCCCCAGCCATATTGTGCTTGAGTCCATGCACGAGGGCACCGCCGACGTGCACGACCGCGAGCCATACCTCACCAAAACCGCTGATGGCAAGCTGCTCAAGTCCTCGACCATCTTTATCCGCAACGATGAGGGCAAACCCGTCGGCATTTTGGGCATCAACTTTGACATTACGCTCATGAAGGCTTTTGAGCGCTCGCTCGATGCCTTTACCGGCACCGGCGGCACGGACTACACCGAGCCCGAGCCCATTACCAAAAACATCGGCGACCTGCTCGAAGACCTGCTGCGCGAGTGCGAACAGTTTGTGGGCAAGCCCGCGGCGCTCATGACCAAAGACGAGCGTATCCGCGCCATTGGCTACCTCGACCGTCGCGGCGCCTTCCTCATCTCCAAGTCGAGCGAACGCGCCTGCGAGTTCTTTGGCATCTCCAAGTACAGCTTCTACAGCTACCTCAACGAGGCCAAGGCAGAGGCCGACGACAAATAGTCAGCGCGCCCGCATCCCTCCCCTTTTGGGCGCGAGTTCTGGAATGCGCGAATCCGAGAGTCGGCCGCAAGGCAAGTTCCATATAATCGATGAATGTGAGCATTTCGAAAGGATGGGACAAGATGGGGTCGAGCAACGCATCACGCAACGGCCGCGGAGGCACCGCTTCTGGCGCCAGGCATGCGAAACACGCGTTTGACGAGGGCGAAGAGGGCCTTTTTGCGCTGAGCCTCGACGACGTGATGAGCGACCGCCCCTGGACCGCCGAGGAGCTCATGGGCGGCGGGGTTCGCCCAACAAGTGCAAAGCACGCACCTTCCGCCACGCCCGCGCCGGCATCTGTGCCCGCGGACGACTTTGCCACCCGTCCCATCATGCAGACGACGCGTAAAGCCGCCCCCGCACCCCGTCCTGCTAGCGATCCGTCCGAGACGGCGGCGTTTCTCGCTGCAGCGGCACAGCGCCCCACGGCAGACAGCACGATTCGCTACGCTGCCCCGCAGCGGTCGGCATACACGGCTCCCGAGCCCGAGCTCGAGCCGCCCGTCATGGATCTGGATGATCTTTCCAACCGCCAGTTTGCCTTTGATTCCTGGGCGACGGCAGATCTGGACGAGACCTCGGGCGGCATGCCGGCGCTCGACATTCCGGTAAACCCCCTGTTTGCGGCTGCCGAGGAACACGACTCCGCTCACGACAACACCGCAGCATACGCCAACCGCCCGAGGAAACAGCCTCGCGCCAGCCGCATCGAAACCGAGGATTACGGTCAAACGTCGAGCGACTATTCTCGCGACCCGTTTGCCGCCACGCCCGCTCCCGATTACAACCAAGCGAGCGTAAAGGCAGCCTCGGCATCGTCGTATACCCACGGCACCGACGATAGGCGCGCTGCCGATTACCACACCGAAGAAGAACCGCCGCGCTTTTCGGAGTTTTCGCAGGCGGCAAAGGTTGTCTTTATCGCCATCATCATCGCCCTGCTCGGCGTGATCGCGTTTGAGGGATTCCAGCTATTCCGCGGCCCCACCGCGTCCGAATCGGCAACGCAGCAAAAAGAGGACGACAACCAGCACCTGGACATCAACACCCTCAAAGGCGACCCCAACGACGGAGACGAGTAGCGAGGGTTAAGGGAGGGCCGGAAGAGCCGGCGGCATGTTACGGCTCCAAAAGCCCTGCCATAAAGATGGGCAGATACAGCACGTCACCATCGCGGTGAAGATTACATTCCGCAAGTACCAGGGCGCGATCGATTCCGTAGCCCTTCGTCGCGAGCGCGTTGTCGAGCGCCGCATGGGACTTAAAGCTCTTGCCCGACTTGACCTCGATGGCAAGGACCTCCCCATCGAGCGTCTCCTCCACAAAATCGAGCTCGCCGACTTTTTTAGACGTAAAGTAGCGCAATCTGAATCCGTGGGCTTTGAGCTCTTGGGCAACGAAGCCCTCAAACGCCGCCCCCATGTTCATGCCAAAGGCGTCTTCCGCCTCCCCATCAAAAACGCCTTGGGCGACCCTTTTGGAATACGACGACATGAGCATTCCGGTGTCCAAGTAAAACAGCTTGAACAGATTTCGTTGCTCCCCCAATAAAAGGGGTGCCACGGGCGCCGTTACGTTATAGACGGGAAGCGCGACACCCGCCTCCGATAGCCAGAGAAAATGATCTGTCACCTGCGAAAAACGTTTGACACCGTTAATCGATGACAGTTTGAATCGCTTGTTTTTGGAGCCGGCCTCGCTGGGAATCAGATCATAGATATCGCGAATAACCAAGCGTAGCTCAGGCGGAGCGTACTTTGCGATGTCATCGCGATACAGGGCGTGAAGATCGCGATGGATGTTTCGAACCTCGTCGACATTGCGCGTCGCCAAGAAGGAATTGACCGCGTCGGGCATGCCCCCCACCACCACATACTGATGGAACAGATTGAGCAAGCGGTCATACAGATAGCCGGGGAGCTCCTTTTCGTCCTTTAGACAACCCCTGAGCATGTCAAACGCTCCGGCAGCAACGCCGCTTGCCCAGCAGAACTCCTCAAAGTCGAGCGGGTACATCTGGACCTGCTCGACATACCCCACCGGCAGGGAATCGATGCCCTCGAGCTCAACGCCAAGGAGCGATCCGGTAAGGATGTATCGACAGTCGCCGCGCTGGACCAGGTATTTGATAAACGTCACTACGTTGGGGCATCGCTGCACCTCGTCGATAACCACAACGGTCTTGTTCGCAACCATCGGCTGCGTTGCAGCAATAGACATGCGCATAAGCAGGTCATCCGCGCTTTTCGCCGCCAAAAACGAATCGCGCACGGACGCGTCGGCGATAAGGTCGAACGTCACGACATTTTCGAACGATTCGCTTGCAAAGACGTTGACCAAATATGACTTTCCTACCTGTCGGGCGCCCTTGACCAAAAGAGCCTTGTTGGGCGACGAGGCAAGCCAAGATTCAAACTGTGCTTTCGCTTTTCTCTGTAGCATAAGCGTACCCCTTATTACGTGCTGTTTTAGCACTAGGATACACTTTTCCGTGGTTGCTAGGTGCTCATTTCGACACTTTTTCGAGATTTTGAAGTGTGTATTACGACACTTTTCCGTACTTTTACACGGGATATTTCGACATTTTTTCGGATTTAAGCCTAACAGCAGCCGGCAAAATCAAGCGCCGTCTGCACATCATTTCGCAGGCGGCGCTTGATTTGTGTCCGCGCACGCTGATAGACTCCATCGTGCCCGCAAGGAGCGGGCGCGTTTTATCCAGAGTCGGGGTAGAGAGTTGGCTCCACGATCCCGACGCCAACCGGCCAAGAGGCACGGTGGCCCTGCCAACATCGATGAAAGGAGTCCGTATGGACAATTTCTCTGTGCGCAGCGAGCGCAACTTCCACAACCTGGCAGCCAAACCAAAACGAATGCATCTTCTAGACGAGCCGAACGGCTATGCCTCGGCCATGGTTAAGAGCGGCCTCTCCCACCAGATGCGCTTTACGGTGAAGAAGCTCGAGGAAGAGCTCTGCGCCGGCGGTAATCCGCATGTGTTGCAGATCAAACTGCTCGGAGACGACTCGCGCGAGCCGTCGAGTTGGAAGCTGTTTGCAGACGGCACGTGCGTTGCGGACGGATCCGGTGCCTTTGTCCGTGAGTGCTTCTGCGAGGGCGCCGAGGTATTTCTGGACCTGCGCCGCGACGCCGTCGAGACTGCCGAGCTGCGCCAGTGGAGCCAGAGGGAGTACGAGCTGCTGAGCGCTGCACGTGGGATCGCGGGGGTGTAAACAGGCGGAGCGCTCCTGAAGCCTTATTCCACACGATCGGGCGTACTCATCTGCAACTCGACTTGCTACCAGATGGTGTAATCACGTTCCACGTTGGTTAAGCCAGACCCCGGCCGGTCGTTGGTAAGTGAAACAACATCTCCCACCCATAGGCCTCTAAGACTGACCGTCCACTATAATCCAAGCGGTTAGCGTCTCCCAAGATCGCCATGGACACGTCTTCCAAAATGCCCTCTCAACTGTGCAGAAATAACAGCCGCCCATACGGTCGATGTGCTCCTTGCGCGTCTCGCTGACCACGCAACGATGGAAAACAGGTTCCTGGACGGATGACCCCTGAGGGGATGCATGAAATCGGCATCGAGGCCATCGTCTGTCGAACAATACCTGCCCATACCTTTATAACATGAGAACAAGACGCCGGCGTCGGTATCGTTTTCAATTCAGTTTAAAACTGAGGAGATTCAGGAGCCAGCCGAATAAACTAAGACTCACTTAGTAATTGATAAATTTCTGACTGGGTATATAATATCTGACAGTAATAAGGATTCTTTACTATATGTGAGGCAGAAATGACTTCAACGGATGATGAACTAGTCAGCAGGCTCCAAGCTCACCTGTCAACCATTCGCAAGGCGGCGGGCTGGAGTGGCGAACGGCTTGCGAACGAACTAGGCATAACAAAGCAAACCGTCAGCAGCCTTGAGACGGGTAAAACGCAGATGACGAAGATGCACTATCTCGCCATCAGGGCGGTATTCAACAACGAAATCGCCGTCAGCGGAAACGAGGATCTGGCCAAAATAATTCAGCTATTCGTTGACCAACCAGTAGCACCCAAACTAGAGAAGATGCAAAATGCCCTTAAAGAAGGGGATGAGAAGGGGACACAACAAGAGGCAGCTACTAAGCAGAGCGCCATAGTTGGAGCAACCGCTCTCACCGCCGCCCTAATCCCCGCTTCATCAGCATTGATTCCGGCATTGGGCTCTCTTGCATATCAACTTGCAAAATCAATCAAGAAATGAGGTGTACAGAAATTGGAGCCGGAAAACACTGATCTGCCCGCAAAGAACAAAGGCCTCGTGTGGCTCGAGCAGCACAAAGTCCAGATTGGCATCGGTGTATTTGTGGCAATCAGTTCAATCGTTAGCATTACGATTGCCGCGAAAACGGGCCATACGCCTAAATTCAAAACTATTTGCAACGACGCAGACAAAGGTGTTGCCACGATTGCTAAGGCGGCGGAAAAGACCTCCTTGCCAGTGGTCAACCTTACCGGAGTCAAGAAGACCGCAACGGGACTCGGACATGACTTGCTTCTTTCGAATCAGGCAGTTAACAAGCGTCTCGTCTCCAGCGGAATGATGACAAAAGAGCCCTGGGGTTACAAGCTCACAGAAGTCGGCAAACTCTTTGGGAAAGAAACAGTCAAAGTAACGCGCGCCGGTTATACCTTCTCAAATATCGAATGGGATGAAGCGGTTGTCCCGTTTGTTTTTACTTCCGACGAACTTGCGAGCATTAACGCCAAAAAACTCGCATTGCGCAAGTCATAGCCCAGTAGTCAAATCTGATACACCGTGCGCCCCGCGTACGCAAACGAAAAGGAGATACCATGGTCATATACAGAACTCAAGAATGGAACGGATACGGAAAGCAAAACTACTACTGGTATGAATACCGCCGTGAGGGCGACACGGTTGTCAAATACAAGTGCAATAGGCGCAAGTTCTTCGATGGGGACGAAAGCAACTGGGAAGAAAGCGAGCATGAAGAAGATTCGTGGAGCATTGACGATCCCAATATGCCCGATTGGCTGAACGGCTACCTCTAATAACTATTAACCAGCAGCCCTTGAAAGCCCCACTTCCCACAGGGAACGTGGGGCTTGATATTGCCCTCCTGTCCGAAAGCACTTTCCATCTCAGCTTTCAAGCTAGGCAACCACAATGGTATGCGCCATGGCCGTCAGTTCACCAATCTCAATAAACCTGTCTTTTGTAATGCGATCGACCAATGCGCCGATTCTCTGGTCGGTCGCATCGACATCCCAAGCGATGCGCAGCCCGGGAGAGCCGCCAAAAGCAGCTGCTTACCTGATGCACAAAAGCGCAGAAACCCGCATCCCGAATATGGTGGGATGCGGGCACGGACAATCGTGTGTCCCATTCCAGGCGCGGATTCCGGGATGCGCTTTCCGTTTGAAGCTCCAACCGGAAAGCGCGTCCCATTCTGAGCGCCAATTCCGGAATGCTGCTTCCGCTCCAAACAAAAGGCCCCGGCTCGCGATGGAGCTGGGGCCAAAAGCGCAGCATATGCAGTTGGTGTTGAGCGCGAACAGCTCGTCAGTAATGGCTGTCCGCGCCCTACCCTAGCCGCGGTGACGGGCACGGCTGTACGGGGTATCCACCATGGGCAGATCCGGACGCAGCTTGCCGTCGAATGCGCGATAGGCGTTCTGCACGGCGGGCGCCGTGGGGATCGTTGCGATCTCGCCGATGCCCTTGCCGCCGTATGCCACGGGCAGCAGCTCGTCCTTCTCCACGTAGATGGCGTGGATATCCGGAATCTCGGGCGCACGGAACAGCCCGAGCGTGCCGTACCTCGCCTGGGGTACGCAGTCCTTGAGCGGCCAATCCTCGGTAAGCGCATAGCCCATACCCATGAGCACACCGCCTTCGATCTGACCCTGGATGGAGATGGGGTTGACCACCTTGCCGGAATCGTGCGCGGCATAGACCTCGCTCACGCGGCCGTCATCATCCAGAATGACCACATGCGTGGCAAAGCCGTAGCAGATGTGGCTCTTGGGGTTGGGGACGTCGGCGCCCAGCTTGTCGGTCGGCTCCAGGTACACGTAGCCAAACTCGCAGCCCTCGAGCGCCTTGATAGCGGCCGCGGGATCCTGAGGACGCATACCCTGGCCGGCGACGAGCTCCTGTGTGCGCAGCTGATAGGCGCGACCGTCGTCGTACTCGATCTTGACGCCGTCACCATGGGCGCTCACCGGGGCAGTAGGCGCAGGCTTGCCGGCCTCGATGCCAACCATGGCATCGCGCAGCAGGAAGGCGGCACCGCGCACGGCCTCGCCGGTCACGACCGTCTGACGCGAGCCAGACGTGGTGCCGGAGTCGGGAGCGTTCTCGGTGGAGCACTCGCCATTGGCAATGCAGCTCAGCGGCAGACCGCAGGCCTCGGCAACGTCCTGTAAAAAGACGGTGTTGCAGCCCTGGCCGATGTCGGACGTGGCGGCATAGACCACGGCGCGGCCATCCTCGACGCGAATCTTGCAGCGACCGGCATCGGGCAGGCCCACGCCCACGCCGGCGTTCTTCATGGCGCAGGCAATACCGGCGTGTCCGGGATGCGCGTAGTAGGCATCCTTGACCTCGAGCAGTGTCTCCTTCAGCGCCGTGGAGCAATCGGCAATCTGGCCGTTGGGCAGAACCTCGCCCGGCTCGATGGCGTTACGGTAACGAATCTCCCACGGATCCAGGCCGACCTTCTCGGCCAGCAGGTCGATCAGGCTCTCGAGCGCAAACTCGGACTGGCAAACGCCAAAGCCTCGGTACGCACCAGCGGGCGGGTTGTTGGTGTAGTAGCCAAAACCGCGAATGTCAGTGTTCTGGTACTTGTAGGGGCCGACGGCGTGCGTACAGGCGCGCTCGAGCACCGGACCGCACAGCGACGCGTAGGCGCCGGTGTCAAAGTTGATCTCGCAGTCCAGGCCGGTAAAGTTGCCCTCGGCGTCGCAACCCAGCGTAAAGGTACCATCCATGGCATGGCGCTTGGGATGGAACGCGAGCGACTCGGCGCGCGTGAGCTTGCACTTCACAGGACGCTGGAACTTATATGCGGCGAGCGCGGCCAGGTGCTGGATGGACACATCCTCCTTGCCGCCAAAGCCGCCACCCACAAGCATGGTCTCGACGACCACGCGCTCGGGCTCGTTGTCCCAGCCAAACATGTGGGCACACTCTTTGCGCGTGTCGTAGGCACCCTGGTCGGTCGACTGCACCTTGACGCCGTTCTTGTACGGGAAGGCAACGGCGCACTCGGGCTCCAAGAAGGCATGCTCGGTAAAGGGCGTGGTAAAGCGCTGTGTCACGGTGAACGCGCTCTCTGCCAGCGCCTTTGCGGCGTCGCCGCGCGTCACATGGCGGCTCTGGCACACGTTGTCCTTGAGCTCCACCGTGTTGCCAAAGGCAAAGAAGCTGTCGTGCAGGCGCGGGGCGTCGGCAGCCCTGGCCTCGACAATGTTACGCACGGGCTCCAGCGGCTCGTAATCGATCTTTACGAGCTTCTTGGCCTTCTCGAGCGTCGCCTCGTCCTCGGCAACCACCAGCGCGATGGCATCGCCCACGCAGCGGGTGATATCGCCCTGAGCGATCATGACGTCCCAGTCCTGGATAAGGTGGCCGACCTGGTTGACCGGCACGTCCTCGGCGCGCAGGATGCCCACCACACCGGGCAGGGCCTCGGCCTTGGAGGTGTCGATGGAGAGCACGCGGGCGCGCGGATACTTGGAGCGCACGGCGCTGGCGTAGGTCAGACCCGGCTGATCGAGCTCGTCGATGTCATCGGGATACTTGCCCTCGCCGAGCACCTTCTTGCGCACGTCGATACGGAAGGCGCGCTTGCCCACGCCGTAGTCGTCGCCGCGCTCCAGGTCCTCGTCGATCTGCTTTTCGCCGCGGAGCACCGCAGCTGCCAGCGAAATGCCCTCGATGATCTTCTTGTAGCCGGTGCAGCGGCAGACGTTACCGCGGATGGCGTACTTGATCTGCTCCTCGGTGGGCTCGGGGTCCTCGGCTATGAGCGCCGCACCCGCCATGACCATGCCGGGGATGCAAAAACCGCACTGCACGGCACCCACGGCGCCAAAGGCGTATACAAAGGCCTCGCGCACGTCCTCGGGCAGGCCCTCGACGGTCACGATGTTGCGGCCGGCGGCAAGGGCGGTGGTCAGTACGCAGGCCTTGACGGCCGCACCGTCCACATGGATGGTGCAGGTACCGCACGCGCCCTCGGAGCAGCCGTCCTTGGCGGAGTGAATATGCAGGTCGTCGCGCAGGTAGCGTAGCAGCGGCTTGTTTTGGGTCGTCGTGCGCTCGACGCCGTTAACGGTAAAAGTGAATTCCTGTGCCATGGTGATTCCCCTCTACACGCCGGCGGCGATGCCGGTGCGGTCGTGGATGGCGCCATGTGGGCAGACGACGGCGCACATGCCGCACGACAGGCAGTCCGCGCCGTCGATATGAGCGCAGTTGTCCTCGATGCGGATAGCGCCGGCAGGGCACTTTTTGGCGCACATGCCGCAACCGATGCAGCTCGTGTCGCAGATCTTGCGGGCGATGGCGCCCTTATCGGTGTTGTTACAGCGCACCAGGATGTTCTGGTAGCCGGGAACGAAGGCAATCACGCGCTGCGGGCACGCCATGCCGCACAGGCCACAGCCCGTACACTTGGAGCGATCCACGCGAGCGATGCCATCAATCAGCGCAATGGCGCCGTGGGGGCAGGCCGTGACGCAGGCGCCACAGCCAATGCAGCCTTCGCTGCAGTGGGCGTCGCCGCCTGCGGAGGCGCAACCGCTTCCGCAGGCAACGTAGGCCACGTTATGTTGAATGGATTTGGCCATAAGAGACTCGCCTATTTCTTAAGGAGGTACGAATAGCTGTCGCGCACGGCCTTGATGGTCAGGCGGACGGCCTCGGGCAGACCGGTGTTGACGGCATCGACCGAGACGGTGCGGACCGTGCCGGCGACGCGGACCTTAAAGTGATCCTCGTCCACGGCCAGGAAGCCCTCGTTCTCGGAGTTCTCCATGTCCTGCTCGCTCCAGAACAGGGTGAGCTTGTCCTTGTAGGGACGACCCTCCTGGTAGGGGCAGAACACGGCGCAGTTGCCGCACTCGTTGCACATGCCATCGACATGGACGACCTGATGCTTGGCCAGGCCCGGCACCTTAATGGCAACGTTGGCGCGGTTGGGGCACACGTCGCAGCAGACCTCGCACACCGAGCCGCAGCCCAGGCAGCGAGTCTTGGTGCAGTTGCGCTTGTCGCGGCACAGCGACCCCTTGCGCTCATAGCAGGTGTCCTCGCGGCCGGCCTGCTCGTTGCAGTCGGCGTACTTGTTAAAGTCCACGTCGGCAATGGCACGGGCGACCTCGGCGGCGTCGGCGATAGCCTCGACCACGGTGGCGGGACCGCGGCGACAGTCGCCCGCAGCCCAGACGCCCTCAACACCGGTGGAGGTGGCGGCAAGACGGCCACGACGGTCATGCTCGACGCCCGCGGCATCGTACAGGCTGGCATCGATGCCCTCGCCCACGGCGCAGATCACCGTGGTGGCGGAAAGCTCGACGGTCTCGCCCGTGGCGACGGGGCTGCGACGGCCGCTTGCATCCGGCTCGCCAAGCTCCATAACGTCGCAGGTCAGCACGGCGCCGTTGAGCGCCTTGGGCGCCAGCAGCTCGCAGAACTCAACGCCATCGGCAAGAGCAAGATCGAGCTCTTCCTCGTCGGCAGGCATCTGCTTCTTGGTGCGGCGATACACTAGGCGCACGTTCTTCACGCCTGCCAGGCGCTTGGCCACGCGGGCCGCGTCCATGGCGGTGTTGCCGGCGCCAATGACCACGACGTCCTCGCCCAGCTCGAGTTTCTCGCCCTTCTTGGCGGCCTCGAGGAACTCCAGCACATCGAGCTCGGCACCCTCACCTAGGCCCGCAGAGCCGGGTATCCAGGCACCGGTGGCCACGACCACGTCGGTAAAGCCCTGGGCCTTGAGCTCGTCAATGGACTCCACGCGGGCGTTGAGCTGCACCTTGGCACCAAAGGCCAGGCAGAGCTCGGCATCGTGAGAGATATCGTCGCTCGCAATGCGGAACTCGGGGATCACGTGACGGACCACGCCGCCGAGCGAATCGCGGGCCTCGAAGATAGTGACGGGCACGCCGGCACGCGTCAGGAAGAACGCCGTCGCCAGGCCGGCCGGGCCGCCGCCGATAACGGCAACGTTGCGCTCGCCGTCGTTGGCGATAGCCTGGGCGCGCAGTTTGGGCAGCACGGCGGTCATGGCCTCACGGGCGGCCTTGAGCTTGCTGGCGCGGATCTGGGCACCCTCGGGCTCGTAGTATGCACGCTCGCAGGCACGGCCGCAGGGATGCGGGCAGATGGTGCCGGTAATGAACGGCAGGGCGTTGCGCTCGATGATGATGTTAAGTGCGTCCTCGTAGCGACCCTCGTCAACAGCCGCCAGGTAGGCGGGGATATCCTGCTGGATGGGGCAGCTCGTGCGACACGGCGTGGTAAAGCAGTCGGAAAGCGGGCTCTTGCCGGCGACCTTGCGGTCGGGCAGCGGGCGCAGCGGCTTCTTGTAGAGCGGGTTGGTGAGCGAATCAGTCTGAATCGCGGTCACGGCGTCGAGCGAGACGCCCTCAAACGGCTTGCCGTCCAGGTCGGTAAACTCGCCGGCCATCTGGCTAAAGCGCTCGTAGCCACCGGGCTTGAGCACGTCAGTCGCCAGGGTAACGGGCCAAATGCCGGCGTCATACAGGGCGCGGATGTTGTAGACCGTGGCACCGCCGGAGTAGCTGATGCGCAGCTTGCCGTCAAACTGCTCGGTAATGCGACGGGCGGCCTCGATGGTCAGCGAGAACAGCGAACGGCCGGACATGTACATCTCGGTGGAAGGTAGCTCGTTCCTCGTCACGTCGACGGGGAAGGTGTTGGTGAGCTTGACACCAAACTCCAGGCCGCGCTCGGCGCACAGGGCAATCAGGCGCTCGAACATGGGCACGGCATCGGCCCACTGCAGGTCCTCGCGGAAGTGCGTGTCATCGAAGACGATATAGTCAAAGCCCAGCTCGTTGAGGCGCTGGCGGGCAAACTCATAGCCCAGCAGCGTGGGGTTGCACTTGATGTAGGTGTTGAGGCCCTTCTCGGTGATGAGGTAGGTCGCAATGCGCTCGATCTCGGCGGGCGGGCAGCCGTGCAGGGTAGACTCGGTGATGGAGTTGGAGACGCGCGCCGGAATGGACTCGACAAACGCAGCGTCGACATGCTCAAACTTGTCCAGGTTGGCAAGCGCCCAGGCACGGCACTCGTTCCAGACGCCGGAGCCGCTGGCATCCTTCATGCCCTCGATGTAGGCGTCGACCTTGGGGCTCTTAATGCCCTCCAGGTCATAGCCCACCGACATGTTGAAGACAAAGCCGTCCGGGCTGCCCAGACCGTACTCGCGAGCGATCAGGTGGCAGGCAAACCATGCCTTCACGTACTCGGCAAAGGCCTGCGGAACCTCGAGCTCGGTCGACCATTCGCAGTTGTAGCACTCGTCCTGAGCCACGATGCAGGGCTTGTTGACGCACTTGGAGAGCTCCTCGCCGTCCATAACCTGGACGGTCTTGAGCTCAAAGAAGCGAGAACCGGCCACATAAGAGGCCACGATGTTCTGGGCCAGCTGCGTATTGGGACCGGCAGCCGGGCCAAACGGAGTCTCGATGCGCTCGTCAAAAATGGGAAGCGCACCCTCCTGGTTGGTCGTGACCATCTTACGCACGCCAAAGATGGCGTCTTGGGTCTTGTGCTCTTCGATGATCCAGTTCATCAGCTGCGAAAACGGGATCGGCCTCATGATGTCGCTCATAGTGAGCTCCTCTCTGTAACGCCCGGCGAGACCGCGCGGCGGGCGCAAATACGGCGTAGCGCTAGCACAGCGCCGGCGACCCCGCGGAGGTCGCCTATACGCGCGTCGGATGCGGCGAAACATCCGACGCGCGTGAATCTACTTGTAATTAGTACGCGCGATCGTTGAGCGTGCTCCAGAGCTTCTTGGACTCGGCCATGGTCCACGCGTTGATCTTGTCCTCATCAATGCCAACGAACTCGCGATCCTTGTACAGGACGCGGCCGTTGATGATGGTGGTGCGGCAGTTTTTGCCCATCATGCCAAAGAGCATGTGGCCGTCGATGTTCTCCTCGCTCAGCGGCGTAAAGGGCTTGTAGTCCATGACGATGACGTCGGCGGCAGCGCCGGGCTCAAGCACACCGAGCTTACGATCGAAATACTTGCTCGCCATCTTGGCGTTGTTCTCGAACAGCATGGTCATGGCCTCGCACCAGCCCACGTTGGGCATGGCGGCGTTGTGGCGCTGAATGATCAGGAAGACCTTAAGGCTCTCGAGCATGTCGTGGGTGTAGGCGTCGGTGCCCATGCACACGGGGATGCCGCGGCGGAAGAGCTCGAGCACGGGGGCGCAGCCCACGGCGTTGCCCATATTGGATTCGGGGTTGTTGACGAGCCAGGTACCGGACTCCTTGACGATATCCATCTCGGCAGGCGTCACGTGGATGCAGTGGCCGAGCATGGTGTCGGGACCCAGCAGATTGTGCTGCAGCAGGCGCTCGACGGGGCTGATGCCACCACGGTTGAGGCGGGAGTCCCACACGTCATTCATGCCCTCGCACACGTGGATATGGAAGCCGGTCAGGCCGTTGTTGGCCTCGGCCATCTTGTCCATGGTCTCGTCCGACAGCGTAAAGGTGGCGTGACCGCCAAACATGGCTGCAATCATGTGGTTGTCGTTATCGCGACGCTCCTTGGCGGCCCACTGGGCAAACTCGGCGTTCTCGGCAATGGCCTGGTCGCATTTTTCCTGGCCGCGGCGGTCGGAGACCTCGTAGCACAGGCACGAACGCATGCCCAGCTCCTGAGCGGCGTCCTTAATGGTAAAGAGGCTTCCCGGGATCTCGCAGAAGCTCGCGTGGTGATCGAAGATCGTGGTGACGCCGTCGCGGATGGAATCCAGGATCGTGGCATAGGCGCTGGCCTTGGTGCCGTCGAGCGTCAGGTTGTCGTCGATCTTCCACCACTGCTGCTCAAGATTCTCCAGGAAATTGGTGGGGTTGCAGCCCTTAATGGCAAGGCCGCGGGCCAGACCCGAGTAGATGTGGGTGTGGCAGTTGATGAGTCCGGGCATGATGAGGTTACCCTGGGCGTCGACGTACTCGGCATCCGGGTACTTGGCCTTGAGCTCGCGCTCGGGCCCTACTTCGACGATCGTATCTCCGTCAATGGCGACCGCACCGTTGGGAATGAACGGGGTCTGAGAATTGCGGGTAAAGACGGAACCGTTAGCGACCAGAAGCATGAATGCTCCCTTCAACATCAGGGGCGGGGTTTGACACCTCTGACATAGCGGAAGTGCGAAGCGCCGGCCTACACCGGAAACGGGCCCTCTCCCGTCAACGCTTCACCAAAGGGACAAACCCTTTGAAGTGCGGCTTGGCGCCGCATGACGTCGGCGGACGAGGCGATGCGTCCGCCGACGAATAGCACCGAATTGGTTACTTCTTGCTCTCGGGCAAGACCAGATCCACGGCAGCGTCCTTGGCAGCATCGATGTGCTGAGCCACGACCGGCGTCTGCGGAAGGATCAGATTAAGGACAATGGCCATGATGGCGGTGGGGGTTACGGCATTGGAGCCGATGACGGTGGACACCCAGGTGGGCATACCCTCGCCGGCAAGGCAACCGCTGGCCATCCAGATACCCAGGCCAAAGACGACGGAGGTGCCGACGATGGTGGTAGTGCGCTGCGTGAGGCCCTCGCGGGTGAACATGCGCACGCCGTTCATGGTGATGGTGCCAAAGACGCCGACGGTCGCGCCGCCGATGACGGGCTGCGGGATAGCGGAAAGGACGGCAGAAAGCTGCGGGAACAGACCGGCGATGGCAAAGACGGCCGCGATGATCACAAAGACCCACTTGTTGACGACCTTGTTGGAGCAGATGATGCCCACGTTCTGGCCAAGGGCGCTGGTGGGAAGACCGCCCAGCAGGCCGCCGACCATAGAGGTGAGGCCCTGGGACACGATAGCGCCGGAGAGCTCGCGCTCGGTGGGCATACGGTCGATGGAGCCCAGGCAGGCGGCGGAGACGTCACCGATAACCTGGATGGCAACCATGGGGAACACGACGGCGAGGGTAATGCAGACCTCGGGATCAAACTCGAGCGCGTAGGGCATGAGCTTGGGAAGGGCGAAGACCTGAGCGGTGGCGACGCTGGAGAAGTCGATCATGCCAAAGGGGATCGAAACGATCATGCCAACGATCATGCCAAAGAACACGGATCCCAGCTTGAGCGTGCCCTTGCCAAAGTTGGCGAGCGCAAAGACCACGGCGAAGGTGATGAGAGCGACGCACCAGGCCTGCGGAGTGCCCCACAGCGGCGTGCCCATACCGCCGGCCATGTACTTGACGGCCGTGGGATAGAGAGAGACGCCAATGGAGAAGATGACCGTACCGGTCACGACGGGCGGGAACAGCCACTTGATCTTGCTGTAGGCCAGACCAAAGAGGACCGCGACGGCGCCGCCGACGATCTCGCCGCCCAGCAGCGCACCAAAGCTAAAGCCCGAGGCACCCATGGCCTGGAGGGCCGGGAGGAACGCAAACGAAACGCCCATGACGATGGGCAGGCCGCCGCCGATGCGACGGAAGGGAGCGAAGGCCTGAAGGGCCGTGTCGATTGCCGAAAGAATGAGCGCGACCTGGATGATGTCGGTACTCTGCTGGCTATTAAAGCCGTAGACGCCGGCCATGATGACAGCCGGGGTGATGATGCCGGCAAACGAAGCCAGTACGTGCTGAAGGGCACACGGGATCATTTCTTTAACGGGAGGCATGCCTTCACGAGTGAACAGGGCTTCGGTGCCGTTCGTAACCGTCTCCTGGGTCATTTGACCACCAATCCTCGAAATAGTTGTTTTCGCATCTAACGCTCTATTGTGACGCAGTGCGGGGTTGAGGTTGTGCCTTCGTTGCATATCGTATTAAAGATGATTCTCATTCTCAATAATAATTTTTTGTTATCAGACTATTCTTCAGCTGAGATAATGCATTTCCGCAGGTCAGGAAAGTGTCTGGTCAAAATAACATCTAACTTTTCTTTTGGTCAACCGTTTACCGCCAAATTCCTACCGTTCGTCTGTATTACGCAATGTACCTGCGGATATACGAGATGAAGAGCAGCGTGTTACCATGAGAAAAAATTGTTATGAACATTTCCGATTTCACCCAAAGGAGTTGCCCGTGAACGAGACCGTACGTCGCTTTTTGCCGATGGTCGATTTCCTGGAGCAGATACTCGGTAAGAACAGCGAGATCGTGCTGCATGATTTCTCGGATCCCGACCACGCCATCGTCGATATTCGCAACGGCATCGTGAGCGGCCGTAAGGTCGGCGGTCCCGCCACCGATCTGGCGCTCAAGATCATGCACGACCCCAAGTATCGCGACCTGCCGTTTATTACGGGCTACGAGGGCCGCGGCGCCGGTGGCAAGACGCTGGAGTCCGCGACGTTCTTTATCCGCGAGCATGACGAGCTCGTCGGTATGCTCTGCGTCAACACCGACCTCTCGACCGTGCGCTCCATCAACGCCATGGCGCAGCAGCTCATGGCATGCTTCGACGCGGCGCCGACGCGCACGGAGCCCGCCCCTATCGAGGTCGAAAGCCTTTCGGAGTCCACCCAGGAGCTCATCGACCGCAGCATTGCCGAGTTGCTGAGCGCGCGCGGGCTGGATGTAGCGTCGCTTGGCCAGAGCGACCGCGTGGACGTCATTCGCCACCTCAACGGCAACGGGGTGTTCATGCTCAAGGG
>JAIIUG010000073.1:0-10352 GCA_022739635.1 Collinsella sp. | reverse complement strand
TAGGCCTTCTTGCGACGATAGAGCACGAAGCCGCAGACGCCGATGATGACGACGGCGCCAACGGCCATGGCGGCCATGTTGTTGCCCTCGGACTTCTCCTCGGTGGCCTCTTCCTTCTCGACCTCGGGCTCGGCTACGTCCTCATCGGAGAGGGCCTCGTCGGCGTAGGTGATGGACTTGACCAGGCAGTCGTTGTCGGCATCGTAGTCGCTCGGGACGAACTCCTCGGAGAAATCCTCCTCCTTGAGGTAGTCGCGCATCTCCTCGAGCATGGCCTTGCACTTGATGTAGGTGTTTTTGGTGGCAGCCTTGCCGGCCTTGTTGGCCAGGGCGGTGCGGGCCTCGGTGTTCTCGGCGGCCTGCATGGCCTCGTCGACGGTCAGGTTCTGCTCGATGAGTTCCTTCTGCAGCGCATCGAGGTAGGCGCGGACGCCGGTAGCGCAGTGGTCGCGGTTCTCATAGGCGAGCGTGTTGATGTCCATGAGGACGTAGTTGATGGAGTTCTTGGGCTCCTCGTTGTTCACGACGTCTTCCTCTTCGCAGTGGTCGAAGGAGACATCCTGATCGCTAAAGTAGGGGCTGACCTCGGTGAGCAGTGCAGAGTAGAGGGGGATGGCGACGGAGAACTCGGCGTTGGAGAGCATCTCCCACTGGATGGTCGCGATCTCGGGATCCATGCCCTGACGGATCTGGAAGGTGTGGATCTCGGTGTTGCGGTTGGAGCCGATGGCATAGGAGCCGTCGGTGTTGGCGTTGAGGCCGGCGACATTCTCGCCGCGGGCGGCGAAGGAACGGATCATCTCGAAGGTGTTCCAGTCGGACTTGCCGGGCTGGAAGAACAGCGGCTGCATCTCGTGGACCAGGGCGCCGGTCGTGGCGCGAGCATCTTCACGCTCGTCCTTCACGATCTCGTAGTCAGTGCCTTCAGCCAGCGGGGCCATGAAGTAATCGCGACCCTGGATATAGCGCGACCACTGGTGCATACCGGCCTCGCCGATCTCCTCGCCGTAGGTTTTGGCGACGTCGAACTTGCCGTCGGTGTACTCGGCAAAGCCCTTCTCCTTGGGCATGGACTCGATGCCCTCGGAATGGAGACAGTTCTCGGTGTCATCGAGGTCTACGTTATAGGTGAGGTTGCCGATGTTGGGGTTGAGCGAGGCGATGTCATCGGCGAGCTTCATAGCAATCCACTGATGGCCGGAAAGCGCGGCGAACAGCCAGGTCTCGGTGCTGTCGGCGATGATGATCTGGTCGTTGGAGCAGACGCCCTGCTCGTCGATCAGGCTGCCGATGAGCTCGACGCCCTCGCGGGCCGTGGCACTCTCGCCCAGGATGACGCTGGCATAGCTGTACTCGCCAATGCCAGTCTCCTCGGTGATGGGATCGGCCTCTTCGGCCTTCTCGTTATAGGAGGTGCTCAGCGTGGCAGAGCAGGAAACGCCCTTCTCGTTGATGCCGGCCTCGGAATATGCGTCGTAGCGATCTTCCCACTGAGAGGGGTTGTCGCGAACGAAGGTGTAGCGGTAGGTTGCGCCCTTGGACTTGTACTCAAAACCGGACTCGACCGAGGTGTACTTGTTGCCGTCCTTGTGTGCGGGCTCAATGCCAAAGTGCTTGACATAGCGCGGACCGAAGTCCTCGGAACGGCCGTAGTACGTGTTGCCGTCTGCCGTAAGCTTGCTGCCCATGTAGATCTGGGTGCAGGCGAGCGCCGAAGTCGGCATGGCCATGATGGCCGCTGCTCCAAACGCAAGGCCGCAGCCGAGCTTTTTGAGCGTGTTGACAGGATGAGTAAACCTCATGATCCCTCCCAACCGTTGAAACCCCACGGAACCGTGCAGGATTTCAGCTAATAAATACATCTATTAGCCTATCGGAAGTCTAAATAGTATTCATCTATTTCGATGAAATACTCGATGAGCGTCCTAAAATATGCGATGAGCGGACAAGAATACTCATTATCTAGCTTTAGTTAAATAAAGACGCCCTGCAATTACTGTATCTGAATAAAGCGCCTTGCACGAGGCACAAAGAAAAATCCCCCGCTGTCTGGCAAATGCATAAACAACGGGGGAGACGATAATTGGATGAATATCATACCAATGTGGAATTACTTCTTCCGGCGGTGGATCACGTTAATCGCATAGCCGACGAGCATGGCCAAGACGATGACGATAAAGCCAATCAGGGGGTTGTCGTTCATGGGGTCCTCCTATTTTCCGAGCGGGGAGAATTCGTCGACGATGAGGTCGAGGCATTGCGGAAGCGCGCGGGCTCCAAAGACGCCCGAGTTGCTGGAGATGATCTCGCCATCGAACTGCATGCCCAGTGACGGCGTGCAGGTGATTTTGGCTTCCTTGGTCTGGATGATCTTGAACTGCGGACGGCCGAGCACCTTGCCGGCGGGGTCGAGCGCGGCGGTGATCACAGTGGGCAGGAGCTGGACGGTTTTTACGGGCTCGATGACCGCGATGTCGACCATGCCGTCGTTCATGCGGCAATCGGGGAACAGGTTGATGTCGTTTTGAATGACCGAGGTGTTGCCGGCCATGCAGCAGATGCCATCGAGCTCCTCGACAATGCCGTCATGCTCAATCGTAAAGTGCGCCACCGTGGGGTTGGGTGTGGCGAGCGCCGACAGGAAATAGGCGATCTCGCCGATGTCGTTTTTGGCGGGAGCGGCCTTCATCATGATCTCGGCATCGTAGCCCGATCCGGCGATGATAATAAAGCCGTGGCGCTTTTCGTTGCCGTTCTCGTCGAGCCAAAAGAGCTCGCCCATGTCCGCCTTGACGGTACGGCCGACGCGGCAGGCCTTGGCGAGCGCCGCGGCCTCGGGGGCATTGCCAATGTTGTTGAAGAACAGGCAGGCCGTACCGGAGGGGAAGACGAGCGTGGGGACGCCGCATCCGCGCATTTGGTCGAGCACGTTGGAGACGGTGCCGTCGCCGCCCGAAATCACCACGCGATCAAACTCGCGCACGTCTGCCACGGCGTCCTCGGGTTCCATGCCATCGCCGATAAAACGCATCACGACCTCGTCGCCGCCCTGCGCGAGGGCGTGCGTGAACGCGTAGATTTCATCTGAGCTGGGGCCCGATGCCGGGTTGTGGATGATAAGGCAGCGCATACTTACGTTCCCGTTCTGTGACTAACCGAGTATAGTTGTAAGGCAATGCCGATATCCTACCCGTGTTTTTCGGGCCTAACCTTATTCGATGGGTTGATATGTACATTTCCACACATCAGGCTCTACTCGACTTTTGCCAGCGCGCCCGTGAGTTCGACGCGATTGCCGTCGATACCGAGTTTTTGCGCGAGCGCACGTTCCATCCGCGCCTGTGCTTGGTTCAGATTGCCACCCCTGCCGAGAGCGTGGCGGTCGACCCTCTGGTGATCGACGACCTGTCGCCGCTGGCCGAGCTTATGGCCGACGAGAGCGTGACCAAGGTCTTCCACGCGTGCTCGCAGGATATGGAGGTTATGCTCCATACCGTGGGCGTGCTGCCGCGTCCCATTTTTGACACGCAGGTGGCCGCCGCCTTTTTGGGCGAGCGCCAGCAGATTTCCTACGGCGCGCTCGTGCAGACGTTTTGCGGCGTCTCGTTGCCCAAGACCGAGTCGCTGACCGATTGGTCGCGCCGCCCGCTGACCGATAAGCAGATCGAGTACGCGATCGATGACGTCAAGTACCTGATCGTCGCCTATACCGAGATGATGAGCCGCCTACGCGAGCTGGGCCGGGTGGATTGGGCGCTCGACGAGCTGCGTCCTCTGGCCGACGAGTCACACTACCGCGCCGATCGTCACGAGGCATTCCGCAAGGTCAAGCGCATCAACTCGTGTAGTCGCCATCAGTTGGGTATCGCGCGCGAGCTCGCCGCTTGGCGCGAGGACCGCGCCGAGCGCCGCAACATCCCGCGCAAGTGGGTCATGTCCGACGATACGCTGCTGGCGCTCGTCAAGCGCAATCCCGTGCGCGTTGAGGAGTTCCGCAGCATCCGCGGCACCGATCAGCTGGGGGAGCGCGATGTGGACGGCGCGTTGATGGCCATTAAGCGCGGTGCGAGCTGTCCGCACGATCGCCTGCCGCTCATGGTGCGCGGGCATCGCCAAATTTCGCCGGAGCTTGAGAGCGTGACGGACCTGATGTATGCGCTCATTCGCCTGGTTGCCGAGCGCTCGGGCGTGGCGACCTCGGTTATTGCCTCGCGCGATGACCTGGCCGATTACATCGAGCATCCTGAGCAAAGCCCCCTGCGCGAAGGCTGGCGCTTTGAGCTCGTGGGCTCGCGCCTGGACGATTTGCTCTCGGGCAACATGGGGCTCACCGTGAAGGACGGAAAGATTGAACTGTTATAGGGAAGCCTAGCCGGCTGAGTGGGTAGAATGCCTCCAACGTGTAACTCGATTCGGAGGAATTCGCATGCCTTATTACTATGGATACGGCTTTGGCATTGACCCGCTGTACCTGCTGGTTGTTCTTGTCTGCACGGTGCTTGGCCTTGCCGCGCAGAGCTATATCAACTCGACATACAAGACCTGGTCCAAGGTTCGCTCGGACGGCGACACAGGTGCCACGGTCGCTCGCCGCATGCTCGATGCCAACGGTTGTAGCGCCGTGGGCATCAAGGGCGTCGCCGGCGAGCTCACCGATCATTACAACCCGCAGGACAACAACCTGTATCTGTCGGATGCCAACCGTTCGGGCGGGTCGGTCGCAAGCGTTGCCGTCGCCTGCCACGAGGCGGGCCATGCCGCCCAGCGTCAAAGTGGTTATGCCATGATGAAAGTACGCACCGCTTTGGTTCCCGTCGTCAACTTTACCCAGAACACCTGGACGATCGTGCTGCTCATGGGCCTGTTCATGAACATAGCAGGGCTCACGACCCTCGCGTTGATCTTCTTCTCGTTTAGTGTGTTGTTCCAGTTGGTTACGCTGCCGGTCGAGATTGATGCCAGCCGCCGCGCCGTGGCGTATATCGAGCAGTCGGGCATGAGCTCCAAGCAGGTCAACGGTGCCAAGAAGGTGCTGACGGCGGCCGCGCTCACCTACGTGGCGGCGGCGCTCACCTCGATCATTCAGCTGCTCTACCTTATGGCTCGCTACAACAGAAACTCCAACCGATAACAAATAGGACAGGCAGGCGCCGCGGGGATTCGTGTCCACGCGGCGCTGTACTATGTGTTGGACTTAAATATGCACGGGGCCGGAGCCTCTGTGCGCGATAACGAAAGGAGGCTGCGTGGCAGGCTGGAATCTGACCGGCAATACCGTTTCCGCCGAGTTCGACGGATCGGACGAGCAAGAGCGCAAAGAGCTCAGCGTGAGCCAAGCGGTGGAGATCGCCGCCGGCGCGCTCGATGCCATTCCGCAGCTGAGCGTTTTGGGTGAGGTCACGGGTTTTCGTGGTCCCAATGCCCGAAGCGGCCACTGCTACTTCCAAATCAAGGACGACTCGGCGGCCGTCGACTGCATCATCTGGAAGGGCGCCTACCTTAAGCGCACCTTCGATCTGCGCGACGGCATGCAGGTGAGCTTTAAGGGCAGCTTCAATCTCTACAAGCCTACGGGTCGCATGAGCTTCGTCGCCCGCTCGTTTTCGCTGGCGGGGGAGGGTCTGCTGCGTCAACAAGTGGCGCAACTGGCCGAAAAGCTGCGTCGCGAGGGCCTGATGGACGAAGCGCGCAAGCGCCGCATTCCGGTGTTTTGCTCGCGTGTGGCGGTCGTCACCTCGCTTTCGGGTGCCGTAATCGACGACGTCAAGCGTACCTTGCGCCGTCGCAACCCGCTCGTCGAGCTTGTCTGCGTGGGCGCAAAGGTCCAGGGCGAGGGTGCGCCGGCAGAGCTTATTGAAGGCTTGCGCCGCGCCGCTGCCATTACGCCGGCGCCCGATTGTATTTTGCTCGTGCGTGGCGGCGGTTCCTTCGAGGACCTCATGACCTTTAACGACGAGGAGCTTGCCCGTGCGGTGGCAGCTTGTCCCGTGCCTGTGGTGACCGGCATTGGCCATGAGCCCGATACCTCGATTTGCGACATGGTGAGCGACCGTCGCGCCTCCACGCCAACGGCAGCGGCGGAATCGGTGGCACCGGCTATGACGGAGTTGGCCGACGTGCTCGAGACGCGCCATCAGCGTCTGGGCGCCGCGATGGGATCGATGATTGGGTCGAATCAGGTTGATTTGGAGATGCTCGATCAGCGCGGTCGCCGTGCCTGGGATGCCTATACGGCTCGCTTGGGCGATGCCCTCGATGCCGCCGCATGCCGCCCGTGCCTCAACGATCCAACGTTTATGGTCGAGCGTCGCGAGTCTGAGCTTGCGCTGACTGCCGATCGACTGTCGGGCGCCATAACGCGTTCGGTTGGGGCCTTCCGCTCCAACTTCGAGCGTCTGCCCGAGCGCTTGATCGCAAGCACCTCAGGGCTCGATGGCAAGCGCCATGCGCTCACGCTTGCGAGTTCCCGTCTGGAGCATCAGGGACGTACGATGCTCAACAAGCCAGCGTCCGACCTTGGCCGAGCCGCCGCTTCGCTCGATGCCCTGTCGCCGCTCAAGGTGCTTGCCCGCGGCTATTCCATCGCGTACAGCGATGATGGGGTGGCTACGAGTGCCAAGACCTTTAAGCCTGGCGACGCCATCCGCGTGCGCATGGCAGACGGCAACGTGGCGGCAACGGTCGATACGGTCGAGTAAACCGCGTTTCATAGCGATAAACCTTTAGGAAAGGAAACAGATATGGCAGAGAAGACCCCGGTCGAGCAGCTTACATACAAGCAGGCCTCGCAGGAACTGGAGCTCATCATCCGCAGCCTGGAGTCGGGCGATATGGAGCTCGAGGAGTCGCTCGAGAGCTATACCCGCGGCGTCGAGCTCCTCAAGAGCCTGCGCGCCCGCCTGTCCGATGCCGAGCAGAAGGTCTCGGTGCTCCTTAAGGACGTCGACGGCAACGACGTGCTCGCCGACGGCGAAGCCGCCAACACGGACGACAACCTCTCGTTCTAACCATCTCGACCAAATATAATTACCTTGGTCTGTGAGAAAGGAACCAACCATGTGTGATTGCATCTTCTGCAAAATCGCCAACCACGAGATCCCCTCGACCGTTGTCTATGAGGACGATCAGGTCATCGCCTTCGACGACCTCAACCCCCAGGCGCCGGTCCACACGCTCGTGATCCCCAAGAAGCACTACAGCGACATCGCCGACAACGTGCCTGCCGAGACCATGGGCGCCATGGCTCATGCCATCCAGGAGGTCGCCAAGGCCAAGGGCCTGGAGGACGGTTTCCGCGTCATCTCCAATAAGGGCGTCAACGCCGGTCAGACCGTCATGCACTTCCATATGCACGTCCTTGGCGGCAAGAACCTGGGCGAGAACCTCATCTGAGGGCGCCTCTTCCGTGCAATGAAACGGAAGCCCAGGCACCGATAACTTATATATCAACGCAATAAACCCGAGCGCGAGGGCGTTTGGGTTTATTATTGAAGCGTATGTAACCTGGCGGCGCCACACCGCCTGTTAGTAGGGAGACACATGAACGTTCTGGTCGTCAACGCAGGATCTTCGACCCTTAAGTATCAGGTCATCGATACCAAGTCCCACAAGGTGTCCGCAAAGGGCTCCTGCGAGCGCGTCTGCTTTACCGGCGGTACCTTCACCCACGCTGCCAACGGTTCCAAGAAGGTGACCGAGAACATCGAGTTCCCCGACCACAAGGTCGCCATCGAGGTCGTTCTGAAGGACCTCGAGGCCAACGGCGTCAAGATCGAGGGCATTGGTCACCGTATCGTTCAGGGTGGCTGGTACTTCGGCGATTCCTCCCTCGTCGACGAGGACGTCCTCGCCAAGATCCGCGAGGTCGCTCCGCTGGCGCCGCTGCACAACAACCCCGAGGCCAACGTTATCGAGTACTGCCTGGAGCAGTATCCCGACCTGCCCAACGTCACGGTCTACGACACCGCTTTCCACTTCAACATGCCCGAGGTCGCCAAGACTTACGCCCTGCCCAAGGACGTCTGCGACAAGCTGCACATCCGTAAGTACGGCGCCCACGGCACCAGCTACCGCTACATCTCCAAGAAGGTCGCCGAGATGACCAACGGCGAGGCTCGCAAGGTCGTCGTGTGCCATATCGGCTCCGGCGCTTCCCTGTGCGCCATCGAGGACGGCAAGTGCATGGACACCACCATGGGCCTCACCCCGCTCGACGGTGTCATGATGGGCACCCGCTGCGGTTCCATCGACCCTGCTACCGTGTGCTACCTGCAGCGCGAAGGCGGCTACACCTTCGACGAGGTCGACGAGATGATGAACAAGAAGTCCGGCCTTTTGGCTGTGACCGGCGGCAAGACCAACGACTGCCGCAACGTTGAGGAGCTCGCCGCTGCCGGCGACCCCGAGGCTCAGCTCGCCTTCGATATGTTCGTCTACAAGATTGCCGCCAAGGCCGCCGAGATGGCCACTTCTATGTGCGGCATGGACACCCTGGTCTTTACTGCCGGCATCGGCGAGCACGCTCCGGCTGTCCGCGCTGGCGTGGCCGACCGTCTGGCCTTTATGGGCGTCAAGATGGATCATGCCCGCAACGCCCTGCGTGGCGACGGCGCTTGGTGCCTGTCCGCCAAGGATTCCAAGGTCAAGATTTTCGTCATCCCCACGGACGAGGAGTTCATGATCGCTTCCGACGTCGAGCGCATCGTCAGCGGCAAGTAATTGATGCAAGGGGAGGGGACTGGATGGCCTTGTGCCGTTCAGCCCCCTTTTATGCTCTTTGGGCGAAGAGTTTAATAGATATTTATTGAATTCTGATAACTTCTTATTAAGGGTACGGCCGCCCTATGGGTTTGCCGACCGTACTGTAATCACGAAGGAGTCTCATGAACGTACTTGTTGTCAACGCCGGCAGCTCGAGCCTTAAATATCAGCTTTTGGATACCGATACCCGCGAGGTTTTCGCCAAGGGCAACTGCGAGCGTATCGGCTCGGAGATGGGCATCTTTGGCCACTCCGAGAACGGTGGCGCCAAGCAGACCGAGGAGGCTCCCTTCCCCGATCATCGCTCTGCTATCGCTCGCGTGCTCGAGGAGCTTGAGAAGACCGACTTTACAATCGATGGCATCGGCCACCGTATCGTTCAGGGTGGCTGGCACTTCGATGATTCTGCGGTCGTCGACGACGAGGTCATGGCTAAGATCCTTGAGGTGGCCCCGCTCGCCCCGCTGCACAATTACGGCGAGGCCGCAGCAATCGAGTATTGCCGCGAGAAGTATCCGGAGCTGCCCAACGTCGCCGTCTTCGATACCTCGTTCCACATGACCATGCCCGAGGTCGCCTACACCTACGCGCTGCCCAAGGACGTGTGCGACAAGTACCACGTGCGAAAGTACGGTGCCCACGGTACGAGCCACCGCTACGAGTGGATGATGGCAAAGGAGATCCTGGGCTCGCGCTGCCACCGCCTGCTTTCGTGCCATCTGGGCAACGGCGCTTCGCTCGCCGCCATTGAGGACGGCGTTTGCCGCGACACCACGATGGGGCTCACGCCGCTCGACGGCCTGATGATGGGCACCCGTTGTGGTTCCATTGACCCTGCCACCGTGTGCTACCTGCAGCGCGAGGGCGGCTACAGCTACCAGGAAGTCGACGACATGATGAACAAGCAGTCCGGTCTGCTTGCCATCTCGGGCATCTCCAACGACGCCCGCGACATCCGTACACGCGCCTCCGAGGGCGACGAGCGCTGCCTGCTCGCCTTCGATATGTTCGCCTACAAGGCTATGCAGCAGGCCGGTTCCATGATTGCTTCCATGGCGGGCGTGGATACCATCACCTTTACCGCTGGCATCGGCGAGAACGACTGGTCGATCCGCAAGGCCTTCTGCGACTGCTTTGAGTGGCTGGGCGTGCGCATCGATAACAACAAGAACCGCGAGGCCGTGGGCTACGGTCCGCAGGTCATCAGCGCCGCCGGCTCTTCCGTCACGGTCATGGTCATCCCCACAGACGAGGAATACATGATCGCCCACGACGTCGAGCGTCTAACCAAGAAAAACTAGCGCGCGCATTTGCAAGTAAACGAAAGGCCTCCAGAGCAACAGCTCCGGAGGCCTTTTTGCTAGCAGGCAGTAATTCCAGTCCCAAAGCGGTCATCACCAGCAATGCCTGCGCTCCCGGCAACGGCATCCAATCATTCAGATCTTCAGCCCCAGCTCGTAGCCAAGCCGCCGCCCACCCCAGATACCCTGAATGCTATGTGGCAGTAGAAGGCCGTACGGGCTAACCCCTGAAAACACTCCGCAGACCAGAAGCGCCCCCGTTCGTAGCTCCGAAGGAGCAGAACGGGGGCA
>JAIIUG010000004.1:0-47692 GCA_022739635.1 Collinsella sp. | reverse complement strand
ATCCGTACATGTACGGATGAATTTGGGAGGTGTTCGGATGAAGTTGATATTCAAGGGGTGCGGCAGTTGGCAGGAATCTCAAGCGCCCAACCGCCAATCTCCACATTTCTTTGCTAAACTAGCTTTGCGCGGGAAACCGTGCATAGTTCGGGAGCATGTCCCCCAACTGGATCTAGGTTCGGATGCCGTTGCCCGGACTATTGGTGAAGGTTGGGGGACTTCCTACTTTCCATAGCGCAAGAAGTCGTAGATGCGGACGCACTTCCGATAATGCGAATCTTTCAACAGAGCCCTCTTCTTGGCAGGGTCGTTTCCCACGTCAGCCAGTGCCCGCTTCAGCAACGCTTCCAAGTCGTCGACGTCCATCTCTTCCTCTGAAAGGCACGGGATGAACGCGAACGGGCTCTTTGGCGCGCATGCATTCGCAAGGCCCTTTATGCTCAGCGACCCTTCGAATCTGCGACGAGTCGCAGGCATCGATTTGCGGAACGTTTCGCTTCGATAGCTATCAATCGAGGTGAGCGTTGGGAGATAAGTCGCTATGTCCTTACCGACCTCTCCACTGAGTCCGCGCGTGTACTTGAAGACAGGCATGTTGTTGGGCCGTTGGCGCACGTACATGTTGAGGTAGTTCTCGACGATGAACTTTGGGTCATAGCGAAGGTTATCGAGCACGATGTCCTCGAAGATATCTTCAGGTGAAATCGGCTTTCCGATGCTACTTGGTGACACCGACAGGCCGATGACGATCTTCTGGTCCGGGTCAAGGTCGTTGAGGACATTGTCTATCCCTGAGACGATGATGTCGGAACTCGGGTCGATATGCTCCGCAAGCCTGAACACGCTGCCCCTCAACTCGCGGATAAATCGCGTGCTATACATTTTCCGGAAGCTGCGCATCGCATCGTAGATCGACTCGAAGTCATCCGTGGTGATCTTCGTCATCGAAAGCGTACGGCCACCGAAACTCATAGCAATCTCGCCAACAGAGGTGTCGGTTGCGTGCTGAACGAAGATGAGCCGCTTGCCCAGCCGTTTGAGCTTGTCATCTGGTAGGCATTCGCAGATGTCACCCAGTATCGACCTGATGTTCTCGTCTTGAATCGAATAACCGAGGAAGATGACGGGATACTCGACGAAGAGGGTGAGCAGCTTCGCCGAGAGATACTTCCTCTTCTGCGCGAACTCCGTATAGTCAGCGCTGGTCAGGACGATGCTTCCCGCCCTCGAGACTGAGCCATGGATCTTGTATATCTCCTGAGAGAAAGCCTGGTCAGAGAACAGGAGGTCGCTTTCTCCGACGTAGGTCGTGAAACCAGGGAATAGGGTCTCACACATACAGTCATAATTCGTGGTGATGATGCCGGCAACTTTTTCCCTGCCCGCCTTCGCCAGCTTCTCAGTTTCGGCGCTCTCGACGAGACGAGCTCTCGCGATCTTATCTGCGACGTAGATCTTCATGGGCGAAGCGTCCCCGGTAAGCTCGTCACTGTGATCTTCGCGGAAGGCAGCGAATTCATCCGATGCAAAGAGCTCGTGGTTTACTTCGCTTTCCATGAGCGTGGCAACGTACGGCAGTTCGGACTCGACCTCGCCGTTCTGGACAGCAATCTTCGCCTGGCTCTTGAAGCGCGCGAAGGCATATGGGTCGTCAAGCACCTCGGCGCAGATATCCGAAAGCAGCCCCTCCCATCCCGGCGTGCCGCAGTAACGACGGGAGAGGCCAGAGCCGATGAAGAGAAACGGATAACGCCCGGCATCATCAACAGCTTTGTGGATTATCGATTTGATTCTCTCGTCCATAATCTTTCCTCCTGTACCAATCGACATGCTCGTGAAATGTTATCCCACCAACTTCGGCGAGTGCGGGCTGAAAGCATCGTTGCCGTTCTGCCCGTCGACCAATCCGCACGCGAGACTCAGCGGCACAACTGCAGCGTTCTCGACCTCCACGCTAAGCACGTAGTGGAAGTCCGCCCCCTGGCTCCCACGATTCCGCTCGTAACCAATGGCGGCCAGCCGGTCGGCTAGTTCGTCTCTCGAAACCAGCTCGTTAGCCTTCACCTTGCAAAGCATGGGTTCAAGTTCGTAAGTGTTTGTCTCGCTGATTGCGTTCCTGTAGAAGCGGAAATGGGTCGTACGAAAGAGATCTTTATGATGGGAGTACACGTGCCCGTCCTTAATGGCGTAGAAGTAGAAAAGGAACTCACCGCCCTCGTTTAGCCTGCCGCTACTTTCAAGGAAGCGGTAAATTTGTGGCGCTACAACGGAGAGCCGATTACGCTTCCGAAGCGATTTGCCCCACGAGCTGAGTTTATTGAATACCACAACGATATGATATTTAAAGGGTAATTGGACTATCTCCCGACCAAACGAGGATTCGGATTGGCTTGCTGAAATGTGGCAGTGCCCTGTTCTAAGCAACGTATTTGCGATAGAGTCGCGCGGGAACGGTGCTCGGGGCCGTTGCACCAGTGGCAAATTACTTATATCGAGCGATGTGATGCTGCGATTTCGGAAATGCTTGCCTGGTTGCGGCGCCGACTTCGAAAAGCTGGTTTTTATTTCCATTACAGCTGAAACAGGCCGTCAAAATTCATGGAAGATCTTTTCGATAGTAATGGATGAACTGAGGAGGTTTGTCTGGAGGGTGGATCGAGGTTCAAGATTGTTGCGCTCTGAAACGTTTCAGCTGAGGTCGGAGAGCGATCGCATGAGTCGATTTATATTTCGGCAGCGTTGCATCCATAGAAGAGAGAGGGATGCGTATTCGTTTGGCAGCGAGGGCGTGAGTGGGCGGGAACTTCGTGGCGTACAGCAATAAGGCTATACCTAAAAGCCTTTGTGTTGAACGGGTTTTCGCGGGAGCGGAGGGTGCGTGCCGCGAGGGACGGTCCGCGGCACGACCGACCCGGCGCGGCATCCGGAGCGGACGCGGATGCGGCGCGGACGGCCTCTGACGGGCGAGCATGCGACAGTGGTTGCCCTGCTGGGCGGCAATAAGCTCGAATCGAGCACGAGCGATTCTTGTCCGGGCGAAGCGTTACAACTGGATTTGTTCTGTTGCCGACTGATCTTGAAGCATGTTGGAAGAAACGGAATTATAATTATTTATTTGTCTGTATCTATCGAAATGGAGACCGAGCGCGTGGAAAACGAGAGGAACATAACGGCAGTTGACCTTTTCGCCGGCTGCGGCGGAATGTCCCTCGGCTTCGAAAAGGCTGGCGTCAATGTTGTGGCTGCCTACGACAATTGGGACGCTGCCATTGATGTCTATCGCGCTAACTTCCAGCATCCTGTTTTCAAAAGGGATCTCTCCGACGTTTCCGTATCCGAGGAAGTTGCCGGCTTCGCTCCGGATATCATCATCGGCGGGCCTCCTTGTCAGGATTTCTCGCAGGCCGGCAAGAGATCCGAGGATGGTGGGCGCGCAATCCTCTCTGTTAGATATGCCGAGATCATCGCGAGGTGCAAGCCTCGCTTCATCGTTATGGAGAACGTCCCACGCGTTCGAACGAGCAAATCCATGGAAGCGATTCGGGCCACCCTCAAAGCGCAGGGTTATGGCTTGAGTGGGCGAGTGATGGATGCAAGCCTGTGCGGGGTCCCCCAAGCTCGCAAGAGATACTTCTTGATCGGATGCCTTGGGGCGCCCGACGGGTTCCTCGACCCATATCTTGAGAAGGGCCTTTCTGACCATCAGATGACAATTCGTGAGTATCTCGGTAACGAGCTTGGAATTGATTACTACTTCAGAATTCCGCGAAGCTACACGAGGCGGGCCATCTTCAGCATCGACGAGCCCTCGGTCACTATTCGTGGTGTGGACAGGCCGATACCGCCGAACTACAAGCTTCACCCCAACGACGCGGCGGACCTCAGTCAAGCCCGGTGCTTGACTCCAAAGGAACGCAGTAGGATCCAGACTTTCCCGGAGTCTTTCAAGTTCTTTGGGAGTAAGACGGATATCAACCAGATGGTGGGCAACGCCGTACCGGTAAACCTTGCCACCTACGTTGCACGAGCGCTACTAGAGTACAGGAGGGATGTGAGCGATGGACTGCGTTGATCTTTTCTCGGGATGCGGCGGTATGTCGCTCGGATTCCAGAATGCGGGCTTCAACATAAAGGCGGCGTTTGATAACTGGCAGGCGGCTGTCGACATCTATTCGGCAAACTTCGACCACCCGGCATTCAAATACGATCTTTACGATGCGGAAGCGGTCCCGAAAATTGAAGAGTATTCGCCGTCGATGATAATCGGTGGCCCCCCTTGCCAGGACTTCTCCATTGCGGGCGCCAGACAGCGCGGCAAAAGGGCCAATCTCACCATCCGATATGCTGAGATAGTTCGGGACGTCAGACCCGAGTGGTTCGTCATGGAGAATGTTTACAATATCGAGCGGATGGACGTCCTGCCCGAGGCGCTGGAAATATTCCGCAATGCTGGATACGGTCTCACGAGGCGCGTCCTCAACGCCAGTCTATGTGGTGTGCCTCAGATTCGCAGGCGCTTTATCCTTGTCGGTCATCTTGGTGATAAAGATGACTTTCTCGGCGAACTCTTGGATTCAAGGCTGAGCGACAAGCAGATGACCGTCAGGGATTACCTTGGCGATTCGCTCGGCACGCAATACTTCTACATGCATCCACGCAACTTCCAGCGTAGGGGCGTCTTCACGATTGACGAGCCAGCGGTAACGGTACGAGGCACCAACCGTCCGATACCGCCAGCATATAAGAGGCATCATGCCGACAAGGCTGATATTTCTGAAGGTGTGAGAGCCTTAACATACAAGGAGCGCAGCTATCTGCAAACCTTCCCCGAAGAGTTTGAGTTTGTCGGGTCCAAGACAGACATTGAGCAGGCGATTGGCAATGCCGTGCCAGTTAAGCTTGCTGAGTACGTTGCTAGATGCATAGCTGACTATGCAGCAGATTAATTGTGGTGGTTGCCATGTCCTTTGTCGATGAATGGAATTTGAGCTATCCCATTCCGAATTCTATATATAGCGAGAATACGCTATCCGTTCGCGGGAGAACAGTTGGACAAGGTGGTGCTGGACAGTACGAACTCAAAGGTTCAGGCTCTCTTGCAAACGGGGATACGCTGACTGCAGTTGACATTATCGGACACGCAATCATCTTGGAAGTAGTCGTACCCTCTACTGGGCAAGTTGTCTCCCTTGGCACGCGTTATCCCGTTGCAAAAAAAGGCGGAAAAGTACGTGTGCAAATACAAGGAGACGGGGCAAAGCGTCCAAATGTCGGCAACTTGTTTGCCGCACTGCTGTTGTTGCCAGTGACGGGCAAAGTAAACGATTCATCGCCGTTGCAAGAGGACGGTTTTGCGGAAAGGACATTCTGGATGGATGCAGCCGAAGTAAAGCCTGTGGGCGTCTCCGAAGATGCATATATCTTGGAGCTAACGAAACTCTTCTTCGCCACTGGAAGCAGATACAAAGACGGGCAGTTTTCGGGTGCGATAGATTACGACTACAAGTCGAGAATTGACGATCTTATTGCCCTTTGCAATCGCGGATGCAAGATGAGGGCTGGTAGCCTGACCACGGCATTCAAGTATTTCGCTGACGTTTACGCAGGGAAACTTGAGTTTGATTACAGTGTGGCTGAGTTCATGCGAAACCTCATAGCGAGCCAATTGATTGCCGAAGAGGGCATCGACTACGAACAAGGCGATGACGTGCTGCCCGCAATGCATCAACTAATCGACCTTGCTGCAAAGAATTCATCGAAAGCATCAAGCAGAGAGAAGAGGACTTTTCAGCTAAACAACCTTCCAGCTGAATTTAAAACCGACTTCTCCAGGCGCTACATCACGTCACTACTGGCAAAGCCCTTTGTCATCCTTGCTGGCAACAGCGGAACAGGCAAGACGCGGATTTCCAAGCGTTTTGCAAAGTACCTTGAGGTCTTGGATGAAGACGGGGAGCCAAACTGGTTGCTCGTCCCGGTCGGTGCCGACTGGACCGACAACACCAAGGTGCTGGGCTTCTTCAACCCGATTGCAGACGGCGGCAAAGGCGCGTACGAAGAGACCGGCATACTGAGACTCATCGAACGGGCCAACGCTAACCCCGAGGTTCCGTATTTCCTCATCCTCGACGAGATGAACCTGAGCCATGTCGAGCGGTATTTCTCAGACTTCCTCAGCCACATGGAGACCATCGGCGAGGATAACCTCATCGTGCTTGATGGGTACGGCGATGGCGGTGCTGGCAGGCTGCCCTATCCGCAGAACCTGTTCGTTGTCGGCACCGTGAACATCGATGAGACCACTTACATGTTTAGCCCCAAGGTGCTCGACAGGGCAAACGTCATAGAGTTCAAGCCGTCGAAGGCCGAAGTCCTCGCAGGGTTCAAAGCCATCGAGGATGCGCCGGACGTTGCCGTCGCAGCTTCCGGCGTCCCCCAGGCTTTTCTGCGTCTCGCCAAGGACATATGGGAGGGAGCCAATTACATCAGCGAAGATGATGCTAACGCCATCTTCGAGAAGTTCGGCAAGCTGTATGAAGAGCTGGAGAAATGCGGCTATGAGTTTGCCTTCCGCACCGTGCGCGAAGTGCGAATGTACGTTAATGCCGCGCACGAGCTTGACGGCGAGAACTACGAACTCGAGCGTTCTGTCGATGAGCAGATTGTCCAGAAGGTGCTGCCGAAGCTCCATGGTAACAAGCGTGAGATCGGCAATCTGCTTAAAAGCCTGAAAGACATATGCGATGGCGAGCTGAGCTCCGTTAAGATAAGCCAGATGGCAGCGAAACTCGATAACGTGCAGTATGCGAGCTTCATCTAGCCTATGGACGGCAGCATCGGCGCAATCCGCTTTGCAGCGGATGGAAGAACAATAGCCAGGCTCTACCAGAGCGGTGCGCATGACCGAGTCGATTGGGACGAGGAACAGCAGACCGGGCTAACCGGGCTGACGTGTTTCGGTCTCAAGCCGGAAGCATCCCAGAATGGCGCTGGTTCAACACCAGCCTTCGCCGTCAAGGACGGTCTTGACGGGAGTCCCACGCTTCGAATCAACGAAACCACATGTTATGTGCTCGAATACGAGCGGACCCCTGATGGTGGCCTGCATCCTCGCGCCTCGTTCCAAAACGAAGGCAAGAATATCAGGTGCGACAGAAACGGCAATAGTGTCACCTTCCAGTTCGTGAACTATCTCGGGCGTTCGAGGATTCGATTCGGCGAGGAAGCTGATGCGCCGATGCTACAGTTCGAAGTCGTCCCGCTCAAGATTGGCTATGAAGACGATTACATCGAGCTCACCGAGGAGCTTGCCGCAAGGTGCGCTGCGCTGCTCCTTGACTACTCGGGCTCCACGTCGAACGTTTACAAGCAAGCCGACGAGAATCGCGAGACGCTGCTTGAGCAGTTCGTCTTCCTGCGGCAGTTCTGCTACGAACCGAACCTCCAAGCCCTCTTCGAGGCGATAAAGAGGAACCCTGATAGGACGCTGGATCACGAGGACGAGCTGCGGTCGGTTGGGGCTGGCATGCCGTCCCGGAGGTTTTATACGAACCCCTTCTCGAACAGCCGGATGTGGACGCGCTTGAACTGCGGCGGCGATGCGGGAGGCGTCTACCTCCCCCAGATGGTCAGCGTCACGCGCAAGTACGACCTGCTCGACACGCCCGCCAATCGGTTTGTGAAATTTGCCCTGCATGAGATTGACCGGATCTGCACCTCTCTGATGACTGTCCTGGATGCCGAGAAGGGCGATACTCGGCAGACGGAGTGTTATCGCGAAGCCGCCGCGCTGCACGCCATGCTGGATACGATACTCAGCGACGCCTTCTTCGACGATGTCGGCACCCTGCAGATGATGCCTCAGAACAACCAGGTGTTGCAGAAGCGCGAGGGATACTCGCAGATCTTCTTCGCATATTCCATGCTCGATATGGCGCTGCAGCTCGACTGGAAGGGCAAGGATGACATCTACGAGGGCGAATCGAAGAATGTGGCCCTCCTCTACGAGTACTGGATCTTCTTTGAGCTGTACGACATCGTAAGGGGGATCGAGGGGTGCGAGCCGATAAGCACCGATGACCACCCATTTATCGGGACGAATCCCGACGGTGGGCTGTCAATATCCCTCAAGCAGGGCGTACGCTCCTGCCAGTCATTCCAGATTGCGCAGTGCGGCGCGAAGGTAAACCTCTACTACAACCGCACCTTCTCGCCCCGTGACTTTCATGCCACTCGTTACGAGGGTTCGTACTCGAGACCGTTCAGACCCGACTACACGCTCGCGATATTCCCGGATGCTTATACAAACGAGCGAGCCGCAGTGCAAGATGGAGCTGTTGCATTCGTCCACTTCGACGCCAAGTACCGCATCACCGACTTGACGGGGCTTGTCGGCAAGGATGTGGGCACCGAGGAGGCAGAGCGCGAGGAACTTAACGAGGAGAAGGCGGCCTCCACCACGAACACCTACAAGCGCGGTGACCTGCTGAAGATGCACACGTACAACGACGCGATACGGCGCACGGTTGGCAGCTACGTGCTTTATCCGGGGTCGGGCGAAACGGGCGAGAAGGGCCAATTCCGGCTCTTCGAGGAGATTTTGCCGGGTGTCGGCGCTTTCGCCATGAAGCCGAGTATCAGCAGGACGGCAGAGAATGCGTTGCGCGATTTCATAGAGAAGGTCATCGGCGAGAACACGGCAAGCAATACGCGGCTGAACCGGCTGAGCTACTTCACCGAAATGGTTGTGGCTGAGCCTCCAAGCGCGGGCAAGACGGATAGCGACTCCTACGGGCATGGTGGCGAATCGTTCGTGATTGGCTACATTCGAGGGGACTCTCCCGATGACTACTATCACTTTCTCGAAAGCAGCGGCAGGCTCCGCAAGGGCGGGCGCTTTCTCTTCTACTTCTATGCCATTAAGGACGGGCATGTCTACTCGCACCATAAGGATCTCTTCCGCACGTCGTGGTTCCGCTTCTATCGGAACGCCATAAGCCAGACGAACACCTACGAGATCGAGCCTGTGGCGTGTCGCATAACCTCGAATGAGCTGGTTTCGAGGGACGAGCTGGCCGACCGCCTGGCCGACCTTGGCTACGTGCGGGATCGTGGGAATCAGGGTGCCGACTTCTACTATGTCCTGTCCGTGCGGGTGGAAGATGACGCGGCAGAACCCTTAAGCCTGGGGCGCAGGGCGGTGGATGAACAGAACGGCAACGATGCGTTCAGCCCCCACTCGCCAAAGATTGTTGGGTGATCATCTGGTCATTTTCAGAGTAGCGGTAACACCTACGGGCGCGCGAGGGGCAACGCATGAGGCCAATCGTCTACAACGGGGTTGACCTGTCGGGCGTGTGCTCTGCCGAGGTCATCGAGAAAGTTGCCCTGCCCGTGGAGGCGGAGACCCTGGCGGTGCCGAGGCGTGCCGGCGCACTGCTGGTGGCGGGGCGGCTGTCCCCCAGGCTAGTGCGGGCGCGGCTGTTCATGGACACCCGCCCGCGCCTTCAGGACGATGTTCGGCGACAGGGACGACGCAGCGGCGCTGCCACGTCGCGCAGGTAGCGGAGGAGGGTTGCTCCCAATGGCCCGCGGCGTCCGCGCCCCGGTGCCACCCCGTGACCGGCGGCTTCGCTCGAAGCCGCTACATCAGGCTCGTTCCCGCTTTTCCGGGTCATATCTCTTCGTATACACGGTAAAGCTAAGGCTATCTATCGTGCCGGTGCTGTAGACGCATGCGTCGGGCGCGCTCCGTGTGCCTTGGGCGGTCGGGTCGGTCGAGACACAATCGTCCCTATCTATTCCAAGCAATGGAATGGGCTTTGCCACCTGGTCGGCGCTATTAATTTGCGCAATGATCTCCAACAACTCGTATAACTTGATAAGCCATGAGCTGTATGGGTGCTCGCCGGGTCCCTTGTGCTTCAGCGTGCACTTTGATTGCGGGCTTTCGGCGAGCTGGCTCAAGCGTTCAAAAAGCGCCGGGTACTCGGCTTCGGGAAACTCGACTTGTACATACTGTATGCCATTGAGGATGAATCCGTACCACAGTACGGGGTATGGAAAACCGTTCCTATCTGGTCGCCTGATTTTTGTCCTGCAATTGGGCTGGTTGACGATAGACAGCCATGCCGCATAGAGCTCGTCGGAAATTAGGTCGCTCGCTTGGTATGTTGGGCCAAGACCATCGAGAACAAAATTGCCAAGGCTGTCAAAATAGTGGGCACAATCCGTTAAACCCTTTTCGTATGCCGTGTCGGCTTTTCTCCGTATATTGAGTGCGACGTCGCGGGGTGATTTGCGACCAAGATGTTTTTTGGCGTTGTGCCGCGGGTTGCAATAGAGCTTGGTCGCCGCGTTATATCGATTGCAGTACTTGCTGTTAGGGCCGGTCGGAAAAAAGAGCGAACCACAGGTTTGGCATGTTATCGGCATAATGCCGCACAGCAGCAGCTCGTGGAGGATGCGGGCATAAAGGCTTGCAAAGGAACATTCCTCTTCGGTGAAGTAAAGCTCTCCTGCCTTTGCAATAACAGCTTGAAGCCTTACGAGCCTATTGAGGTTTTCCTGGTCGTTAAGCTCTGCATACGTATGGAAGTCTCCATTTGCGTAGATTTGGTTCTCGCGCATAGCCTCGAGATAGTTCTTGCGAAACGCCTGCATAAAGGGGGCGCTATTCATGCGTTTTATATCGCTCAAATGTTCTTCGAGCTTTTGAGCCGTTTCGTTTCCGGGCAAGTGCTTTTTGGCTGCGTATGCAAAAGCGTCGCCAAAGCGGATGATTGCCGGCAGCTGATTATCGAATAATCGAAATTGTCGCGGGTCGCTTGTTTTGATGGCGGCTGGGAAAAACTCTTCGTTTTGCGCGAGCAGGCTAGGTGCCTCGGTGTTTTTAAGCGGCGGGGCAAGCTCCAGACATTCCTGATAAAAAACAATGAGAAGCGCTCGAAAGAGATCGGTATTGGTGCAAACGCAAGCTGTTTCTATCTGCGAGTTGACCTTTGGATAGTTGTCTCTTGGATTGTCGCGTTTATACGGCACCGGTTCTGTTAGCCCGGTCTTGCCGTTGGTAGTTGTAATGTCCATGTCGTTCGACACGAGCTTGAGATAGGAGCTGAAGAGGGACGCCATTTCTTGCTTATTGAGTTGGGCCGATGTCGTGATCACCGCGCGGTACAGGCGGTTGATTTCGTTGCACTCAATAGCGTTGTTGTTCATCCAGCAGCTGTAATAGCGATAGTCGGGAATCGCTGTGATGTTCATGACACACTGCCTGCAGACATTTTCAAGGAGATACCTGGCCATGCCAGATATCTCTCCGTGTGCATGGCGCGTAATGGCTTTATCGAATATCGGAGCAAAGAAATCGAGGTCGCGTTCCTTTTGTTTTTGAAGGTTGACTTCGATTTCGGCTTCGTTCAATTCTGCTTGCGCGGACTCTTGGTCGGAATCGTCTGGATCGAGCCAGTCGTCATGGTCTGGTTCGGCTGCGTAGTCCATCGAAGCGTGTTGCGCATCGTGGGGAGCAGGGGGCTGACGAATGGCGTTCTGCAAATCGATGTAAAAGCGCAATTTTGCTCGCTCACGAAAGTGGCCCCCAATCTCGTTGAAAAGCGAGCTTAAGTCGACGCGTAATAGGTCGTTGGCTACGGAGACGAGATTCCATGCGCTTGCATTGCCGGTTGCGTTTCCGTCATCGGCGCAATCAATCTCTGGCGTTCTGTTAAGAAGAAGCATGCGGGGATTGACGGGAGAGCGAAGAAAGCCAGCCTCGAAACCCCAGCTAAACGGCTCTTTTTCGGAATCAAGCATTAATGCTCCAAACAGCCAAAATTTAAAACCCGATAAAAGTCATATTACGCGGCTGTTTGCGGCTGTTCAATGGAATCAAGCGAAAAGGCTTAAAACCAGGGAGGCCGTTATGTCCGATTGCATCAAGCTCAACAAAGGAAACATCGATGTATGCGAGCGCGAGGTTATCGTTCTTCGCGAGATCATCGCTGCCGCCATGGGTCGTTTGCACCAGATGCGCAAGCAGTGCGAGCGCGGCTATGTGTCTTCGGAGGATTTCGAGAATGCGTTGGATGCGTACGGAGTAATCAGTGAGCGAGTCGATGAGCTTGACCAGCTTGGTTTCGAGTTCAGATGGTCGTCAGTCCCCGATGCCGGAATCGATGAGAACGACGGGCTCGAATGGATCGAGGACGACAACCCTCCGCGTGAGCGCGGTTTTGATATTGCTTGTTAATGTGACCGAACGGTTGATTGGAGACAAAATGTATCCGTACTACGAATGTGACAACTATCCCATGAGCATTACAGATGATGACGGCCCGTTTCTGATCATGGAGGCGAGGCTGTCTGGCGACGACGAGCTCAATGATGATTTTAGGAAAGGCGCCAGTTATAGATGCTCGTGTGCGACTGTTTCTGCGGCGATTGATCTTTGCAGGTCGATGACGGACGGCGATGCCGATCCTTGGTATGAAAGTTGGGAGAAGGCGGTTGAGCGTTATCCGCTCGAGAAATGCGAGGATGCGACAACGCTGTATTGGATCGAGCCGACCGATCCGCACAAGGCGCTGTGCGCCCTCCAACCCCATTGCGATCTTGAGCCATACGTGGCTGAGGCAATTGGCGCAGTTGACACGTATCTACTGGAGTGCGCGGACTATCCCTTTACGGTCGATCATTTAGATTTAAAGGACGTTGACGTCCTGCTCAGCGCTGCTTGGGGATTGGCTCGAGTCCTCGAAGAAACTTGGGGCACTTGCGACCCTGATGATGTTTTGGAAAAGATCGAGGATGCTACGTACAGTGCGTATATAACGGTTAAGGACCTGATCGCGGGCGAAGAGGCGGCCAAAGCCAGCGCAAAGTCCGATGACAATCTTTAGCCACCGCACTGAACGGCGCGACCGATCGGAAGGCTGCCGGGAAAAGCTTTAGCAAGCGCCCCGACCAGGTTCAGGAGTCTGCCGCCGATGCATCCCTGATGCGTGTCGCCCTTGCAGTGATCGATGCCAAAGAGCGCGAGGCGTTGGAGTGCGATCTTAAGAAACTGCTCGCTTCGTGCGAGTAGTCGCTGACTGCTCCTCTTTCCTTTCTTTCTTCTCTCAAGCGGCATGGACGCCGCCGCCTTGACCGCCCAGCGCGAGTTTTGTCCGCACGGGATGGTATCAAACACGTGTAACAACTAAATCGGAGGTTTGACCATGGCTATGTGGGATCTCAACTGCCAATCGAATCCGTCGTCTGCGGACGACAAGGAGCTCGCTCCCTATCTTGCACGTCAAAAGGCGATGCGCGAGTTTTTTGAGCGTGCGCTGTTTGCCCCCAAGGATCAGGGCAACAATGGCCTGTACTTTTTGGGCGCCACGACGGGCTCGGGTAAAAACTATACGGCCGAGCAGGTCACAGCCGACCTCATCGCCGGTGGCTGGGACGATTCGGGCTGTTTTAACAAGTGCCCGGGCCGTCGTTACCTGGTGTTTGTGGTGCCGGGTAAGGACAACCGCGACAACTACGTTGCGAGCGTGCGCAAATTGCTGGTTGAACAGGGCATGGATGGCGATGCCGCGCAGCGCATGGTGTTCGATCTTCCGCGTGCGGGCGATAACATCCTGCATTGGATTGAGACTACGCGCGGTAAGGGCGCCGTGGGCGTGCGCGACATTCCGTGTCCCATCGAGGCGGACGACGAGAGCTCTCATCGCATCATTAAGCGAGCGTGGGGCAACGCGATGGAGATCGCCGATGACCTTTTGGGCATCCTTGACACTCGAAATCGTCTGGGAGGTGTTGCAGACCGTTTGACCCCCGCCCTTCGCGACAAGCTATCGTCGGCGGATGCGAGCTTGCGTTGGGCTGTGAGCCACGAGCTCAAAAACATCACGCGCGGCATGGAGGTGATCCCCCAGATTTGGCCGTCTGCCCTGCTCAATGACGAGAGCATACCGCATGTGATTGCCCTGACGCCGCAAAAGCTCATCAATAGGATCGATACAGTGACCGGTGCAGGCGTTGTGCTCTTTAACGCAATGGCTGCCGAGAAGGGCCTGTTTATCTTTGATGAAATCGACCACATGAAGGCCGACATACTGTCGACGCTGACAGACGATCCCGTGACGTTTCAACCGGACGAAGTATTGCGTATCCTCGATCGTCATTTTAACGGCGGTGTGGTGGACCCCTTGCTACTGGGGAATCGAGATCAATGGATGGCGGTCTATACGCACGCTTCCACGTCGGGCGATCACAAAGGGTCAAACGCCGAGAGGAACAGGGTTTCGCGGGCGAGCGTAGAGGAAGATGCCGAAGAAATCGCCAAGGATGCCAAGAAAATTCAAAAGGCACTCGCCTCTTGTATTAAGGACATGAAACTGCGTCCGCCTTTTGCGCTGTCTGACGAGGCGAAAGAAGAGCAGCTCTCCGGTCGACATCTGTTTGGCAGCGACGATATTTCGGTGGGCGACAACTCGGCGAATCCGTTGCGCTTCAAACTCAATGAGGGCGGTACTCGCAATATGATTATCACTCGCGGAGGGAGTGGGCAGCAAACCGTCAGTAAGGCGGTGCGTCGTGCACGCGGTCTGGTCAGGATGGTGGTGGGTCATCTCGCCCGTTGCGCCACGCTTATGGACAAGCTGTACTACGGCAGCATTTCGTACAAGGACGACCTTTCGCGCAAGAACATCATCGATGCCCTGGGCATTAGGAACAACCAGACCAGCGAGAAGTATTTTTGGGATTCGTTGATGCTGGCGCTGTTCTTTAAAGATCGCAAGAATGACGAGATCGATGCCGCCGACGACTCGATGTATGCGCGTGGTGTCGATTATCTAGTGATGGAAACCACCATCGAGCACATGTTTACCACGTACCTAACCAGCCACGGCATTGAGCGCATGCCCGAGGCCTACCTTGCCTCCATTGCCGCCAAAGCGCCTTGCGTGTGCATGAGCGCAACATGGAGTGCGCCGACCGTCAAAAACTTCAACCTCGATTACCTTGACGAGGTTCATGGCGTGGTTCGCAAGGACGCTTGGATTGGCGAGCTCAACCAGGAAATCGTGCGACAGACTAAGCTGTTTAACAAACAGGCTGCGAAGGAGTACGACGTCGATATTGCCTGGGTGGATGAGTCCAAGGAAATTGCCGGCATGGTCGCGCTGGCAGGCGGCGCCTTTGGCGGCATCATTGTGTCGCCCGACGAGGTGTACGAGCGCGCGATGCGGTTCTTTGACGGGATTGGCGTGAGTGAGGGACTTGCGGTGCGCTTGCGCTTAAAGATTGCTGACAGGGTGGGCGTGAGCGACGCCAAGAGCATCGAGTTTGAGCTGAAGCGCCTGAGCAAGACGCTTGTTGCCGTGAGTACTTGGGCCCGTGGTGTGGCGCGTAACGAGCAACGGGCGGGAGCCGTTTTTACCACGCGCCACATGGGAAACCATGGCGAATTCAATAGTCTGGCGCTGGATCTTGCGCGCGAGATTGTCGCGGAGCTGGTGATTAGAAACATCAAGTGCCCCGAGATGTCGTACGAGAAATCGCTTGAGGCCGCCAAGGACATGGTGCCGTGCTTTAACGCTGCGGAATGGGATGCAGGTTGGCGTGGCGCTCAAAAACGTCTCGAGCTGGGCCAGCCGACCCTGATGTTTATCAATCTTTCGGCCGGTGGCTTTTCCAAGAATCTCAAATACAAGGTGCCGAAAAATCTGTGCGACATGGTTCATCAGGTCGATTGCGGCTTTGAAAATGCCGACCGTCGCCCCAAGATGGATCTTGATTTCTTATATATCGAGTCGCCCACAAGTCGTTTGACCTGGGGAGTGGAGATCAACTCAAATAAGTTTGTCCAGCAGGCGCTACTTGGCGTGGTGGAGCAGGAGGAACTGGTAGCGCGCGGCGAGGTTCCGTTTACTCAAAAGCGCCGGAACGTACGGATGCTTCTATCTGGCGTTAATAAGAGCCTGCCGGTGCGCGACACCCTCTCTTATCAGGTCGAAGGCGCTCGCATTGTGGCACAGGCTGTGGGTCGCCTGATGCGCACGAGTGTAAAGATGCCTTGCGTGCAGGTGCTGCTCGACCGCGAGATTGCGAACGATTGCAACTTTTCGTTCTTGCATGATTTGCCGATGGGCTACGAGCTTGAGCAGGTGGTTGGTGCCTGCGCCGCTGCCAACAACCATATGACGGACAACAAGGAACACGCTGCCGTTAAGCAGCAGAACCTTGCCGCCTTTAGGAACAACCTTGCCAAGCAAAAGCACGAAAAGCTGGCGTGGAAAGTTACCTCGCTAAACGCCGGGGACGAAGATCTCACTGCTTTTGATGGCGAGCGCGACTTTTACCTGCATCATTTTTGCCTGCCGTGGGAAGATCTCGCGCAATACCCAGAGCGCCGGAGTACCGCGCTGCGCATGTCGCATGCTGCAAATGGCTATGCCTATGCAGAAGGCGGGGCATGCAAGGTGCCGCACTTTGAATTCCCTAGCTACGATGGTGAGCCCGTCGAGCAGATTGCTGCTCGTCTGGAGGATCGTTGCCACTGCAAGGAGGGCTTAAAGGGCGCGACGGTTCGCCAGGTGAGCCAGGCGGCGGCGCGCGTACCCGAGCTGCTGTCAATTCGCGAAGTGCGTGAGCGTTGGTCGAGCGACGGGGTGCCCACAACGCTGCAGCCGGCGGCGACGGCGCACATGACGCCCTATATGTTCCAGGCGGTCTACCTGGGTGAGCTGGGAGAATCTGCCGGAAGGGCAATCTTTGAGGCATATTACGACGGCCGCTATTCGCTTACGCGTGGCGATGCGGCACACGCCGAGACAGGTGGCGACTTTGAGGTGCTCGATGCTGCTGGCAACACGACCGGGGTATGGATCGATTTTAAGCACTATCGCATCGGTGCCTATATCGCTTATGTTCGCGACGGTCGCGAGGCGTCGGATGCCGAGCGCTTTAGGGCGAAGGCTCAAAAGGTTGGGGCGAAACGCCTGCTAATCGTCAACGTTTTGGCTGATGAGGCAGCGCTTGAGTGCGTGCCCAAGGCACTCGATGCTGAGGGGACTGTGTTCTCCGTTCCTTATATGGCCGCCGACGGTGCAATCAATTTGGAGATGATGGAGGCGATCGGCCGTGCAATCGAAGCATAACCAGCCGTGCGGTTTGGGAGACATCGCCGTATCAGAGCTCGTGTTGCAGATCGATGCCGCTGCTGCCGAGGAGCGCTACTCGGTCTTTTGGTGCAACGTCGGCGATGCGGGCAAGCATGCCGTGGCGAACTTTATGGCCGATGTGTGCCAGACGGGCAAGGTCGTCGCGCTCACGCAGCTTGCAGACAACCGCGTCTTTCTGATGGTCAAAGCGGGCGTGCAGACGGGCGACCTTAATGCCTCGCTTTATCAGGAGCAGATAGTTCCGATTAAAACTAATTGGAACGAGTTGGACGATTACGTTGCGCTCCGCTTGCTGTTCAACTCCTGCTCTCAGTTTGAGGGGATTGAGGACGAAGTTCCCAATGACACCGGGCACCTGTATGTCATTAGCGCCAAGGGTGCCCGCCGCGATGCTGTCGAAAGCGACGGAAGGGGACCTGCCAAGATCGAAACGGTTGAAATCGTTATCGATGAGGATTGCACCTTTGATCTTAAGATTCGGACGTTTACCAAGCGCCGTGTGCTTATTGGCAGGGCACAAGGTGACGAGAAAGAGCTCGAAAAGATTAAGAGCCAAGTGGGCTACAGGCTATCGCCCGTGGCGACGATGGTGCTTGCCCACGAACAAAAAGACGAGTACATCCTGCGCCGAGCCAAGGGCGACAAGCCGTCCAAGCGCCGTGATCTGACGTTCTCGGCCCAGGCGGACAAGGTCGCCTATACCAAGAAGGGCATTTTGTATCGAGAGCTGCAGATTCTCGAACGCCGTTACAGCGACTTCGCCCGGGTGACGCTCATGGAATACCCGCGTAAGAGTTTCTACGAGGTGCTCAAGGGTGATGAGTACGCGCGCGTGGTTGCGGAGCGCATGGCGGGGCAGCGAATCGTGGTGTCGTTTGCGCGCAATGGGCTTGCCGAAGTGGCGCGCCAGCTGGCCGATCGACTTAACGATTCCTCGTGGGGCGTTCGCGCAACGTATGGCGGAAGGGCCGTGGATTCGCGGGCGCTGAACCTTGTCGTTGTGCCCAATGAGGTTGCTGCGGACGACGGCTATGCCTTACATGCTGGCGTGGTGGAACAGCACGTGACACCGGATGTGTGCGAGCCACTGTTTAAGGTGGCGCCAAAGCAAAAGGATCGCAATGCGCAAGAGGCGATCCTGGGCGCCATGCTCAAAGAACTGCTGGTAAAGCAGGATGTTGTCGACGAGCGGGTGACGGCGTTTGATCTTGATGCTTTGGATATTGAGTCGGTGACGGTGTGTGGCTTGGTCGATGTGCCGCATAAAACAAAGGACAAGATTGAGCTGGATTCGCGTATCGCTACGTTGGCGATTGGCGCGGATGGGGGCATACGCTATGCCTCACATTCGGCAGAGGATGGTCCCGAGGACGAGATGGAGCTCGATCTGCTGACCGCGGACGGCAAACTCGATAAGGGCGCCTATGTCTTTGACGTGCATGCGAACGGGCAGTCTATGCTTGCGCGCGTGCGGGATACGGGACTGACGACGTTTTCCAATAACTTTATGGCCCTGGTGGGTGAGCATCAGCTCACAGGCAAAGCAGGGCGTAAGAAAGAGATTTTCGAGAGCTACAACTCGCCTTATTACGGCATTGGAACGTTCGAGCGTGCGGGCAAGACTTGCTATTTTGTGGGCGTCAACAACGGCACCCAGGAGGATATGGCGACTGCGATTCACGTGCGTTCGATTGAGGTACTCGACGGCGATGATTTGTCTGAGTTGTTGGTTCAGCTGGCCAACATAGGCCTTTCGCGCTATAAGGCTCCGTCCGTGTGGCCGATTCCGGTCAAGTATCTCAACGAGTGCGCTGCGCGTGAGGGCGCGGTGGGGGATGGCGGTGGCGGCAAGTGATGGAGTTGCGCAATTATCGCTCCTAGAACTTTTTGAAATTATGCTTGCATTGTAAAAGGGGAGAACATATACTGCAGCCATAGCACATCAGATGGGGTCTCAAAAAGAGACCAAGCAAATGAGTTTTCAGTTTATGTTGAGAGGTACTTGAGCATGACCAGCAGAATTTTCCCCCTTTACAACGACAATACCGACCATATCGATCTCAATACCATCTGCGGTTACAGTATTTGTTCTAAGGCTGAGAACTACATGTTCGCTCAAGATGATTTAGAGCTTAGCTCCGAAGATTATGAGTACCTGAATGATATTGAGCGCGAGCGAGAGTATGAGCTCGGCATCCGCTGATGGATGTGGGCTTGTCTCCAACTCCTCCGATTTAATTACCCCGTTATCACCTCTTTTTAGCGGGGCACGTTAGATCGATTATGTGTGTCAAACATCAGCTCATCGTGGGAAGGAATCGGCAATGAGCAAGAACGTGAATAAGAACATCAATGGCGGCGCTGCGGGTAAGGCGAAGGCCGCCGGGCGCATGGCGACGGTTGCCGCGGCGACGATCGCCATGACGGGCGGGTCGCTGCTGTCTCCGCTGACCGCGGTGGCACAGGGCGCGGATGGTGTTGGCGTTGCGGGTGCATCGGCTGCGGTGATGTCGCCGCTGACGAGCGCGGCCGCTGCTAGTACTGGCGCGGGCACGGTGTCGGCGGCGCAGAAGGTCGCCAACCTGCAGGCTGCGGTCGATGCGGCTCGCGCTAAGGCCGCTGCCGCCAAGGCCGATTTGGATACGGCCGCCGCTCCCTACGATGCCGCTGCCGCCAACCAGCAGCAGGCGCAGAGTGCCTATGACGCGGCTCGCGGCGCAAGCGATGCTGCTGCTTCTGCCGCTTCGACCGAGCTGGAAAAGCAGATGGGCGCTGCGCAGGACAAGGCCGATGCGGATGTGAAGACGCTTGAGGACGCTCAGGCTGCGCTTGGTGCCGCTAAGAAGAACCTGGCGGACAAGGACGAAGCTCTGGCTGCCGCCCAAAAGGCGGCAGGCGATGCCCAGACTGCGCTTGAGGCTGCCCAGGCTGCCGCATCCGATGCCACGCCCGAGGCCGTAGCCGCAGCTCAGGCCGCTGCTGAGCAAGCCGCGAGCGAGCTGGAGCAGGCAAAGCAGCAAGCCGCCGACGCGCAGGCTAGGGTTGCGGATGCCCAGGCTGCTGCTGGCGCTGCCGCGGCTAAAAAGCAGGACGCCCAGGACAAGCTTTCGGCAGCTCAGCAGGCAAAGGACGCGGCCGACGCGGATGTGAATGCCGCTCAGGCGAGCTATGACGCTGCCAAAGCCGACCTCGACCGTGCCGAGCAGGGTGCAGCAGGCCCGGAGTACGAGGCTGCCAAGGCAAAGGTGGACGCCGCTGCTGCCACGCTGGAGGCCGCCAAGTCGGTCCAGGCGCAGCGCGAGGGCGAACTCGCAGCCGCCTCGCAGGAAGTGACCACTGCCGAGGGTGAGGTGCAGGCTGCTCAGCAGGCGCTCGCCGTCCAGCAGCAGGCTGCGGCTGACGCGCAGTCCAAGCTGGACGCTGCCACGGCTACTGCGACCGCGGCAGACGCCGCCGTCGATCAGGCTAAGGCCGAGCATGCCAATGCGCTCGCGGCGCTGGCCGACGCTCAGGCCAAGCTCTCGGCCGCTAAGGACGAGAAGAACGCTGCCGACAAGGCGCTCGACCAGGCAAAGGCTCAAAAGCAGCAGGCCGACCAGGCTGTGGCTCAGGCGCAGGCCAAGCTCGACGCTGCCCAAGCTACGGCGAATGCCTCGGCGGAAAACTACCGCCAGGGCGCCATCGCGTTCTTTAAGAGCGTGGGTGCCGACGATGCAGCGGACCTGATTCTCAACTGCAAATATGCCAGCCTTACCAAGGTGGGCGAGGAGGTTGACGCGACGAGTCTGGCCAACATGAAGCAAGCAATTGTGTGGCTCAAGGCGTGCAACGAGTATCGCAAGAGCGTCGGCTTGAGCGAGCTCAAGGTGACGTACAACATGATGGCGACCGCCATTGCCGATGCGAACTACTCTGACACCAAGGTTGCCCATGCTCAGCAGTTCAACGTGGGCGAAAACGTGGCGTGGAACTACGGAAGCGATCCGTTCATCCAGTGGGTCGATCAGGAAAAGGCCGTCTTTGACCGCGCTGCGGCTACGCTGGGAGCGACGGGCCTTACGGGAAAGGCTGCTTTCGATTTTTATCGTCAGCATGGTGACGAAGTGGACCGCTACGTTGCTGCGCATGGCGGGAGCGTGCATACAGTCGGTCACTACATGAATGTGATCGATCCCGATTACACCGTAACGGGCATGGGGGTTTGCACGCGCGGGACGATGAACCGTTGGCTTACGCAGGCGCAGACGTTCTCTATGTCTGGAGGATGGTACACGAATGCCGCCAATCCGATGACGGTTGCCGAATACGAGGCTGCGCTTAATGCGTGGTGTGACTCGTTGGCAAATCCTGGGCAGGGCGTGGACGCGGCTCGTCAGGAGCTTTCTGCCGCTCAGGGCGCGGCTGCGCAGGCTGGCGGCAAGGTGAGCGCCGCGTCGCAGGCCGCCGCTGCAAGGCAGGCTCAAGTCGATGCTGCTGCCGCCGATGTTGACGCTGCTGTCGCTGGGGCCTCGGATGCCCAGGCTGCCGTGGGGGAGAAGCAGGCCGCGGCTGAGGCCGCTGCGCGTGCCGTGGCTGATGCCCGCGTCGACGTGGACGCTGCCAGCGCTGCGGTTACCGCGGCGCAGAGTGTCGTGACTGCCAAGTCTGATGAACTCGATGTCGCCAAGGGCAAGGCTGCCGCTGCCCGGCGTGCGCTGGATGCCGCTCGCGCCGGCGTTGGCGACAAGGAGAGCGCGCTTGCTGCCGCCCAGGACGAGCTGGCTGCGTACTCTGCCGACGTTGCCGCTGCTCAGCGTGCATTTGATGCGGCCTCGGCGGTGCTCGAGGGGGCGCGTGCCGTTCAGGCTGACGCGCAGGCTGCAGTGAATGCCGCGCAGGGTGCGGCAGGCCAGGCAGATGCCGACGTCGCTGCTGCCCAGGCCGAGCTTGTTGCCGCCCAGGCTGCTGCGAGCGGTGCCGGCACGGCTGTGACCGCGGCTCAGGCCGCATCCGTCGCGGCTGCTGCTCGTGCGGCTCAGCTACATGATGCCGCCGCGGCGCTTGCTCAGGCGACGGAGGACAAGGCCGCTGCCGATGCTGCTGTTGAGGCAGCGGCTTCGGCGAAGACCGATGCCGAGTCTGGCGTGACTGCGGCGGACGACGCCGTAACGGATGCGACCGCTGATCGCGATGCTTCTGCCGCCGCGGTTGCCCGCCTGCGCAGGATCAACCTTACCGACGCCATCGCTAGCGGCCGTGCCAACGATGCGGATGAGGCGCTCAACGCTAAGATCGCTGCGGCCCACGATGCCGCCGAGCGTGCCGCAGCTGCCAAGATTGAGCTCGACGCTACTGCCGCCGCAACCGATGCGGTGGCACCGACCTACTGGGAGGCACTCGGTGCCTACAACACTGCCAAGGCCGAGCTCGACGCTGCTATCGCTGAGCTCAACGCCGAGATTGCCCGCCAGGAAGCTGCCGAGCGCGGTGCCGGTGCGCAGGTTCAGCCTGCAACGCAGGTGACGTATCAGGCCAAGCATATGACCTCGGCGTCCGAGGTCACCACGCAGCAGACGACGATGCCCGCAACGGGCGACGTCTCCAACCTGCTGGGCGAGACGTTCGTGATCGGCGGCACGGTCCTGGTTGCCGCCGGCGTCTTCCTCTCCGACAAGCGCCGCCAACTGACCCGTTAGGGACGGAGGAAAACGGATCATTTTCGGCGCGCGCCGCAAGGGACAGGCCCTGCGGCGCGCGCCGTTTTTAATCTTCGAGATTGATTATGGAGGGACATATGCAAATTAGAGGAGAAGCTGCAATTGCCTGTGGGTTCATGGCGGGCTTGGCAACGGGACTGCTGTTCGATGGATGTTTCGACAGCTATATCAATCGATTCCGCGACCCTGGTTTTTCGAGAAGCAGGCCCCAAGAACCGGAGCCAGTCTTTCAAAAGATGGCCACGCCGGCCAAGCCCTACAGCGTGGATACTTCAAAAATCAAGGTAATCGTCACCAAGAACGGCAAAATCTATCACCGCTCTGCGGGATGTAAAAGCCTTCCTCAAAACGCAATTAAAACAAGCGTGCCTTTAGCGACCGCGCTCAAACGAGGAAAGATTCCCTGTTCAGCATGTTGCCCGTCGGCGGTTTCGGTTTAGGAGATTCTTCAGGGCTGTTTTGCAAGGGCATGGGTCCCTGCGGACGCGCGGGTTTAAAAAAGTGTCCGCACGCCATGTGACACTTAATTTGCCGCCCTGCTCTGTCGCGATGGCACGTATCTGAACAACGACCCTCTAAGGAGTTCGATATTGATGAGTGACAGCACCAAGCATCTCGCAAAGAAATGCGTTAAGGACGCGGGGCCGTGCCTTGCGCTGTGCCTTGCCGGCGCGGCGGTCGCGTTGCTGGCTGTTCTGGGTCCGTTCGACGTGCTCCGAAGCGCCAGCTCTCTGCACGTTTGCATGGCCCTTGCCGGCGCCATGATGACCGGCGGCGTGCTCGATCTGATTTTTTGGGTATTTGACCCGTTTGGATGGAAGAACGAGGGGTAAGCCCTAAGGGATGCAAATGCCGGGGCCGGCCTGCAATTTCTGCCATCGCTTTGTTCAGAGCCGTACAGCGCGGAGGTGTTGCTTGATGTCCATTTTCGTCACCGGGGACGTTCACGGTATTGCCGAGTACGGGGCGAGCCGCTTCTCATCGCGCGCTTGGCCATTGGGCCGAACGCTGGCGCGCGATGACGTGGTGATCGTTGCCGGCGACTTTGGCTTTATATGGAGCGGCTCGAACACCGACAAATACTGGCTTGACTGGTTTGAGTCCAAGCCCTGGACCACGTGTTTTGTCGACGGCAATCACGAGAACCATCATCTGCTGGCGGGGCTGCCGGTGCGAGAGTGGAATGGGGGCCTCGTTCACGAGGCTCGCCCGCATGTGCTGCACCTGATGCGCGTCGAGGTGTTCGACATCGCGGGGAGCGCGGTGCTCATCATGGGCGGCGCCGCGAGCCATGACAAGCAGTGGCGCCGGGAGGGAAAAACTTGGTGGCCCGAGGAAATGCCGAGTGAGGGCGAGATGAACCATTGTCGCGCCTCGCTCGATCGCGTGGGCTGGAAGGTTGACTATGTTGTGACTCACGAGGCGCCGGTCGATTTGGCGGACGAACTGTGCATGGAGTGTAATCGCGAGTTCTACGACGATTCGCTGCAGGCCTTTTTGGGCGAGCTCGACGGGCGGCTCGACTACCGCACCTGGTTCTTTGGCCATTACCATGACGATGAATGGCGTGATGAAAAGCATCGCCTTATCTACCAGGATATCGTGCCAATCGAAGCGCGGCGCGGCACTGGATTTGGCGAGACGGCGAGCAGCTATTCCGAGCAAAAACGTTAGGAGTCCCCAATGATCTGGTTTACCAGCGATACCCACTTTGGGCACGAGAACATGCTACGGCTTAGCGATAGGCCTTGGTCGACTGTTGCGCAGATGAACGAGGCCATGGTCGCCAACATTAATAGCAAGGTCGCTGTGGATGACGAGCTCTACATCTTGGGCGACTTTAGCTTTAAGATGACGGTCCAAGACGCTTACGAGCTGCGCAAAAGCATTGCCTGCAAACGCGTCCACCTACTGCCCGGCAACCACGACAAAGACTGGACGCAACCTGCCGTAGCGGATGCTTTTATCGTCGAGCCGCCCATTTGTGTGCTCAAAATCGATCGGCAGAAAATCGTGCTGAGCCACTATCCCATGGTCGACTGGCAGGGCATGTCGCACGGCGGCTGGCACCTGCACGGGCATATCCACAGCTGCGGCGGCGCGTACAACAAGTTCAACCTCAGACAGGGGCTGCTGCGCTATGACGTGGGTGTGGACGCTAACAGCTACGCCCCGGTAAGTCTGGATGAGCTCAAGTTATGGTTTGCGCAGGTAGATGAGCCGGTGTGTTGCGTTAAATGGCCGTGGTGGGTCAATGCCACGGGCGACGAGCAGGTCGAGCACGACCTCGAAGCCTATAAGAGGGAAGTGGTAATCCGATGACGGTCTATGTGACGGGCGATATTCACGGTGGCATCGACATGCAAAAGCTGCGTGATTGGGATCTTGGGGATAGCCTGACGAGCGACGACTATCTCATCGTTGCTGGCGACTTTGGCTTTCCGTGGGATTTCTCTGCCGAGGAGTGTGCCGACATCGCTTGGCTGGAGTCGCGCCCCTATACCGTGCTGTTCGTCGACGGCAACCACGAACGCTACGACCATTGGGCGGAACGCCCCATGGAGTTGTGGCACGGTGGGCTGACGCAGCGCCTGTCGGATACCTCGCCCATACGGCGCCTGACGCGCGGCGAGGTTTTTGAGCTCGACGGCTCAACGGTCTTTACCATGGGCGGCGCCACGAGTGTGGACAAGGAATACCGCGTGCCATATTCCAGCTGGTGGCCGCAGGAGTTGCCGGGTGAGCGCAACTTTGAGGAAGCGCGGGCAAAGCTCGATAGCGTGGACTGGAAGGTCGACTACGTGATAACCCACACCTGTTCCACGCGCATGCTCTCGCCCACGCTCTATCCGGCACCTGGCTGGAATTACCCCGCCGTTGATCAGCTTACGGCATTTTTCGATGAGCTGGAGGACCGCTTGGACTACAAGCGCTGGTACTACGGGCATTTTCATCGGGATGCCAACCCAGCCGAGCGCCACACCGTGCTCTACGACTGCATCGTTCGCTTGGGTGACGAACTCCAGCCCTGGGATATTTCATAAGGACGGGGCGTTTGGGCTTCGTGACGAACCAAAATCGGCTTGCTAAGGGATTTACTCCCAAGCTGACTTGCGCTCGAGTAACGTTTTCGTAGCTTCAGGCATAGGGGAGTCAAGTATTTCGCAAAACGCATCGAACCCCTCTGGTGAAAGATGAGTTGTTGATACTTTGGCAATGTCGTTATCGAGGCGCTCGTCAGGGTGGGCTGCCGTCTGTTGCATGTTTGTCCTTTCATCAATAACGATGTTTTCCCGATGCGCGCGGATGACGTCCCAGCTAAAGTGCTCAGCCAGTTGCTCGGCGGTACGCGGTATGGTGTCCGGCGCGATGCCCGTTTGTCCGGCGAGCCAGCCCAGCAGCGCCTCGGGCGTGCCAAAGCGGGCACGGAGCTCGCCCAGGTCCAGATCGCGATCGCGCTTGGAAAGACGGCGGCCGTCCGGTGACATGAGCAGCGGAATGTGCGCGTAGTGCGGCGTGGGCAGTCCCAGCAGATGCTGCAGATAGATCTGGCGCGGCGTGGAGCCCAGCAGGTCGCATCCGCGTACGATCTCGGTAATACCCATGGCAGCGTCATCGACCACAACGGCCAGCTGATAGGCAAACACGCCGTCGCTGCGGCGCACCAAAAAGTCGCCGCACTCGGTAGCGAGTGCCTCGCATTGGGCCCCGTACGTGCGGTCCACGAATTCGATCACGTCGTCTGCAAGGTCATCGACGGTGGGCACGCGCAGACGAGTGGCCGGGGCGCGCAGAGCGCTGCGGCGGGCGATTTCTTTGGCAGAAAGGTTTCGGCAGGCGCCGCGGTAGATGGGCGTGCCGTCGCTGGCATGCGGCGCGCTTGCGGCGTGGAGTTCGGCGCGGGTGCAAAAGCAGGGATAGGTGAGACTGGCGTCTTGCAGCTGGCGCAAGGCGCTCTCGTACAGGTCTAGGCGATCGTGCTGGTAGTAGGGGCCTTCGTCCCACTCGAGTCCCAGCCAGGCCAGGTCGTCAATCAATTGAGCGGCAAGTTCCGGGCGCTTGCAGCGATCGTCCAGGTCCTCGATGCGCAACACGATGCTGCCGCCCTGGCTGCGGGCCGAAAGCCACGCACACAGGCAGCTGAACACGTTGCCCAGGTGCATGCGGCCCGAGGGCGACGGGGCAAAGCGGCCCACGACGGGCGTGGGAACGGAGGCGGGCTGCGTCGTTGGCGCGTCCGCGGCGGGCGTTGCTATGTTGCGTGCGTTGATGTCCATGCGGACGAGTATAGCGCGGAGCGCGATGGGGAGGCGTCGCTGTGGACCGCAAGTTGGCGGAGCCGCGCATTGTGCACGGCGGGCCTGCGGCTCAACGTTTCGATTGCCGCGCACCAACTCAACCCCCAAACGACAGAAACCCCGGCAGCTCTTCGCAACTGCCGGGGTTTCCGCGGAAAAGGGGGACATGATCCTCGAGCGAACGGCAAAGGGGCAAACCGTTTTCGCTCAACTGCTTTATGCCCTTCGACCGCAGGCTCAAACAGCGTATGCCGCGCCCACACAAAGCCGCTACACCTGTGACGGAGCTGTGAAGTGGTGTCTATCGTTGATGTAGGCCGTGCCAAAGAGTGTCCCAAATTGCCGGCAGATAAGGAACGTCCCTAAGTGCCAGACTCGGGTGGGACTTTTGTCCCATTTGACGTTCCGTTGGCCCAGATATTCGTCATGTGTGCCCGCAAACGTGGGACAATGGCGATGTTGGTTTTACAGACAAAGGATGTGCCTATGAACGCCCCCGTTGCCAATGCCTGCCGGCAGCGCCGCTTGTTTGCGCGATTCGTTTCCGTCTGCGCGTTTGTCGCGTTTGCGTTGCTGCTGCTGCCTGTCGCCGCCCACGCCGACGGCTACTCCATGACCCAAACCTATATCGGTGCCACGGTCGAGGCCGATGGATCGCTGACCGTTGTCGAGGGACGCCAGTTCGATTTCGACGACGACATCAACGGCGTGTTTTGGGAGATCAATGCGGGCACCAACCAGCAGGGCGGCGCGGCGGGCGTCAATGTGTTGAGCGTCGAGGAAGACGACACCGCGTTTAACAAGGTCGACAGCGCAAACAAAGGCGACAGCGGCGCCTATACGGTTGAGCAGTCCGACGGCGGCGTAAAGATCAAGGTTTTCAGCCCCCACGAGAGCGGCGACAGCGCGATCTATTATGTGAGCTACACCATGACCGGTGCGGTTATGAATTGGGCCGATACCGCCGAGCTCTACTGGAAGTTTGTGGGCGACGGCTGGTCCGCGGATTCCGACGATGTCGAGATGGAAGTGTACTTCGCAAATGCTGCCGCCGGGACGGCGGCCATCAAGGGCGATAACTTCCGTGCATGGGGCCACGGCCCGCTGACGGGCGACGTGTCGCTCGATGTGGACGAGCCCATGGTCACCTATACCATTCCCTGCGTGCATGAGGGCGAATTCGCCGAGGCGCGCATCGCCTTCCCCAGCGATTGGGTGCCGCAGCTTGCCGCTTCGGGCGAAGAGCGCATGTCGACGATCCTGAGCGAGGAGAAGGCATGGGCCGACGAGGCTAACGCCCGCCGCGCTCACGCTCGCATGATTGCCAATGCACTTGCCGTGCTAAGTGTTGTCGCGGCGGTGGCCTTTACCGGCACAATCGTTGTGCTCAAGCTGCGCCGTCGCAAACCCAAGCCTCTTTTCCAGGACGAATATTTCCGCGATGTACCTTCGGCCGACCATCCCGCCGTGCTTTCGGCCCTCATGAGCTGGAACGAGGTGCCCGATCAGGCATATATCGCCACGCTCATGAAGCTCACCGACGACCGTGTGATCAAGCTGGAACAGGCGACCGTGACCAAGGCCAAGAAGGGTCTGTTGGGGCGCGAAAAAGAAGAGCAGACGTATCGCGTGACGGTGAGTGATGTGGGCTGGAAGTCGGCCAAGGGCATTGACCGCATGGTGCTCAAGGTCTTCTTTGCCGGTGCTAAGCCCGACGAGAACGGTGATCGCTCGCGCACGTTTGACGAGCTGCAGCACTACGTTAAGCAGCACGCTACGCCCGTGGGCGACAAACTCGAGGACTATCAGAACACCGTTAAGGGCAAGCTGGCCGATAGCGAGTACGTTGCCTCGGACGGCATTGTCGCAATGGTGTTTTGTCTGGTTCTTGGTATCCTGATCGCCTTTGTTCCCGTGGGATCCATCTTCTTTACCGACGGCGCACAGGCGAACATTATCGCCGCGGTTATCTCGGTGCCGATTGTGCTGGTGGGTATTGGCGTGGGCCTTACGTTCCGCCGCTTTACGCCGGAGGGCGCCGAGGTGGCGGCTCGATGCAAGGCGCTTAAGCATTGGCTCGAGGACTTCACGCGCCTAAAGGAAGCCGTCCCCGGCGATCTGGTCCTGTGGAATAAACTTCTGGTGATGGGTGCGGCGCTGGGCGTTTCGAAGGAAGTCCTGCGTCAGCTTGCCGAGGCCGTACCGCCTGAGGTGCGCGAGGCCGACGGTTTCTACGACAATTATCCCTGCTACTGGTGGTACTACCATCATTACGGCAACGAGTCGCCGATGGATTCATTCGATGGCGTGTATCACGAGAGCATCCGTGAGCTCGCGTCGAGCTCGGACAGCTCGGGTGGCGGCGGAGGCGGTGGCTTCTCGGGCGGCGGAGGCGGCGGCGTCGGCGGAGGCGGCGGCGGAACGTTCTAACGGTCGTAAGCTATGGGATGGGCTTTTCTCGACAGCCGTCGGGGAAAGCCCATCCCCTTTTTATGTGCCAAAATGCGCCGATCCTCCCGCTTTTGCCCGTAGTCCCCTCCATCGGAAGGGGCAGTGGGCAAAAAATGGCAAATATGAGTACTGTTGCCGAAATGGTTGCATTAATTTGCGCTTAATTACCGGACCCTAATGAGAGTATTTCTCGTTAGGGGCCACTTTTATTGAACATTTGAGGAAATACGTTAGCTCGCCCGGCTGACCGCCGTGTTTAAAAGCCTCAAAATGCCCCAAATCGCTGCTACTAAAAAGGTAACAGTACTCATATTTGATGTTTTTTGCCCACGGCTATTTGCAGACTCCCTAGGCTACTCATTGGGGACAGACTTAAATGACCAGTCGTTGGGGATCAGTCATTGGGGATAGACTTAAATGACTAGGTATGGTTGCTGGGCCTAGACGGTTAGGTCCAGCTCGTAGAGGAAGCTTTCGCGCGGCATGGCGTGGCGGCGTTCCTCGCGGTTGGCGCGGTGCGTGGCCGCGCGCTTAAAGCCGTGCAGCTCGTAAAACTTCCAAGAGCAGTTGGAGTCGGTGTACAGGTGCGCCCTTGTCGCCCCGCGCGAGGAAAGGTACGAGACCGCGGCATCGAGCAACACCGAGCCAACGCCCAGGCCGTGGACATCTCGATCAACGGCAAGCAGCGTGACCTCGTTGTCGTGCGGCAACGGGCTGCTCTCGAGCAGGCGGTTGTTGGTTCGGATGGTTGCGCGCACAAATGAGAGGTACTCGGCGCAGACATCGGGCTCCAGCTCGCGCATCTGCGATAGCAGCGCGCGTTCGGTATCCATCCAATGTTCCTTGACGGTGGCGCCGGAGTTCTGTCCCGCACGCGCGAGCGCAATGCCACGCGCCTGACCGTCGATGACGGCAACCTGCGAAAACGTCGATGACGAAAGGCAATAGGCGAGGTCGCACGCGGCTTCGAGACGGTTGTACTCATCGTTATCCGAGTTGTTGTGCCAAAGCTGCTGCAAGATCAGCGCGATGGCGTCGAAATCTTCGGTATCAAACGGTCGGTAGAGAACCCGCGAGACCATGGTGCCTCTTTCTATTGCGGATACATATCGAGCACAGTTCTACCACGCCATTGGCATCTAATTATGGTGCCCCTGTGTTCCATCAACTCACCGTGCCCGATGCCGTGTCCATCCCCTCCGCTCGCAAACTTTTTCTGCACAGCCGTGCGTTGCGGGGTGCATCGATGCGCTCGATGCGCTACATTAAATCAGTATTTTCAATGCCGCTGCGCGAGCGCTGCAGATCGACGTATCACCGACTCACAGAGCACGGCGGCGTACCAGACAGGAGGACTGCATGGGATCTGATGTGAAGATCGCACGCGCGTTGATCTCGGTTACCGATAAGACGGGCGTCGTCGATTTCGCACGGACGCTGGTTGACGACTTTGGCGTCGAGATCATCTCTACGGGCGGCACGGCTCGTGCCATCGAGGACGCGGGCGTTCCCGTAACCCCCATCGAGGAGTTTACGGGCTATCCCGAGATGATGGACGGCCGCGTCAAGACGCTGCATCCCAAGGTTCACGGCGCGCTGCTTGCCCGTCGCGATTCCGAGCAGCACATGCAGGAAGCCGCTCAGCACGGCATTATGCTGATCGACCTGGTCGTCGTCAACCTGTACGAGTTCGAGAAGACCGTTGCCAACCCCGAGGTCACCTTTGCGGATGCCATCGAGCACATCGACATCGGTGGCCCCTCCATGCTGCGCTCTGCCGCCAAGAACGCCGCGAGCGTTACCGTCATCTCCGACCCGGCCGACTACGACGCCGTCCTTGCCGAGATGCGCGAGACCGGCGGTTGCACCACGCTTTCCACCCGTCGTCGCCTGCAGGTGAAGGTCTACCAGACTACCGCCGCCTACGACACGGCTATCTCCCGTTGGCTCGCCGCCCAGGCAAGCGACGTGGCGGACACCTCTGCCAAGCTCGAGATCTCGCTGGAGAAGGTCGACGACCTGCGCTACGGCGAGAACCCGCAGCAGAAGGCCACGGTCTATCGCTTTGCCGAGGGCTGCGAGAACACCGCGAGCTCTCAGTTCCCGCTTGTGGGCTCCGAGCAGATCCAGGGCAAGCCGCTCAGCTACAACAACTATCTGGACGCCGATGCCGCCTGGAACCTGGTCCGAGAGTTCGACGAGCCGGCCTGCGTGATCCTCAAGCATCAGAACCCCTGCGGCTCCGCCGTTGCCGAGGACATCACGGCTGCCTACGACCGCGCCTTCGCCTGCGATCCCAAGAGCGCCTTCGGTGGCATCATCGCCTGCAACCGCGAGGTACCCTATGAGCTGGTTGAGCATTTCGCCGACCAGAACAAGCAGTTCGTCGAGGTTATCATCGCCCCGAGCTACACTGCCGAGGCGCTCGAGCGCATGGCCAAGCGCCCCAACCTGCGCGTGCTGGCGACCGGCGGCGTGGACCACGGCGCCCAGGTGGAGCTGCGCTCCATCGACGGCGGCATGCTGGTGCAGGAGGTCGACCACGTGACCGAGGATCCCGCAACCTTTACGTTCCCCACCGACCGCAAGCCCACCGACGCCGAGATGGCCGAGCTCGAGTTTGCCTGGAAGGTCTGCAAGGGCGTCAAGTCCAACGCCATCCTGGTCTCTAAGGGCAAGGCCGGCATTGGCATGGGCCCCGGCCAGCCCAACCGCGTGGATTCCGCGTTGCTGGCCTGCGAGCGTGCCGAGGACTTCTGCGAGCGCGAGGGCGTGGAGAAGGGCGGCTTTGCTTGCGCAAGCGACGCGTTCTTCCCGTTCCGCGACAACGTCGACGTGCTTGCCGCGCACGGCGTGACCTGCATCATTCAGCCCGGCGGCTCCAAGCGCGACGACGAGAGCATCCAGGCCTGCAACGAGCACAATATTGCTATGGTCTTCACGGGCGCCCGCCACTTTAGGCACTAATGTCGTTACGCGGTTTTACCAAACCGCGTAACTGCTCGACGCTGCGCCGGCCCCAAGCACTTCATCTCGCCGCTCAAACCGTCGCTCGCGTACAGAAGTACGCGTCGCTCCTCTTTCGCGGCGACCTGAGGCACTTGGTGCCGGCTCGCTGGCTTGTGCTCCACCAGCGGTATTGGCTCGTCCCGAACTAAAGCTATCTATTGCCGTCCGTGCCGGTTGGTGCGGGCGGCTTTTTTGGGTATAACGGTGCGGTGTATGTTTTTGAGAAAGGTTGGATATGGCCGTTGTGGATGATGCCGAGCTGTTTGGCAATGCCGAGGATCAGCGTGCGTACGAGGACTTTTGCGCCAATCAGGAGGCGGTCGAGAAGTTCACGCTCGACAAGCCCGCGCTTGTCTGCCGTTGGCGCATGTCCAACAAAAAGGTGCCCATGCTCAACCGCCACATCCGCGCACTGTCCGAGCGCCTGGTACAGGGCGAGCCGCTTACCCATAACATGCTCAGCTGGGCCAAACAGCACGTTGAGTGGTCGCTTGCCGAGGGCGATTACACCGCACGCGACGGCGTACTCATGCTGGTGATCGACATCAACGGCAACGCTGCCATGACGGTGGGGGAGTACGAGCCGCTCGCCGATACGTCGGCCAAGGCGCTGCGTGCCCGCTCCGCCGAGGCCCGCTCCGAGGCCGACGAGACCGGCGTGGCGCCCGAGCTGCTCGCCGCCGTCAACAACGGCGAGCTTGCCTTTGTGGCGCCGGCGGACGAGTGCCTGTGCGGCACGGCGACGCTCATTGAGCAGCTGGCCCAGACCAAGGGCATCCCGGTCACGCGCGTAGATATTCCCGCTCAGCTTAAGGGCGCGCTGTTCCTGGTGAGCGACGAGCACGGCGTGGTCCCCGCAACCGAGACGGACGCCGCCGAGGCCGACGCCGCGACGGTCGCCTTCTTCGCCGACGGCTACGAAAAGCTCCGTGCCCGCCGCTCCTAACCTCAAGGCGGGGTGGGCTTACTGAAGCGAGCGAGCACGTTCGATGGCGTAGGCGAGCGACAGCTGCTCCATCTCTGGGGCGCATTTGTAGCTCAGTCCGGTGAGAGCTGTCACCTTATCGAGGCGATATCGAATCGTGTTCGGGTGCTGGCCAGTTTGCTTGGCGGTTCGCTCGATGCGTCGGTCGTTCTCGATGAATGCGGCGAGCGTGGATTCCAACTCGCTGCCATGCTCACTGTCGTGCTCGCGTATCGGCGAGAGAATCGCCTCCGAGAACGATCGCATCTCCGGGGTTTCCGCAAAGGGCATCACGGTTCTCAGGATGCCGAGCTGCGCATAGCGGACGGGACCCTCGGCTCGTTGACAAGATAGGCGCTGTGCATAAATCGCCTGCGAAATCGTCTGCGCCACCGCCTCGTCTCCAAACAGAATATCGCTGATGCCGAGCCCTTCCGCTCCGCCATCGATACCGCTAGCCTCGATGAGCTCCGTGAGCGCCTGCACGATTCGCTCCACATCGAGCGCCTGCTCCGAGTCGCTTGTCGCTACGAATAACAAACCTCCGTCATAGGGCGCCAGCATGTTGTGGCATCCGGCGAGGGTCGATTTTGCACAGAGACGTTCGATTTGCAAAAACGTACGCGGGTCGAGGGGCTCTGCAAACGATGCAAACAGGGCGACCGCTTCGTCCAGAAATGACGGGTTGAGGCCTCGGATGCGTCGGCAGATGGACTCGGGCGATACGTCTGTCCTCAGGGCATCGATCTCGCGCTGTGCGAAGTCGATGGACGCGAGCTGCTCGATATGCCGTTTGACCTCATAGATGACGCTATCAAAGAACAGTGAGTCGTCGGTCGCGAGAAAGACCGGGTAGTGCCGCGCGTTGGCGTAGCGGATGGCTTGGTCAGGAATCGGGATGTGCAGGACGTTTTTGATGACAAGACCGCTCGTCCCCTTGGCGACGAGGTATTTCACGGCTTCAGTGATGAGGTACGGGTCGTCCTGTGCATAGAGGAAGGTGCTGAGGACGATCTCGTCTGAGCTGAAGTTGACGCGCTGGTACTTGCTCTTGAGGCCGGGCATGAGTTCATAATCGAGGATCCCGACGCCAGAGACGGCACGTGAGACGCCGTCGCTGCCGGCGATCAGACGGACCGACCCCTCATATTCCCGTGAGAAGTCCGAGATGGTGTATAGCATCAACATCACCTTGTAAATCACTACAATAAGTATAGGTATAAAAAGGATAATCGCACATCCGTATGCCTTTCATGCGAGAAATAGTTCAAATACCTGCTGATAGATGGAAAAATCAGGTCGAAAATCGTTGTAGATTCCAACAAGAAATGATCCTTGGCGGCATCATTGCTAAACCGTACAGTGAAGCAACGTAAAGCTTTCGCTGAAAGGAGCGATGATGGGGCAGATGGTGGTGCTTTCGGCCGAGGAAGTTTCCAAGGTGCTGACAATCGAGGATGCAATCGCTGCCGTGGAGGAGGCATATCGCCAGAAGGCAACGGGCAAGGGTGTTGCGTGGCCGATGGTATATGAGCAGTTCGAACCCGGCGTGGCCGATATGGATATCCGCTCGGGCGAGTTGGCGGGAAGCGGTCTCTTCGGCCTCAAGCTCACTGCCTGGTTCTCTCGGAATCCCAAAAAGGGGCTGCCCGAGATCTTTGGCACCACGCTGCTGTGCGACAACGCGACGGGCGAGCCGCTGGCGCTGCTCAATGCCTCCGCCGTCACTGGGCTTCGCACCGGTGCCGCCGCTGCGCTCGGTGCCAAGTGGCTGGCTCGGGCGGATGCGTCCAAGCTGCTTGTTGCGGGTGCCGGCCATATGAGCACCTATATGGTGGCGGGCGTGCTCGCCGCCTGTCCCAAAGTGAGCGAGGTCAAGGTGTGGGAGCCGGTTTCCGACGCCGCGCCCGAGGCCCGCGTCGAGCGCATGCGAGACGAGGTCGCCCACATCTTGGACGCCTGCGAGCATGCTCGCGAGGCATCCACCTATTCCATCGAGGCGACGGCCGACGGCCAAGGTGCCGCGGCAGAGGCCGACATCATCGTGACGATCACGCCGGCGACCAAGCCCATCATCCCCGATGCATGGGTGCGCCCCGGTACGCATATCTCCTGCGTCGGTGCCGACATGCCTGGCAAGCAGGAGCTCGCCTCGGCACTTGTCGCCCGTGCCGCTGTTTACGTCGACGATCGCGAACAATCGGTCGCGTCCGGTGAGCTGGAGATTCCGGTTGCCGAGGGTGCCATCACGCCCGAGGATATCAAAGCGGAGCTCGGCGAAGTCATCGCCGGCACGGCTACGGGGCGTTCGGATGACGAACAGGTGACGGTGTTCGATACGTCGGGCATCGCCGTTCAGGACCTTTCGGCATCGAAAATCGCCTATGACCGCGCCGTCGAGGCGGGGCTGGGCATCGTGGTGGAACTGTAAGAAAGTCAAGGAAAGGAAACGACAATGCAGATCAAGGATTTCGCCGTCGAGCAGTGGATGAACGACTGGGAGACCAAGTGCACCCACAACGTTGCGGAGACGTGCGTCTTCTCCCTCACGCTCGACCAGCTGTTCGAGCTTACGAACACCGACAAGAAGGCGTGGCTCGATAGCCTGTGCTCGCGCCGATTCACCTACGGAGATATCGAGGGGCAGCCCGGCTTCCTCGAAGGGGTCGCGCGTCTCTATAAGACGGTCGAGCCCGGGCATATCGTGCCCACGCACGGCGCGACCGGTGCCAACTCCCTGGTAATTTCCACGCTCGTCGAACCGGGCGATCACGTAGTCTCCGTCAAGCCCACCTACCAGCAGCTTTACTCGATTCCCGAGATGTGTGGTGCGAAGGTCGATATCCTTCAGCTCGATCGCAAGAACGGCTACCACGTCGACGTCGACGCGCTCGATGCCCTGGTGACCGACGATACCAAGCTCATCTGCATCAATAACCCGGACAACCCCACGGGCGCCCTGCTCGACACCGATACGCTCAAGGCGATTGTCGAGGTCGCGCGCAAACACGACGCGTGGCTGCTCTGCGACGAGGTCTACCGTCTGCTTACTCAGACGGATGAGTACTGCGAGTCCGTGATCGACCTGTACGACAAGGCCGTCGTCACCGCATCCATGTCCAAGGTCTGGTCGTTCGCCGGCCTGCGTCTGGGCTGGGCGGTCACCAAGAGCCCGGAACTTCGTCGCGCGCTGCTCTCGCATCGCGACTACAACCTGATTTCCGCCGGCATATTCAGCGAGACGGTGGCGGAGCTGATTCTGGGCAACGCTTCCGTGATCCTTGAGCGCAGCCGTCGCATCGTCCGTCAGAACCTTGCTGTTCTGGAGAAGTGGGTCGAGAGCGAGCCGCACCTGTCGTTCGTCAAGCCCGAGGCGGGTACCACCGCGCTCGTGTATTAAGACTACGACATCGACTCCAGGACGTTCTGCATCGACATGATTAAGAAGTCCGGCGCGCTCGTTACCCCGGGCGATTGCTTCGAGGAGCCCAAGAGTATGCGCATCGGCTATGCATACTCCGATAACACCGACGACCTGCAGAAGGGCCTGGATGCCATCTCCGCGTACATGCGTACGCTCGAGTAGAGGCTCGAGGCCGAAGTGATGGGGCCGATCGGTTTAGGACCGAGGGTCCCTCTTTTCTCTCAAGGCTACCGAACACTTTTGTCATATTAGGTGCCCACGGGGTCGTATCGCTGCGACGCCGTGGGCATAATGGTGTGGAAAGTGAAAGTTACGCGAAATGGGAGGACACATGGCGCTGATTTATGTCGTTGAGGACGACGAGCCCATTCGTCGCGAGCTTGCTGACATCCTTGCTCGTGCCGGTTTTGAGGTCGAGGCCTGCGAATCGTTCGAGCACGTCTCGCGCGATATTCTCGCCGCCGCGCCCGACCTGGTGCTGCTCGACCTCACGCTCCCCGTCAAAGACGGCCAGCATATCTGCCACGAAGTCCGCCGCGAATCCGAGGTCCCCATCATTGTTCTCACGTCGCGCACGACCGAGATCGACGAGGTCATGGCCATGACGCTCGGCGCGGATGACTTTGTTCCCAAGCCCTACAGTGCCCGCGTGCTCGTGGCGCGCATCAACGCACTGCTGCGTCGCACCGCGGCGGCGGGCGAGCGCAGCACGCTCGTCCACAAGGGGCTGGAGCTCGATCTTGCTCGCTCCGTGGTCACCAATACAGCAACCGGCACCAGCACCGAGCTCACCAAAAACGAGCTGCGTATCCTCTCGCTGCTTCTGAGCCGCGCGGGCAAGATCGTTTCGCGTTCGGCCATCATGCAGGACCTGTGGGATTCTGATGCCTTCGTGGACGACAACACGCTTACCGTCAACATCAACCGCCTGCGCACCACGCTCGAAAAAATCGGCATCAAGGGGTATCTGACCACGCACCGCGGCCAAGGCTATTCGGTTTAGGTGCCGGTCATGTCGTTTGCCAAGTTTTTTAAAGATGCGCTGCTTCCCGTCGCCGTGTGGACGTGCGGCGTGCTGCTGAGCTGCTTTGTGCTGACGGTCGCCGGCGCTCCGGCATCTATCGTGGTCGTGGCGGTCGGCGTGTCCTTTATCTTTGGCATGCTCGGCATTGTGATCGAGTATGCGCGCCGTCGTCGTTTTCTGCATCAGCTGGAGCGCGCGGCCGAGGAGCTGGAAAGTCCCGCATGGGTGCAGGAGATGGTCCAGTGCCCGACGTATGCCGAGGGCGAGCTCGAGTACGAGGTCTTGCGCCGGGTGGGTAAAGCCGCTTGCGACGAGGTTGCCGAAGGCCGGCGTCAGACCGATGACTATCGCGATTATATCGAGAGCTGGGTCCACGAGGCCAAGCTGCCTCTGGCAGCGGCCCATCTAATTTTGGAAAACCTGGATGGCGGCGCAGACGACCTGTCGCGCGTAGATGACCTCGGTCGCGAGCTTGCCCGCGTGGAGCGCTATATCGACCAGGCGCTCTACTATGCGCGCTCGGAGGTTGTGGAGCGCGATTACCTGATTCGACGTTGGAACCTCAAGGCCCTGGTGACGGGCGCGATTAAAGCCAACGCGCGTGAGCTCATCGCGGCACACGTGGCGCCGGTGTGCGAGAATCTCGACTTTGAGGTCTTTACCGACGAGAAATGGCTCGAGTTTATCTTGGGCCAGCTCATTCAGAACAGCATTAAATACGCGCGCGAGGACGGCGCGAAGATCGTGTTTTCGGGCGCGTTGCTGGACGAGGGCCTGGCGAGTGAGCGCATCGAGCTCACCGTTGCCGATAACGGCTGCGGCGTGAGTGCGGCAGACCTGCCCCGCGTGTTCGAGAAGGGCTTTACCGGCGACAACGGCCGCACCACCAAGCGCGCAACGGGCATCGGCCTCTATCTGGTGGCGCGCCTGTGTTCCAAGATGGGCATCGATGTCACCGCGGCATCCGAGTCCGGCGAAGGCTTCGTCGTAACGTTTTCCTTCTCAACGAACAAGTTCCAATACTTTGAGTAACGCATGCGGCAGACGTCCGCCCAAACAAAAACGTGCAGCCCAAACAAAACGTGCCACCCCAAACGGGGCGGCACGCCATCTTTTCCAGCCAACTCGCTGAAGTAAGGCTGCGAAGGCCGCGGGGCCGGGAGGGGTTTCCTAAGGGCACATCCCGCAGCCGCAGCGCGGCGAGGACGTGCCCGTGGAAACCCCGCAGGCCCCGCGGCCGGTGGGAGCAACGCTACTTCACGACCAAAATGTCGCAGTCCGTGTTACGCAGCAGGAACGTCGAAATCGAGCCCAGCAGCGCGTACTTAATCGAGGACAGGCCACGGGCGCCGCAGAGCACCAGGTCGGGCTTGACCACGTCGAGCATCTCGTCCTTGAGCGTCTCGCGAATACGACCGGCGCGAATCATGACCTCGACCTCGGGGATATCGGGATTGGCCTTGGCCTCCTCGAGCTGCTTGGCAATGGAGTTGTTAAAGGCCTCCTCTAGGCCGTTGACCAGGTCGACCGGGTAGGAGCCAGCGCTCTCGAGCGCCGTGGAGTCAATCACGTGACCAATAATCAGCTTGGCACCGTTGTTTGCGGCGACCTTGATGGCGCGTGCGAGCACAAAATCCTGCTGCTCAGTACCGTCGAGCGAAACAAATACCTTGGTGTAGCCCTCGTTCATGGTTTCCTCCTTGGTCTATCGCACGGGCGCGGGGCTCGTGCGTCGGGCGGGCGCGGGCGCGTTGGCCGCCGGACACTTTACCTTGTTGCAGTTATACCCAAGGATTTCGGTTTGACCGCTCGCAATTCTGTGAACGGGCGAGTTTTTTGGTAAGGGTAGGCGCGGTCGCACCGCCAACGGTTGATAATGGGACATCGCCCGCATCGTCCGCAGAACATCTACCGGCGGGTGTCTAACGAGGGGGTCCCTTTGGATATTATCGAGCTTCTAAAATCTGCCTTCATGGGCCTGGTCGAGGGCATCACCGAATGGCTGCCCGTTTCGTCGACGGGTCACATGATCTTGGTGGATGAGTTCGTCAAGATGAACGTGAGCGAGACGTTCTGGAACATGTTCCTAGTCGTGATTCAGCTTGGCGCCATTCTGGCCGTCTGCGTGCTGTTCTTCCATGAACTCAATCCGTTCTCGCCCAGCAAGGGCAAGGAGGGCCGTCGCGACACCTGGGTGCTGTGGGGCAAGATTGTGCTCGGTTGCATTCCTGCGGCGGCGATCGGCCTGCCGCTCAACGACTGGATGGAGGAGCATTTCTACAATGCTCCCGTCGTGGCGCTGGCGCTCATTGTGTACGGCGTGCTGTTTATCGTGATCGAGAACTGGCGCGCAAGCAAGCGCGAGGAAATGGCCGTTGCCGGTTCGTTTGGTTCGCGTGCTGTGGTGTCGGGTGGACGTCCCGCCGGTGCGCACTTTGCGGCGCCCGCCGCGGCTACTGCTGAGGATGAGGACGATGACGAGAACCTGGACTTTGGCTCCATCGCCACGCTCGAGGACCTCAGCTGGAAGACTGCGCTGGGTATCGGCTGCTTCCAGGTGCTTTCGCTGGTGCCTGGTACGTCTCGCTCCGGTTCTACCATCATCGGCGGCCTGCTGCTGGGCTGCACGCGCTCGGTGGCGTCTAAGTTCACGTTCTTCCTGGCTATTCCCGTTATGTTTGGCGCAAGTGCGCTCAAGCTGGTCAAGTACTTTATTAAGGGCGGTACTTTCGGCACCAACGAGATTGCCATCTTGGGCGTGGGCTGCGTCGTCGCCTTTGTGGTGTCGCTCATTGCCATCAAGTGGCTTATGGGCTTCGTCCGCCGTCACGACTTCAAGTGCTTCGGCGTCTACCGCATCATCTTGGGCATCGTGGTGCTCGCGTACTTCTTCGTCCTGGAGCCCATGCTCGGCCTGTAACTTGGTTGACGCTGCGCGGCGGCCAGAGCGACAATTTGTCATTCAAAGAGGGTGGCATGACCAAAAGGTCTATGCCGCCCTCTTTTCATGCCAATTTGTTCGCTCTGGCCGCCGCTCGCTACCGTTGCCATGACATCGGTGGCTCCGTGATTGGTGCAATGGGGACAGGTTACTTTGCACCAAATTCGCTGGAGCGGGCCTGACGGCGGCGCACGGAGTCGTGGTGTGATTTGCGTCGGTGTCCGCGCGGCTCGGTATACTGGTACGGCTCAAACTATGGCGCTGCCCGCAGGCGCGCCGTCCGTCAGATGAGGAGTCGCCCATGACCCAGCCCCTGCCCTGGGAAAAGAACACTGCCGCGCCCGTGCCGCCCGCGCCGGAACCCGTGCCGCTCGATGCGTACACCGCCCCCGCCGCGCCGGAACCCGAGCTCGTTCCGCTCGACATCTACGACGCCCCGGTTCCGGCGCCCAAGCCCGCCAAGCCGCTCGTCGATATCGATAGCCTGAATCCCGCCCAGCGCGAGGCGGTCCTGGCCACCGAGGGCCCGCTGCTGGTGCTCGCCGGCGCCGGCTCGGGCAAGACCCGCGTCCTGACCTTCCGCATCGCGCATATGCTTGGCGACCTGGGCGTTAAGCCCTGGCAGGTCCTGGCCATCACGTTTACCAACAAGGCTGCGGCCGAGATGCGCGAGCGTCTGGCAGCGCTCATCCCCAGTGGCACCCGCGGCATGTGGGTGTGCACCTTCCACGCCATGTGCGTGCGCATGCTGCGCGAGGACGCCGACCTGCTGGGCTACACCGGCCAGTTCACCATCTACGATGATGACGACTCAAAGCGCATGGTGCGCGACATCATGCAGGCGCTCGGCATCGAGCAAAAGCAGTTCCCCATTAACATGATCCGCAGCAAGATCAGCTCGGCTAAAAACGCCATGATCGGGCCCGAGGACATGCTCAAATCCGCCGACAGCCCCAATGACAAAAAAGCCGCGCAGGTCTACCTGGAGCTGGAGCGCCGCCTGCGCGCCGCCAACGCGATGGACTTCGACGACCTGCTCGTGCGCACGCTCGAGCTGCTGCGTACCCGCCCCGAGGTGCTCGACAAGTACCAGGAGCGCTTCCGCTACATTAGCGTCGACGAGTATCAGGACACCAACCACGTCCAGTACGAGATCGCCAACCTGCTGGCCGCCAAGTACCAAAACCTCATGGTCGTGGGCGACGACGACCAGTCCATTTATAGCTGGCGTGGCGCCGACATTACCAACATCCTGGACTTTGAGAAGGACTTTAAAAACTGCAAGACCGTTAAGCTGGAGCAGAACTATCGCTCCACGGGCCATATCCTGAGCGCCGCCAACGCCGTGGTGCGTCACAACTCGCAGCGTAAAGAAAAGCGCCTGTTTACGGCCGAGGGCGACGGCGAGAAGATCCAGGCCTTCCAGGCAAGCGATGAGCGCGACGAGGGCCGCTGGATTGCCGGTGAGATCGAAAAGTTGCACTCCAAGGGTACGAGCTACGACGACATCGCCGTCTTCTATCGCACCAACGCCCAGTCGCGTATTCTCGAAGATATGTTCCTGCGCGCGGGCGTGCCCTACAAGATCGTGGGCGGCACGCGATTCTTCGACCGTGCCGAGATCCGCGACGTCATGGCCTACCTCAAGATGATCGTGAACCCGGCCGACGAGATGAGCGTCAAGCGCGTCATCAACACGCCACGTCGCGGCATCGGCTCCACCTCGATCCAAAAGATTGAGCAGCTGGCGCGCGACAACCGTTGCTCGTTCTTCCAAGCCTGCGAGATCGCGTGCGCCGAGACGGGCATGTTTAGCGCCAAGGTGCGCAATGGCCTGTCGAGCTTTGTGTCGCTGATGCGCGAGGGCCGCCGCATGGACGGCGAGCTCAAGGACGTTGTCGAGATGATTGTTGACAAGACGGGCCTGCTGCAGGCCTTCCGCGCCGAGGGCACCATGGAGTCCGAGAGCCGCGCTGAGAACATCCAGGAATTCCTGGGCGTCGCCGCCGAATTTGAGGAGACGCACGAGGATATCGAGGGTACGCTCGAGAGCTTGGAAGAGCTGCGCGCGGCTGGCGTTGCCGATGTGCCGGCCGGCGCTGAGCCCAAGCCCGTCGTGGTGAGCGCACCTGCGCCCGAGCCGGGACCGTCCGCACCTGTGTCCTCGTTTGAGGCGCTCGTTGGCGCGCGTGATGCCGCAGGTTCCAATCCGCTCGATAGCTTGGCCGCTCCGGCGCTCTCGCCGCAGGATGCCCTGGCCGCCGCCATCGCGGGCAACGCGTATGCCGCGCCGACGGAGATGCCGGCGGGTGCCGTGCATGCCGACGAGATTGAGCGCACCTACGGTCCGCTCACCTGTAAGGCGCTGCCGGCACTCATGGAGTGGCTGGCCCTGCGCTCCGACTTGGATTCCCTGGCCGGCGAGACGCATGCCATCACCATGATGACCATCCACTCCGCCAAGGGTCTGGAGTTCCCGGCGGTGTTCGTGGCCGGCATGGAGGAGGGTATCTTTCCGCACGTGCACGACTTTGGCGGCAGTGACGATCCGGGCAAGCTCGAGGAGGAGCGTCGCCTGGCCTACGTTGCCATCACGCGTGCCCGTAAGCGCCTGTTCTTGACCTATGCGGCCACGCGTCGCACCTACGGCTCGACCTCTGCCAACCCGCGCTCGCGCTTCCTCAACGAGATTCCGTTTGAGGATATCGAGTTTAGCGGCATCGGTTCTGCCGGTTTTGAGGGCACGGGCTGGGAGAAGCGCGGCGACCGTCACGGCACCTTTGGATCGGGCATGGGCTCGGATATGTACGGCGGCAAGGTGTTTGGCTCGCATACGCGCTCGACCGGCGGTTCTGGTTCGCGCGGCGGATCGAGCTTTGACGATTTCTTTGGCGGCAGCAGTTACGGGACCGAGCGCCATCGTGGGGTTTCGCCCGACGCCGGCCGTGTTGCCTCGACCTTTGGATCGGGCGCGCCGCGAGCCAAAAAGCCGTCGTCCAAGGTGTCGCCGACGGTGGAGCGCAAGGTCGATCGCGCTAGCGCGTCGCAGGACTTTGCCGCGGGCGATACCGTGAGTCATAAGACCTTTGGCACGGGTACTGTGATCTCGGTCGCCGGAGACATGATCGAGGTCCAATTCGAAAAAACCGGCCAGACCAAAAAGCTTATGAAAGGTTTTGCACCGATCGTCAAGCTGTCGTAATCCCGGCGGACCTGGGTGGGCGTATAGGGCAACATCGCCTGCTCGGGCAGTCCTGCTCGCACGGAGAGCACATTAAGTGCTCTCCGGCTCGTGCGGAACTCGCGACCGATGTTGCCCTATACGCCCACCCAGGTCCTCAGGTGACGTTGCTTGCGAACGTCGCTCTGCTCGTTCGCTTTTTGGTCTGGAGAGCCGGGTGGGCTGAGAAATAGATACGAGTAGGGGCTCCCCCGTATTTGAGCGGGGGAGCCCCTTGTTTCGTTTTGGTTGTTGTTGCGACCTAGAGGTGGCTGATGATCAGTTCCATTTTGCCTTCTAGTTCGATCTGGTCCACGGTGCTCGGGGCCAGCAGGTGGCTGCCCTTGTGAACGGGCTCGCCGCACACGGTGCCCTCGCCGTCGATGACCGACAGGCACATGAAGGGCCAGCGCTGCTCCAAGGTCTTGCTGCCGTCGACGCGCACGCGATCGACGGTGTAGCAGGAGTTAGACTCGAGCTCGGTCACGCCATCGACCTCGGGCGCGGTCACCGTGCCGTCGGTCGGAGCCTGAACGTCAAAATCGATGCAATCCAGGCTCTGCTCAATGTGAAGTGGGCGCAGCTTGCCGTCGGTGCCGGGGCGGTCGTAGTCGTACAGGCGATACGTCACGTCGCTCGACTGCTGCGTCTCCAAAATGAGCGTACCGGTTTTGATGGCGTGCACGGTGCCGGGGTCGATTTGGAAAAAGTCGCCCTTGTGAATCGGCAGCACGTTGAGCATCTCGTCCCAGCGGCCGTCCTCGATCATCTGCGCGGCCTCGGCGCGGTCGTGCGCGCGCTGGCCGACGATGATCGTGGCACCGGGCTCGCAATCAAGCACGTACCAGCACTCGGTCTTGCCCAGGCTTCCGTTCTCGTGCTCGGCGGCGTACTCGTCGTTGGGGTGAATCTGGATCGAAAGGTCGTCCTTGGCGTCCAGAATCTTGATGAGCAGCGGGAACTCCTTGCCCTCGCAATTGCCAAAGAGCTCGCGGTGCTCGGCCCACAGCCACGAAAGCGTGTGGCCTGTATACGGGCCCTCCGCAATCTGGCAGTCGCCGTTGGGATGGGCCGAGATGGCCCAGCACTCACCGATGGGACCCTCGGGAATGTCGTAGCCAAACACGGTCTCCAGCTGGCGGCCGCCCCAGATCTTCTCGTGGAAGATCGGCGTGAGTTTAATCAAATCGGACATGTGCATACTCCCATAAGGTTGTGCGGGTGCCGCGTAGGACAGCTCAAAACGAGCACCCACCGGATTACAAAACTAGGCCAGCGTTACGTTGTGCAGCTCAAAGCGGTCGCCTACGTTGTGCGAGACAGAATATTCAAACGCGGTGCCGCTATCCAAGAAGCCAATCTGGTTGAGTTCGAGCAGGGGAGAGCCGGGTTTGGTATCCAGGCGCTCAGCCTCTTCTTCAGTTGCCGCGACAGCGCGAATGGTACGGTGGAAACTTGAGATCTTGAGTCCGCACTGCTCGCGGATGAAGCTGTAGATCGATGCGTACAGGTCTTTTTTCTTAAGGCCCGGAATCAGCTCGAGGGGCATGTAGGTGTACTCGATAACGATGGGCTTCTCGTCGACCTGGCGCACGCGCACGATGTGATAGGCAAAGTCGTCCTCGGCAATTCCCAGCTGGGCAGCGACGTCTGCTGGCGGATTGACAATCGAGAAATCGTAGACCACCGAGGTCACCTTCTCCCCGCGGTGCTCATACGAAAAGCCCTGGGAGCGATCGTTCTTGCCCTGGAAAAACGCCTGGCCGGGAAGCCCCGCCGTGTCCTTAACGTAGGTGCCCGATCCGCGCCGGCTGGTAACAAGACCTTCATCGGTAATCTGCTCAATAGCACGTTTGACGGTGATTTTGGAAACGCTATAGATCTCGCAGAACTCAACGACGGTGGGTAGCTTGTCGCCCGGTTTAAGAACGCCGTCCTCGATGCTTCGGCGGATATCCGCAGCTATCGCCTCATATTTGGGAATCATGGAACCTCCTTTCCAGCTTGATTGAGTATAAAAAAGTATAGTCCACGCCTAAGCATCCCTATTGCGTTTTTGAAAAGTTCGAGAAAGATATAATTAAAAAACGCTTCTCTTTATCAACTAGAGCGCTCTAAATGAATATGCATTCGAATAATGTGGTATTGAGCAAATTGATCGGCTCGAAGATGGGGTTGGGCCGTTTTGCCGCCCAGCGAACCGAATCTCATGCCTTGCGTTTTCCCAGATAAAACCTGCCAAAACAAACCTGTCCCTTTTTGGTAGGTTTTTGCCTTGGGAGCGGTACCATACAGGCAATGTTTAAACGAGAAAGGTGGGCTCCCATGGAACCTAAGCAGTACTACATCGGCATTGACGTCGGCGGCACTTCGGTTAAGGAGGGCCTGTTCGACGAAGACGGTAACCTGCTTGCCAAGGCCAGCGTGCCTACGCCTCCCATCGTTGACGCTGCGGGCTTTGCCGCGGTGACCGAGGCTATCGACCAGGTGGTCGCCAAGGCCCAGATTCCGCGTGCCTTTGTGGCGGGCATTGGCCTAGCCGTTCCGTGCCCTATCCCGGCATCGGGCGATGCCAAGGTCAAGGCCAACATTGCCATCAACCTGCCCGAGCTGAGGATCGCCATTCAAAAGCACTGCCCCGACGCGGTCGTTAAGTACGAGAACGATGCCAACGCCGCTGCCATGGGCGAGGCCTGGCTCGGCTCTGCCAAGGGCGTACAGAACGTGGTGATGGTCACCATTGGTACCGGCGTGGGCGGCGGCGTTATCGTTAACGGCGACGTGGTGTCGGGCGTTGTGGGCGCCGGCGGCGAGATTGGCCACATGTGCCTGAACCCCGAAGAGGAGCGCACCTGCGGCTGCGGCGGCCATGGCCACCTGGAGCAGTATTCCAGCGCCACCGGCGTGGTGAGCAACTACCTTGCCGAGTGCAAGAAGGCAGGCGTCGAGCCCATCGAGCTCACCGGTCCCTCCGATTCCAAGGACGTGTTCCAGGCCTGCCGCGAGGGCGACAAGCTCGCGCTTGCCGCGGCCGATACCATGGCCGACTATCTCGGTCGCGCCCTGGCGCTTATTGCCAACGTGGTCGATCCCGAGATGTTCCTCATCGGCGGCGGCGCATCCGCCTCGGCCGATGTCTACCTCGACAAGGTCCGCGAGCACTTTAAGCAGTACGCGCTTTCTGCCTCGCGCGAGACGCCCATCAAGGTCGCTTCGCTCGGAAACGACGCCGGCATTATCGGTGCCGCCTACGTAGCCCTGCGCGCTGCCGGTAAATAGCTGGTGCAAGGGGGTCAGGTTACTTTGCACCAACATGGTGCAAAAGGGACAGCCTTGGCCCCCATGCCTGCCCCAAAATATGCCGTGGCCCTTCCGTCTGCGAAGGCTCGGCATCGGCGTGCTACCATAGCTACGTCCAAGTACACATATCAAGTGGAGGATATCCATGGCAAACGTTCTTGTCTTTGGTCACCAGAACCCCGATAACGACGCCA
>JAIIUG010000072.1:0-10447 GCA_022739635.1 Collinsella sp. | reverse complement strand
GCCAGTCCTCTACAATGAGTTCATTGTTTAAACGTTCTTGCTCGCACAGCATGTTGCATCCGGAAGGCATATTATGCTGCAGAAAATCCAACGTTTTGGTGGGGCCATGTTTGCGCCCGCCATGCTGTTTTCCATATCGGGCCTTATGGTCGGCATCTCCGCTCTCGCAACGACTGTGGACATCGTCGGTGACCTCGCCACATACGGAACCCCCTGGTACGTATTCTGGGCTATCATCCAGCGCGGCTCGTGGACGGTCTTTAAACGCCTTCCACTCCTTTTTGCCGTAGCGCTGCCTATTGGCCTTGCCCAAAAGCAACCGGCACGCTGCTGCCTCGAGGCACTCGTGGCCTATTTTGCCTATTGTTTCTTCTTGAGCGAGATCATTAAGCTGAGCGGCGACAACCTCGGACTTAAGTACCCGTCGTTTTTGACCTCCGCCAGCGGCATCACCGTCATTGACGGTATCAAGACGCTCGACACCGGCATTATCGGCCCGCTGGCGGTATCGGCAACCGTCGTCGCCATCCATGACCGCTCCTACGACGCCAAGGTGCCCGATTGGCTCGGTACGTTCTCGGGCTCTTCGCTGGTCTACCTCATCAGCTTTTTTGCTGTGTTCGCCCTTGCCGCTATCTCGGCCGCCATCGTGCCCTTCGTATACGCTGTGACCGAAACGCTGCGCCACGCACTTGCGGGCGTCGGACCCTTCGGCGTGGGCATCTTTGTGTTTTTGGAGCGAGCACTCGAGCCCATGGGTCTGCACCACCTGCTCTACATGCCAATCTACTACGACAATTTGGTTATTAACGACGGCATCTACGCCACGTGGACCAACTTGCTTCCCATCCTCTCACACAGCACACGCCCCCTCAACGAACTTGCGCCCTGGGCTGGTTACACCGCCACCGGCTGGGTCAAGCTCTTTGGCCTTCCCGCCATCGCCGCGGCGTTCTACACCACCGCCAAGCCCGAACGCCGCGCCGGCCTCAAGGTTATCCTGGTTCCCGCCATAGTTGCCTCAGTGGTCTGCGGCATCACCGAACCGCTCGAGTTTCTCTTTATGTTCACCCACCCCGGGCTCTTTTTGCTCTACGCCGTCCTCTCGTCTTGCCTCGCCATGACCATGAATTTCTTTGGTATCGTCGGCATCTTTTCGGGCGGCTTCATGGAAATGGCCGCCTTCAACTTCATTCCGCTCATGCGCACGCATGCCGGTGCCTATCTTCTGGCGCTCGGTATCGGCCTTGCCTTTAGCCTCATCTTTTTTGTTAGCTTTCGAGCACTCATCTTGATCTATGACCTTAAGACGCCGGGCCGCGAGGATCATGTCGCCAATCGCGCGGCAATCGATCATTTAACGGGAAGCGGCTTTGCCAAGGAGCAATCTCCCAATGACGAGGTCAATAGTCGATCCGATCAAGATCACGTCCTCGCTGAGCGGGTAATTCAGCTTTTAGGTGGCGTTGGCAATATCGTGGGCGCAACCAACTGCGCCACGCGCCTGCGCGTCGAGGTCGCAGACCCTTCCATCGTTGCAGATAACGCGTCGTTTGTCGCGGTGGGCGCCAAGGGCCTCATCATTACGGGCAAGACCGCTCAGGTGATCATAGGCATCTCCGTTCCCCGCGTTAAAGAGCATTTTGACCAGATCATGGGCCTCGAGCCGGGATTTGTGCCCACCACCTCGGCCTCCCCTACCGCCAGCCCAACCCACAAGCACGGCGATATCTGCTTCTTCGACATTGACGGCACGCTCGCGTGGCAAGACCCCAAGCTCGCCCAAGACCTTCCCGAAGACGAGCGGGACCTCTCCCCCTATCCCAACGAGGCGGTTTCGCAGGCAATCCGCGAGTTTGTCGCCAACGGTAACATGGCCTTTATCTGCACGGGACGCACCCTGAGCTGCATCCACCCCAAACTTCTTGAGCTGCCGTGGGCAGGAATTGTCTGCTTGGCGGGAGGCTACGTCGAACTCGACGGACGCATTGTGCGAAATGCAGCCATGAGCCCCGGCTTGCTGCAACGCCTCGCCCCGTATCTTGAGCAATCGGACGAGGTGATTCGCTTTGAAGGTCTCGATCGCGTCGTGCGCATGAGCGCGGACGCCCCCGATGGCGACGGATATGCCCGTACCGTAGGCGATGCCGTCACAAAGCTCAAGCATTACAGCGCCTACAAGATCCTCATGTCTACGAAGCTCGCCAACCGCATCGCCCAGGATAAAGAGATCGAGCCGCTGCTGTGCTTTAACGAGCTCGAACTCGAGGTAACCGAAATCTCGCCCCGCGAGTGCACCAAGCGAACCGGCATCCAGGCCGTGCTTGGCGCCCTGGGGCCAAACCACGGCACCGTGTACGGCATCGGCGATGCGAGCAACGACGTCGCCCTTATGGAAACGGTCGATGTTGGCATCGCCATGGGCAACGCACCGGACTTCCTTAAGGAGAAGGCGGACTATGTGACCGATTCTATCGATCACGACGGCGTCGTCACGGCACTCGAGCACTTCGGGCTTATCTAGCCGTCATCTTCCGCTGAGCTTTACGCCTGCGGGTCCAATTGCCTTCGCCCGCCACGCCAAGCACCCCAATGTGGCAATATGTTGTCTGCATATTGCATCAATGCGACCTTCAGAAAGAATGCGAGAGCCTGTGTCCAGTCCGTTTACCAGCTTTTTAGCCCAGCACTTCGACCAGATTAACGACTATCTGGCCACGTTCTTTGACGGACAGGCGACCTCTGCCGATATCGAGCGCTACCTGTACGCTCCGCTCTCGGCTTTTACGGCCAACGCCGGCAAGCGCCACCGCCCGCTTATCTGCATGCTCGCCGCAACCGCAGTGGGCGGTAGCTTTGAGAGCGCCCGCAGCGCCGCGGCAGCTATCGAGCATTTCCAGTCGGGCGCGCTGATTCACGACGACATCGCCGACAACGGACAGCTTCGTCGAGGCAAGCCCTGCATGCACCTTACCGAGGGCACGGGCCTTGCCATCAATTGTGGCGACCTGGCGCTCACCATGGTCACCAAGACGGTTCTCGACGACCCCACGCTGGAGTCCGACGTGAAGCTGCGCGTACTCCACGAGCTTACCGAGATGATCGTCCGCACCATCGAGGGTCAAGCGCTCGACCTGGGTTGGGTCCGTGACGGGCGCTTTGATATCTCGGTTGATGACTACCTGGACATGGCGACGCACAAGACCGCGTTTTACAGCGGAGCCACACCGCTTGCCGCCGGGGCCATTATCGGCGGCGGCAGCGAGGAGCAAATTGAGGCGCTGCGCGCCTTTGGCCTGCACACGGGCCTTGCCTTCCAAATTCAAGACGACCTGCTCAACTTGATCGGCACCAAGGAGGCCGCCAACAAGGACTTCCGCACCGACATCACCGAGGGTAAGCGCACGCTCGTTGCCGTGCACGCCCTGTCTGATGAGCGCTATCACGACGAGATTGAAGCGATCCTTTCCTCGGGCACCGAGGACCCCGCGCAACTCGCACGCGCCGTGGAGATCTTCCAGGAGACCGGCTCTATCGATTACGCCCACACTTATGCGCTCGACCTGACCGCCAAGGCCAAAGCGGCCATCGAGGACGTTGAGCTTGATCCGCACGCACGAGAGTTGTTCCTCTCCATGGCAGATTTCTTTGTGGAGCGCCTTAACTAACGGGGGTTATAAAACCTGTCAGCAGCGTATTTAGGCACAACTTGCTACACTGTTGAGTGCATGTTTATGCATCCCTTTGCGTCGTCTATCCGACAGGCGCTCAAATAGTACGAATGATACGCCGAAAGGGGTTCGTTCATGGAACCTATTACAACGGGCATGCAGGGAGCAGCCGTCGAGGACGTGCAGTCTCGTCTCCTGCAGCTCGGCTACACGATTGATGCCACCGAGGTTGCCGACAAGCACTTTGGTACTACCACCGAGCAGGCCGTTAGCACCTTTAGGCTCGACAGCGGTCTTGCTGCCGGTCACGCCGTTGACATCCCCTGCTGGAGTGCCCTGGTCGACGCCTCGTATAAGCTGGGCGACCGCACGCTCTATCTGCGCATGCCCAATTTCCATGGCGCCGACGTGCAGGCCCTGCAGAAGGCACTCAACGTTTTGGGCTTTGCCTGCGGCGAGGACGATGGCTACTTTGGCCCTCACACCGAGGCGGCCCTTCAGCAGTTCCAGGAAAACGTCGGTCTGTTTGCCGATGGTATGGCTTTCCAGGATACCTACGCCTACATCAACCGCCTGCACCACGTGTGGGAGGGTAAACCTTCGGTGACCGAGGCCGAATCGCGCATCGGCTTTGCCCGCGCCGCCAACGTGCTCGAGCGCTTCCAGATTGCCGTCATCGGTGAGGACCCCATCGCGCGCAGCGTTGCATCGCGCATGTGGAACATCGCCACGGCGACGACCGACAGCAGCGGCATGATGCTTTGCGATTCCGAGGTTCCGACCGACGTGGATCTGGTGCTCGAGATTGCAAGCGATGAGCTACCCACCGACGCCGCTCCACGCGCCACAATTGCCCTCGCCGAGTGCCACAACCTGGCCCAGCGCATCCGCACCGCCAATGTCGCCGCGCAGCAAAAGCCCGCGCGCATCCGCATTGAGCTCACGGGCATGACGCGCTACAACGGCACCTTCACTGCCAGCGACGCCCAGACGCTCGCGGTACGCCTGCTCGATGGCGTTTGCGATGCCCTCGCAGATTAGGTAAACTAGACGAGTTGCTTTTGGCAACACCACATATTGGGACGTAGTTCAACGGTAGAACTCCGGTTTTTGGTGCCGGCTGTTGGGGGTTCGAATCCCTCCGTCCCAGCCAAGGTAACTGAGCGCCCTGGGCCTTCATCAGCCCGGGGCGCTTTCTTGTGGGCATGCGGAGGGATTCGAACCCGCAAGGGTGCGGAGCTGAGGAAACGCGAAGCGTTTTCCAGCGCAGCACGCAAGGAGCGAAGCGACGCAGCGGGGCGCGGCCGCCGACCAGGCGGACGCGGAATCCCTCCGTCCCACACCAGCCAAGAGCCCCTCACGTCAAGCAAATCGAGCCAACGCCGCCAAGCGGAGGAATCCGAACCCGCAAGGAGCGAAGCGACGCAGCGGGGCGCGGCCGCCGCAGGCAGACGCGGTGTCGGCACTTGGGGACGCTCCTAAGTGCCGACATTATAGGAACGTCCCCAAGTGCCGGCTCGGGACTATTTTCGAGGACCCTCCGAAGGACTGTGGCCAAAAAACGGCAAATATGAGTACTGTTACCGTTGTAGCTACATTATTTTCGTTAATAAAAGAAGATCTTAATGAGATTTATTCGCATCAAGGTCTTCCTTTAATGAACACTTGAGGAGATACGGCAGCTTATCTGCTCGATCGACACGTCAAATCACCTTAAATGTGGTCAAAATTACTGCTACTAAAAGAGTATCAGTACTCATATTTGATGTTTTTTGGCCACGGCTCTTTATAGACACCCTGTACAGCGACGGTGGTAGATTTCGGAACGTGTCCGTCAGCCCCGTTCCGAAAAGCGAGCCGCATGCAACGGCCAAGCCACGACAGGCCCCGGGAGAGCGGGGACACCGGCTTAGGTTTATCGCGAGTTCCGCACGAACAGGAGGCCACTTAATGTGGCCTCCGTCGTGAGCAGGACTGTAGAGCAGGAAACCTAAGCCGGTGTCCCCGCTCTCCCGGGGCCGGCGGAATTTAGTTGTTCAGCATGCGGTCGAAGCTTCCCGAGTCGCCATCCCGATAGTCGGCGGTCATCAGAATCTCCTGCGGAATACGCCCACCCTCGCGCAGCACGTTGCGGAACTGTACGCGCGTAACCATGGGCAGGTCTTTGATCGTGGCCGCCAGATTCTGCGGCACGCCCTGGTTGGCCGCCGCGGGTTCGCACTCGCCGCCCGCCTTCACGCGACGCTTATGCTCGGCAAGCATGGCGCGATACATACCGGCATGCAGGCGGATCTCAACGACGTTGGCGTTGCGAGCCTGCTCGACAATACGCGCGCCCTCTCGATCGATGTCGCCCACGTAGTAGACATAGCTAAAGCGATAGCCGATCTCGGCCAGATAATCATCAAGTGCGTGCGAGACGCTCGCCTTGCAGCCGCCGCCAAAGATTACGCCGCCCACCTTGGTACCAAAGAGCTTGGCATGTTTGCGTCCGCGCAGGAGCTTGACGATTTCGTCATAGGTATCCAGGTTCTCGACCATAATGAACGGCTTGTCGGCGCCCAGCGTAAAGAAGCCCGTAAAGTGCACAGGACGGTTGGGAGCAACCTTGATTGCCTGCATGCTGATGCCCTTTTCGGTCATGCGCCTGATCAGACGCTCACCATGCTTGCCGTCGAAGGCTTTTTCGTCGTTGAAGATCTGGTAGGCACGCTGGCGACGCGAGGCAACCGGCGTATCGGCACCGCGGTTCTGTTCAATCCATGCCTGGATAATCGCAATCTCCTCGGCGATTTTGCGATTGGACATTTCGTTGTGCTGAGCGCGCTGCGGCGTCTTTTTACCGTCCTTGCCTTCAACCCTTACAATCTGGGTCTGCTGCTCCTTGATCTTGGAGAGCGCCGTAGGCGTGGGGACAACCTTGAGCAGCTGCCTGCCCAGCACGCGGGCCAGGGCAAATGCCGAGACCTCGCCGTGGACAGTCGGCTCAGACCGCTGGGCAGCATTATCAGCTGCGGCAGGCTCAGCCTGTGCATGGGGCTTACGCCTGGAATCTGCCCGGGTATTGCGTTCCTGCTTGGGCGCAGACGAGCGTTTTTGCGGACGATCAGACTTAGTCTCCTTCGCCGGCTGGCGCTTGACCTGATCTACCGGTGTCTCGGCCTTCTCATCTCTGTTTTGTGTCGCCGCCTTCTCGGCCGCGGCCTCGGCATTTGAGCCACGACCGCCGCGGTGACGGCGGCGGGGCTTGCTTGAGGCGCTCTCCCCCGCCTGCTTATCGGCGGACTGTTGAGCTTTGGCCTCGGTGTCAGCCGCAGGCTGCGACTCGGAAGGTCGCTGCTCGCGAGTCGCCGGCTCAACGGTTTTCTCGGTTTGTTCGATCTTCTCGGCCTGAGCGGTCGGAGCTGGCTCGCCCTTCTCCTGACGCTTTACGGGATACGCGCGTCCCGCAAACCCGCGGCCGGGACGACACGAACCCGGAGCCTTCTTGGCAGACTCCTCTACATCGTCTGCAACCTCGAAAGGCTCTTCAACCTCATGCGCAACATCCTGCTGCGCAGCCTTAAAGTGAGCACCGCGACGACGCTTGGGCTCTTGGGCCTCCACGGGCTTTTGCTCCTTCGCGGGCTTCTGCGACTCGGCAGCGACCTCGGTCTCAACAGCCTCGGTATCAAGTTCATCCTTTTGAGCAACGGCGCGACGGAAGCGCTCCTGCTGAGCGCGGCGTTGTGCATCGCGCTTGCCGCCCCCGCCAAAGCCGCCGCGACCCGCCTTGGCGGTAAAAGCGCGAACGACGTTCTCATCGAGCAGCTCATCGGTATCGATATGCTCGCGCGAAGCAGCTTCTTCCACGGTAGCCGTCTCAACGGAATCCTCAGCACCAGCCTCTTCGACAACCTCGGCAGGTTGCTCCTGAACATCGTTAATCTCGGCATTAATGGTGTAAAAGGCAGGGCGGCCGTTAATGCCGCTGCCCTCGATCTTGGTGACGATCTTCGCCGCGATGAGCTCATCGCGCATCGCCTTGGTGTCACATTCCTTATCGACGGAGCGGAAAATCTGCGCCAGCGCGCTCGACTTGATCTTGAGTGCTTTGCGGCAGAGTAGGTCATAGGCAACCAGCTTGGCACGCTCGGCAGAAAGCGACGTCTGGCTGCTCAGACGCTCAGCCAGGGCATCGACATTGTTTTGGTTATCGGAATATACCGTCTTGGCCACGGGGCCCCTTTCATATGTACACATATACGTCTATATGGTACAACGCGCGCCCTTGTCCACGCAAAACATCTGCGAGAACACCCTTGCATCACCTGTTCTCGCAAGAAAAAGACCGGGTCCGCTTGATTGCGGGCCCGGTCTTTCCGAGTCAAATAGATGGGAGATTCAACCCGCCCGACCGACTAGGCCTTAGCGGCCTCGGCGTCGGCAGGAGCCTCGGCAGCAGCGGCGCAACCGTACTCGGCCTTGCCCATCTCGGACCACTCGGGCTCCTCGTCGGGCATGGAACCGGCCTCCTTGCCGAAGAACTCCTTGAGGCAGTTGACGGCAACGATGAGGCCCAGGACCATCAGCAGGACGGCAAAGACGAGCTGCAGGCCCTTGGTAGCGGCGACGGAGACGGCAGCCGTGGTGGCGGTAGCCGGGATGGTACCGAAGAAGCCAAACTGCTGGACAGCGGTCATGCAGCCCATGGCGCTCTGGACCAGCGAGGTGAAGGTGCAGCAGAGCAGGAAGACGACGGGCACGTAGAGCATCCAACCCTTGCGGCCGGTGCACTTGCAAAACACGGCGAGGGTGATCATGGTCATGCCGCCGAGCAGCTGGTTGGAAGCGCCAAAGAGCGGCCAGATGTTGGCATAGCCACCAAAAGCGAGGGCGAGACCGGGAAGCAGGGTGACAACCGTGGCGAACCAGGGGTTGCCGAGGACCTTCATGTAGCCGGCCTTGGACTCGATGGCCAGGGCGTCGTTGGTCTGGGCAAAGAACTCGGAGAACGAGGTGCGGGCGATGCGGGCGACGGCGTCGAGCGAGGTCAGGGCCAGAGCGGAGACGTTCATGGTCATGAAGACTGTAGCGAGCGTGCCGTCAACACCGAAGGCCTGCATACCGCGGGAGATGCCAGCGGCGAAGATCTGGAACGGGGTGGAAGCGACACCGGCGTTGAGGGCGCCCGTACCGGCGGTGTTCATATCGGAGAACATGATGCCGGCGACGATGATGGCAAGGATGCCGACGAAGGACTCGACGATCATGGCGCCGTAACCGACCTTGACGGCGTCCTGCTCCTTCTCGACCTGCTTAGAGGAGGTACCGGAAGAAACGAGGCTGTGGAAACCGGAGAGAGCGCCGCAAGCAACGGAGACAAACAGGACCGGGAACATCATGCCGGAGGCACCAGAGAAGCCGGTGAAGACCGGAGCGGTCATCGTAGCCTGGCCGTTAGCACCCAGGACAACGATGCCGAGGACAGCGCAGACGATCATGACGATCATCATGATGGAAGTGAGGTAGTCACGCGGGGTCTTGAGCATCTGGATGGGCATAGCGCCAGCGAAGACCAGGTAGACCATGACGACGGCGAACCACTGGAACTTATCCAGGTAGACCGGGAACTGCATACCGACGGCGAACATGAGAACCATGAGCACCACGCCGGTAACGAACTCGGCGGCACCGGTGAGGTTGAACTTCTTCTGGGCCCAACCAAAGGCGATAGCGACGAAGGTGAACAGGATGGAGATGGTACCAGCGCAGCCGGCGGCATAGGACTTGGTGAAGTCGACGGCACCGGTAGCAGCGCCAGAAGCGTCAACGACCGGAGTGAACATGAACGTCTTGCAAACCATGTCGGTGAAAGCGGCGATGACGATGATGCAGAACAGCCAGCAGAACAGCAGGAACAGACGACGGCCAGTCTTGCCGATGTACTTCTCGATGAGTTGAGCGAGTGACTTGCCGTTGTTCTTCATCGAAGCATACAGGGCGCCAAAGTCGTGGACGGCGCCAAAGAAGATGCCGCCGACGAGGACCCAGAGCACGACGGGCAGCCAGCCAAAGGCCATGGCGACAATCGTACCCGTGACAGGGCCGGCACCGCAGATCGAGCTGAACTGGTGCGAGAACGCGGTGAAGGCGGAGACGGGCGAGAAGCTCTTGCCATCCTTCATGCGCTTGGCCGGCGTGAGAGCCTCTTTGTCAACGCCCCACTTGTTGGCCAGCCAGCGACCGTAGCCCAGATAGCCGCAGGCGAGCACCGCCGCAGCCACAACCATGAGCAAAACTCCGTTCATTACATTTCCTCCTCTAAAAAGAACTTCCTAGACATAAAAAATGAGGGCCGTCGGTTGCGCTCGACGGCCCTCATCTTCATCAGCCGCCCGTTATCGTACGGGCTAGCTGTATGTGCTAACCCGCATCAGATAATTGCTACGCTGATAATGTTTAGCTGATGCGTGAACATGTCTAAGAAATCCTCTTCAATCATGATGCGAACGATCCGTGCGTGTTCACATCCCCCAGTGGATGAAACGCAGTATGAAACTTTAGTTACCTAAAGTCAACGCAAATTTGTAATGAATTTTCAACTTTTTTTGAATTTCTCGGTATAAAACGCCAGTGACCTCGGACTTTACCGAACGACAGTTTTTGCTTGAGAGATGCTCCTCGGGGGCGGGGCGGGCGCCTGCCGCCATATATGAACTTTCCTGCTCGGACAGTCCTGCTCACGACGGAGGCCACATTAAGTGGCCTCCTGTTCGTGCGGAACTCGCGATAAA
>JAIIUG010000071.1:0-10682 GCA_022739635.1 Collinsella sp. | reverse complement strand
TCAGGCGTAATCGTGACGCCGCACTCTTCCTCAATCTTGGCGGCGAGCTTTTTAACCTCGGCCTTCCAGGTCACGAGCGTCGACTCGTCGTGCACGTTGGGAATATCCATGACGTACATGTTCTTTTGCGTGGCAAAAAACTCGTAGGCCTTCTTCTTGCCATCGCAGGTGTTCTCGCCTACCACCAAGTCACTCGACTCGATGTAGGGGCAGACCTCACCCAGCTTAAAGCCGGCAAAGCTCTTGATAAGCGGACAAGTGTTGCGCGGCAAGTGCTCCTCGACCTTGTCCGTTGCCCAATCGGCACCCGAGCACAGACCAACGGGAATACCGTCACAGGCAAGCACGATCTCCTCGGGCACGTACACGCAGAACGAGCCCACGATCTTGGTGGCCTCGCCGGCCTCCTTCTTGTCGAGCATCTCCTTAATACGGCCGCTGTGGATGTTGGTGGCCACAAAGTCCAGGTAGGACGTGGACTTGGGGCGATTGTTCTGCGTCAAGAACATATCGCCGTACATCTGGCCCACGGCGCCCAGCAGCATGTCGTGGTCGGCAAGATTCATGCCGAGGCTCTCCCACATCGGGTGGAAATCAAATTCTTCAGCCATAACGGTTCCCCTCTCGAACCAAAAACGGATAACAGCGGTATCGATGCACGACGGACGGCGATTGCCCGACCGTGCTCAAACCCGGAATTTTAGGGAACCTGCTTTGCGGTCGATTATTTAGTTGTGCGTCGTCTCTCCCGGAGCCGTGAACATACCTGCTCATATGCGGCTCCGAGCCATATACAGGGCACGCGCGGCAACGCGGCGAATGTATGTCGTCTGCGGCATGTGCGCACCCTCCCTTACAAGTTGAGGTCAACTATATCAACGGTCATCGACCATGCGAACACCGTTGACATTCGTACGACAGCGTCGTGTGCCGTCGTTTAATAAATAATTATCTTGATTGATAAGAGTTTGTCATTCCTCATTCGGCGAACGGCAAAAACAAAGCCGCCGAGGCTTATATCCCCCGACGGCATTACCCGGCGCTATCGACAAACCAAATGAATCCTGCTGGCATCAAAATGCATGCGTAGCGTCTCGCCTGCTTGCGGCAGCTCGTCGACAGGCATGCCCACTTTGTTGACCTTCCACTGCAGGCGCGTCGGCGCATCGGCACGCGGCACGTCCAGCAGCACCAGCCGCTCAAAGCGCGAATCGCTCACACGGGCCACGTGCAAATCATAGCTGTTGCGGCCCCGCTCCGCGCGATTGTCAACATGGAAGTAGCTTGCGCGAATGCCCAGGTACGCTGCATTATCGGGAACCTCACGGCCCACGTTAAAGGTCATGCCCCAGTCGAGGGCCTCAACTTCTTCGTCGCCGATCTTGTGCGCCCGGCTTGTGTTCTTGCAGCCCGTCAGGCGCAGTGCCGCCAGCGTCTGCGGACGGCGGACCACGTCCTCGACGGAGCCGATCTCCTCCACATGCCCGTCGTGCATCACGCAGATGCGCTGGCACAGGCGGCACGCTTCGTCGATGTCGTGGCTCACGTAGAGCACGGTGCGGTTGCACACATCGAACAGGTCGAGCATGTTCTGCTCGAGTGCGCTCTTGAGATACGCATCGAGTGCGCTCATGGGCTCGTCGAACATAAAAATGCCCGGATGCGCCGCCACCATACGGGCAAGCGCCACGCGTTGCTGCTGCCCGCCCGAGAGTCGCGCGGGGTAGCGATCGACAAAATCGGCCAGACCGAAAATGCCCAGATAGCGCTCGGCGAGCTTTTTGCGCGCGGCGGCGTCGCCAGCATCCTTTACACCGGCGCATACGTTATCGGCCACCGTCATGTTGGGAAACAGCTGATAGTTTTGGAACAACAGGGCGCATTTTCGCTCCTGGGGTGACAGGTTGATGCCAGCCGCCGAGTCAAAAAAGGTCACGCCGTTGACGACGATCTTGCCCTCGTCGGGCGTCTCCACGCCGGCAATGCAGCGCAGTGTGCAGCTCTTGCCACATCCGGAGGCACCGAGCAAGGCCACGCGCTCCTCGCCGGCCTCAAGCTGCATGTCGAGCACAAACCCGGGATAACGTTTCTTAATATCCAGAACGAGCGACATGGCCTATCGACCTCCCTGTAATGCGGCATCATCGCGCATGAGCTCGGCCAGTGCCTCGCGATCGATACGCAAGGCATCACCGCCCGCCGGGTCGAGCGAATCGCCCTGTCCGGCGAGATCTTTGGCCTGCTTACGTTCCGCACGGGAAAGGCCACGCTCGCGGTATTTTTGCGAATGCGCCGTGTACATGTTGATGAACAGGATGACTAGGAAGCTGAACGCTATTACGACCACGACCCAAAAGAGGGCCACCGACGTATTGCCGCCCATCCACTCAAAGTAGATGGCGATGGGAATGGTCTGCGTAATGCCGGCATAGTTGCCCGCAAAGAACAGGGTGCAGCCAAACTCGCCCATCGCGCGGGCAAAGGCGAGCACCGTGCCGGCGGCAATCGAGGGCCAGCCAAGCGGCATCATAAGCTTGGTAAAGATGCGACGCTCGGACCAGCCCAGCGTGCGCGCCGCATCGAGCATCTGCGTGTCGAGGCTCTCGAAGGCGCCGAGTGCCGTACGATAGACGAGCGGGAACGACACCACCACGGCAGAGATCACCGCCGCCGGCCACGTAAAGACAATCGAGATGCCGTGAGCGATAAGCCACTGGCCGACCCTGGTCGAACGTCCAAACAGCATAAGCAGCAAAAAGCCGCACACCGTGGGCGGCAACACCATAGGGATGGTAAAGACCGAGTCGAGCAGGCCCTTGATGCGACTCGAGGTACCCATGGTCTTCCACGCGGCAAACAGGCCCAGTGCAAACGCGATTACCAGGGCAAGTCCGCTCGTTTTGATGGACACCCAAAACGGACGATAGTCGATGCCGCCCAAAAAGGAGGCCAGAGAGGCCAAGGGCCCCTGCTCATCCCGCAATGCGACAGACGATGCTTCTACCATTTGAGCGCTATCAAGCCAACGCGCGCCGCCCTTGGCATCACCCGAGGCTGATGCAATCACCACATAGCGGTCCCCATCCGCACCGCGCTCGTCAAAGCCATAGGTATACCCGCCGGATTCAAACGTTGTTTCCGCCGTGACATACCAAGGAAGATCCACGTCCCCTAGCTGCGCACCTCCCATGCAGTTTGCGCTGTCGAGCTTACAGACGAGGGCCTTGAGACCCGATACGCACTCGTTGTCCTGCGGATCCAATCCATACTTCTCGACCGCCTTGGGCGATATCCACACCACAACGCGATCGGCAGCAGGCGCCACTACAAGGTCCACGTCCTCGTCAACGGGAAACCGGTAGCCCTCAGGCTGGCCCTCCATGGCACGAGCGGTCCCCTTGGCCAACCGCTCAAAACCCTCGATCCCATAGGAAAGCCCATGAGCGGTCGCAGCAGCCTGGGCCCCGTCCTCAGCGTCCCCAGCAAACGCAAATCCCGGCACCCAGCAAAGCGCGAAGGTCAAAGCACAGGCGACAAGCATGCGGAATCTATTAAGCACGAAAAGCTCCAAGAGAATACAAGGACGGAGTGAAACACAAAACGATGGAATTATCGCGCCAAGCCGCACTACTCGGAAAGCTCAAAGCCGTACTTGGCCCAAATCTTCTGAGCCTTCTTGTTGGTCAGGCAGAAGTCGATAAACGCCTTGGCCTCGTCGGCGTGCTCGGAGCTCTCGGCAACGGCACCCGGGTACACGATGGGCTTGTGCGAATCCTCGGGGCACACGAAGGCCTCCTCGATGCCGTCGTAGCGGAAGATATCGGAGCTGTAGACAAAGCCAGCCACGCAGTCGCCCGTGGACACATAGGCGGCGGCGGTACCAACTTTGTCGGCCAGGGCCACCTTGTCGGCAATCTCGGGCGCATACTCGCCATCGTCGCCCTCGGTGCCAGTGTAGAGGCCCACGGAGGCCAGGGCCTGGTTGGCGTACTTGCCGGCGGGAACGGTCTTGGCGTCGCCAATGGCGATCTTGCCGTCCAGATTCGCGACGTCAGCGATGGCCTCGATCTTGGTGTCGGAGCCCTCGGCGCGAATGATCACGAGGTCGTTAACGAACATATCCTCACGGGTGCCAGCGTCAACGAGCTCGGCGGTCTCAGCGTCATCCATGGTGCCCTTGGAGGCCGTGATGAGCACGTCGACGGCGGCACCGGCGCGCATCTGCTCGACAAGGTCGCCAGAAGCCTTAAACTGCGTGTCGGCAAAGGTGGTGCCGGTCTGGTTGGTATAGAGCTCCTGAACCTCGGGAAGCGCCTTCTCGAGCGAGTTGGCGGCGAAGATCTGCAGCTCGACAGCCTTCTTCTTAGAGGAAGACTTCGCAGAGCCAGCATCGGAACCAGCGGGCTCGGACGTCTTGTTACCCGAGCAGCCGGCAAGGCCAAGGCCGGCGGCGGCAGCAGCAGAAAGCGAGACGAAACCGCGGCGTGAAACCATATCGAACATATTCAAACCTTTCGGACGTTTTGCCCGGGTACCCCACCGCGGGCTTTATTCTGTAATTAGATTATACTTCAGCGCGAATAATGATTATGAGAAATTATTCTTGTCTGAGAATATATTTTCAGGCATGCCTACAGAATGCTGTCCCCTTGGGCACAGATAAAAGGCGGAGCAGCCGTTCAGGCCACTCCGCCGCAGGTAAACCGCTTAGTTGGTATGTCCGCCGCCCGCTGTCATCTGAGCCGCATGCTCCAGCTGGTCTGCTATGGCCTCCCAGCTTTCGCGGGCGGCCTTCGTAGAACCGGGAAAGTTTACGACAAGTGTACGACCTCGTTGCATGCAAATAGCGCGCGAGAGCATAGCGCGGCGCGTCTTGGTCATCGAATACGCGCGGATTGCCTCTGCAATACCCGGCACATCGCGGTCGCAGACGGCACGCGTCGCCTCGGGCGTCACATCTCGCATCGAAAGCCCCGTGCCGCCGCAGGTGAGCACGACATTGGCGTGGCACACATCGGCGGCTTCCACAATGGCATCACCAATCTCACTGACGTCGTCGCGCACGACCACATGCGAGGCGACCATCCAGCCCTGTGCCCCGATAAGTTCCTCGAGTGCGGCTCCAGCCTCGTCCTGGGCAAGATCGCGCGTATCCGAGCACGTCACGATCGATATCTTCAGCTCCATAGCATTCCTCCTATAGCACCGTGCCCTCAAGCAGGTCGACGCGAACAACGTCCACGGCATCTCCCGCCTTGAGCTCACACGGTCCTTCGTCAATACGCAGCAGGCAGTTGGCCCGCTGCATCGTGCCGAGCAGCGCCGAATTCTGCGTCTTGGCCTCGGTCACCATCAGCTCACCGGTCTTGGGGTCGCGCAAAACCGTGGCGCGATCGAAGAAGCGTCGGTCCTGGCGCTTTTTCACACCGTGTGTGAGCGTCGCCTGCTGCACGGGACGCGGACCCTCGGCAAAGCCGCGCATCTTGCGAATCGCCGGACGGGCGAGCATCTCAAAGCCCACATACGCCGCGGCCGGATTGCCTGAAAGCCCCAGGTAGGGCTTACCCCCGAGCAAGCCAAACGTGATGGCCTTGCCCGGACGCATCGAGATGCGATCGAACAGCACCTCGCCCTCGCGCCGGACGAGTGCCGTCACATAGTCGTAATCGCCCGCCGAGGCGCCTCCGCTCGTAATGACAAAATCGCACTCTTGCACCGCGCGATGCACGAGCTCGGCAATCGCCTGCTCATCATCAGACGCAATGCCGTAGAACACGGGCTCGGCTCCTGCATCGAGTGCTTCGGCCATCAACGCCGAGGAGTTGGAATCGCGAATCTGACCGCGCGCCGGTACTTTACTCGGTGCGACCAATTCCGTGCCCAGCGAGATGATGCCCACACGTGGGGCAGCGTGCACCTTCACGCTCGCGTAACCGGCGCTTGCCAGCAGGCCCGCGCCCGCCGGAGCCACGACCTCGCCGGCGTGTATCACAACATCGCCGGCATGGGCCTCCTCGGCGGCAGAGCGAACGTTCTCCCCCACCTTGGCCGGCGCCGAGAAGCTCACGTGCGAGCCCTCGTTACCGTCGCCGTCGAGCACGTCGACGATCTCGTATTTCACTACGGCGTCGGCACCCTCGGGCACCGGCGCGCCTGTCATAATGCGGACCGTCTCGCCCGTGCCAACCACGCCCTCAAAGACATGACCCGCCGCCTCGTGCCCCACGACAGAAAGCGTCACGGGCGCATCAGTGGACGCTTTGACGAGGTCGACGGCGCGCACGGCATACCCGTCCATGGCGCTGTTGGCAAACGGCGAAATGTCGATATCGGCCACAGCATCCTCGGCCAAGGGAAGACCGGCGGCCTGCCACACGGGAATCTCGACGAGATCGGTCGGAGCAACGTGCGACAGAACGATCGACTGCGCGTCCTCCAGCGGAATGAGTTTCTCTGCCATATGCACCTCTTAATGCCACGGCGCACAACAGGAGCGCCGATTCTTTATGCTTGTCTCAGTATAATCCCCCGACGCGCGACCGCGATTTGGCCTGTACCCGCAAATACACCTGTCGGCCGCAAGCCGCGAAACAGAATGGAAACCAACCCACCGGCTCGTCGCGCTTGCCGCGTTTTATAATGCTTGCGTTGCAACCTAAAAGAGGAATATATGGCTCATAACAACAAACCCGAAAGCGCAAACGAAGCGCAGGATCATTCCCAGCCGCTCGACGATGGCGGCTTTTTCTCCCTTAGCGACGTCATCATGGCCGGCAGGCGTCAACTCACCCGCTCCGAGCAGCTCTTGGCCGCCGACACGCGCCGCAACGCCCGCAACCTACTCGCGAGCGCTAAGTTGCTCGCACTCGTCGTCATCGTCTCGCTCGCCATGGGCGTTGCCGCTTGGGCGTTTTTGGCCTCGCTGAATATCGCGACCGACTATCGCGAGCACCATGCGTGGATTTACGCGCTGCTTCCCGTTGTGGGCATGGCCACCGCGTGGGTCTACAAAAACCACGGCCTTGCCGCCAAGCGCGGCAACAACCTGGTCATTGACTCCGCCCTGGGCACACGCCTCATCCATATGCGCATGGCCGTCCTCACGTTTGTGTGCTCCACGCTCACGCACCTCACCGGCGGATCGGCCGGTCGCGAGGGAGCCGCGGTGCAGATTGGCGGCACCATCGCCAGCAACATCTCGAGCCTCACCCACCTCAAAAAGCATGATCACCACGACCTCATGCTCGCCGGCATCTCGTCGGCCTTTGGCGCCGTATTCGGCTCGCCCCTTGCCGGAGCTTTCTTTGGCATGGAGATGTGCTTTATCGGCAAGATCGACTACACCGCGGGCATCTATTGCCTGGTCGCCTCGTTTACCGGCTACTTTACGTCGCTTGCCTTGGGAACCGAGTACGAGGCGAATGTCATCGCCAGCGTTCCCAACATGACACCACGGACGGTTGTCATCGTTGTTATCAGCGCCATTATCTTCGGTCTGACGGCACGCCTCTTTGCCTGGTCGGTTCGAACCGTCAAGAGCCTGTACGGTCGCTTTATCACCAATTACCTCGTTCGCGCACTCATAGGCGCACTCGTGGTTTTGGCCGCCTATGCCCTCCTCGACGCCTGGGACTACGCCGGCCTTTCCACGTGGCTTTCCGGCGCCGGATTTGCCGGCAACACCACCCTGGCGGACGCAGCCATCAAGTTGGTCGTCACAGCGTTTACCCTGGGCGCGGGCTTCCAAGGCGGCGAGGTCACGCCCCTGTTTGGCATCGGCGCGGCACTCGGTGGCTGGATCGGTTGCCTTACCGGGCTCGACCCCAGTTTTCTGGCGGCTCTCGGCATGCTCGGCGTGTTCTGCGCCGGCCTCAACGTGCCCATCACCACCTGCATGATGGCCATCGACCTGTTCCACGGCACGGCCGCCGGGTTCTTTGTCATCGTGGCCTTTATCAGCTACCTAACCGGCGGACACCGCGGCGTGTACCCCGCCCAGCGCATCATCTCGCCCAAGCGCCGTTCGCTTATTGTGGATGAGGGCGGTACGGTAGCGGATGCTATCGAGCGCCACAACGACCTGATAGAGTAGATGTAATAATCGCCGTGCAGCCACAATCGGGGTCAATTCGACCTGAGCGCGACCGCACTGTCATGTCACACGCCGGGAGTCGCCCCATGCACGCAACTGATTTTGGCCGCACGCTCATTATCGCCAACCCAGCCGCCCAGTCGGGTGCGGCGCGCGAAGTTGCCGAGCGCCTTCAACGCTTTTTGGACATGACCGCACGCGCATCCCAGTTTGACCTGGTGCTGACCGAGCGCATGGGACACGCCAAGGAGCTGGCCGCACAGGCTCAGGGCTATCGCACCGTTATCGCCCTTGGCGGCGACGGCGTGATTCACGAGGTCGTCAACGGACTTATGACGCAAGAGCAGGACGCCCGCCCCGCTCTTGCCATCCTACCTGTGGGCTCCGGCAACGATTTTGCCCAGACGCTCGGTATCGACGATTTCTCCGGCAAGGATTTTGGCGCGCTGCTCACCTGCGAGCTGCAGCGTCAGGACATCGGGCGCATTCGCTCTTGGAGTCCTGCGAGCGGCAGCGGCGAGGCTACCGTTGAGTACTACGACCAGACGCTTTCGATCGGCATCGATGCCGCCATTGGCCTGGGCACCACCGAGCTGCGCAAAAAGACCGGCTTGACGGGCGCGCCGCTCTACACCCTCTCGGGACTTGAGCAGTTTGGCCTACGCTATCGCAACTACCCCATGACAGCCAGCTTTGACGGCGCGCCCGCCGAGCGCGTGAGGGCGATCATCATGGCGATTCAGCTGGGCCCCACGTATGGCTCGGGCTATCGCATCTGCCCCGATGCCGACCCCTGCGACGGCATGCTCGACGTCTGCTACGCCTGCGGCCCCGTCCCTCGCGCGATTGCCCTGCCTATGTTCCTCTCGGCCAAAGACGGCCACCACACCAAGCTGCCACCGGTTCGCATACGACGTTGTCGCCATGCCGAGCTGACCTTTGAGGAGCCCGACTACCCCATCCAGGCCGATGGCGAGCCCGTTGTCGCCTCGCGCATCGAGGTGGATATCCTTCCCGCCGTCCTCGAGGTCTGGCACCCAACCCGCTAGCTTCACCTAAGTTGCGGTGAAATAGGGACTGTTTATGCAGCCAAAGCCGCAAAACAGTCCCTATTTCACCGCAACTTATTGAGAAGATCATTCCTCCCCGCCCGGCTTGCGACGGTTGGCCTTTTTCATGGCGTTGAAGTGCTTGTCATTGAGCCTGCGCTGGCGAGAGCGCTGAGGCACCTTGGTCTTTACGCGTCGGCGCGGTGGACGCCCACGACGCTCAAGCTCAGCGCGTAGCTTACGCAGGCAGCTACTACGGTTTTGGAACTGACTACGGCTCTCGCGCGCCGTCACGACAATCCCCGTGGGCCCATGCTTCATGCGCACCGCCGAGTCCGTCGTGTTGACGCCTTGTCCGCCCGGACCCGTCGCGCGAAACACCTGCACCTCGCAATCGCGAGCCAACTCCTCGGCCGACATCTCGGCATAGCGCGCATACTCACGCCATCCCATCTTGTTCTCATCCATATCAACACCTCCCCTCATACAAAAAATGTGACAAAGGGAAAGTCCCTTTGTCACATCGAATACCAATCGCTTGTGTTGCGCGCTTAGGCGAAGGTGATCTCGCCGGTCTCGCAGTCCATATCGGCGATACGGGCCAGGCTCTCGACGCGGAAGCCGCGCTCGCGGAGCTTATCGCCACCGCCCTGGAAGCCCTTCTCCACGGCAATGCCAATACCGGACACCTCGGCACCCGCGGCCTCGCAGATCTTGATAAGACCCTCAAGAGCGCAGCCGTTGGCCAGGAAGTCGTCGATAATCAGGACCTTATCGCCCTCGGACAGGAAACGCTTGCCCACGATAACCGGGTACTCCTTCTGTTTGGTAAAGGAGTAGATGGTCGTAGCATACTGCTCGCCGTCGAGGTTAATGGACTGGGCCTTCTTGGCAAAGACCACCGGCACGCCGCCAAAATGCTGAGCTGCGATGCAGGCCATGCCAATGCCCGAAGCCTCAATCGTCAGGATCTTGTTGATCTCGACGCCCTCGAACAGACGGGCCCACTCGGCGCCCATGTGGTCGAACAGCTCAACGTCGCATTGGTGGTTGAGGAAGGCATCAACCTTAAGGACGTTACCGGCCTTTACGATGCCGTCATGGCGAATACGATCCTCAAGCTCCTGCATGGCGCAACCCCTTCTCGCGGCAACGATACCGCGCGATTAATAAACGTTGTTCGATAGTCTACCACGGACCGACCCCCGCCCGCCCCACAAGCCGTATCGCACCATAAAGCTGCAAGACCAGTAGATAGGCCCGATTCGTGGCAGACAGCCTCCCAACACGCTAATGCCGGGTGCGCGTCCTCACCAAACGTACCAATGTGAGCGCAAAGCCCACGGTAGCAACGGCCATCAGCACGTAGAATACCAAACGGAAGCCAAAGAGGAACACGTCCGGACGACCCGCCACATAGCTCGTGACCGTCTTGCCCATCGCCGCGCTCGTCTGTCCATACAGGATGCGCGACGCCGCCGTAATACCCAGCGCTATGCCCGCATAGCGCGCCAAGCTGCTCAAGCTGCCCGCAAAGCCAA
>JAIIUG010000070.1:0-10711 GCA_022739635.1 Collinsella sp. | reverse complement strand
CCTGCTCACGACGGAGAGCACATTAAGTGCTCTCCTGTTCGTGCGGAACTCGCGACAAACTTAACCCCTGCCCCGGCACCCGGCGGGCAAACGTCGTTGGGCTTATCACTAACACGAATAAACCGCTTGCATATCGTCTGCTGGCTTGGAACGGTACAATACTTGCAGCTTAAATTCATGAATTAGTGGAGTTATTCATGGCAGAATCTCGTGCGGAGCGTAAGGCTCGTCGTGCTTTGATCGAGGCGGCTGAGGAGTCGGAGGAGAAAAAATCTTCTAAGAAATCCAAGCCATCTCAGGATGCGAAGGGTAAGTCGGCCAAAGGCAAGGTTAAGACCAAGCGTTCTGGCTCTCGTCACGGCGGGGATAAAGCGTCTCACGTTCGTTCCAAGGACTCACGCAAGGATTCGGCTCAGCCTGCGCGAAAGATCGTGGATCCCAAGTCGCCTTGTTCCATCATGCGGGCTTGTGGTGGGTGCACGGCGCTCAATCGTCCTTATAAGAAGCAATTGGCGACCAAGCAGGCTGCTATGGAGGAGCTGTTTGCTGAGCTCTGCGAGCGTGAGGGTATCGCCGTTGATCCTATTCGCGGTATGGGCGTCACCCTGGGCGACCCGGGTAAATATCCTGCGCCGCGTGGCTTTCGTCATAAAGCTGCCACTCCGTTTGCACCCGGTAAGGAGGGCACTGTCCGCTGTGGCTTTTTTGAGCGCGGCACGCACAAAATCGTCGCCGTACCCGAGTGTCCTGTCGAGGCGCCGGGTGCCCGTCAGATTCTCAACGGCATCGCGCGCGAAGCTGAGCGGCTGCATATTCCCGCCTTTAATGAGGACAAGCATCTTGGTTTGCTTCGCTATGCCGTCGTCCGCTGCGGTTGGCGCACCGACCAAGTCATGGTTACGCTCGTGACCGCCCAGCGTGACTTACCGCATGCGCAGGAGTTCTTTGAGGCCGTCGCGGCGCTCGATCCGCATATCGTCACCGTCGCCCAAAATATCAACGGCCGTCCCGGTAACGCCATCTTGGGTGAGGAGACTCGTATCGTCTATGGCGCCGAGTGCATGCGCGACCAGCTGCTCGGTTGCGAATTCGATATCTCCCCTACCGCGTTCTATCAGACCAATCCACAGCAGACCGAGCTGCTCTATCAGCTTGCGATTGACGGCATGGACCTGCAGCATGGTGACATTCTTATGGACGCGTACTGCGGCAGCGGCACCATCGGTCTGTGCGCCGCGAAGGATGCCCAGGACAGGGGTGTTGGCATTATGCTGCTCGGCGTGGAGCGCAACCCGGCGGGCATTGCCGACGCACGTCGCAATGCCGAGCTCAACGGCCTCACCCGCAGCGCTTGGTTTATGGCCGACGACGCCACCGATTACATCCTGGACGCCGCCGATAACAACGAGCGCGTTGACGTTCTCTCCATCGACCCGCCACGCGCCGGCTCCACACCAGAGTTCCTCGAAGCCGCTTGCGCACTCAAGCCGCGCCGCATCACCTACATCAGTTGCAATCCCGTCACCCAAGAGCGCGACCTACACCAACTCCTCGACGGAGGTTATCGCCTGCTCAAGATCACGCCGGTCGACATGTTCCCCCACACCGACCACACCGAGACCGTCGCGGTCCTCGAGCGCCGCTAATCCACCGACACAAGAAAGGGGGCGGCCCGTCTGGACTGCCCCCTTCGCTTGGCTTATGAACTCCGCTACATCCCCTTGCGCAGGTCACACACGCCGGCTGCCGCCATCTCGCGCAGCAGCGTCTCGCGGTCGCGCGTCACGATCAGGTCCAGTGGGAAGTGAATCTCGTCGAGCATCTTGCGGGCGTGGTCGAGCTTGCCAATTGCCATGCCAATGTGCGCATCAGTCGACACGCCAATGCCCACGCCCAGCTCGGCGCAGCGCTCGGCGATCTTGCGGCACACGTCCCAATGCTCAGCATCGTTGCCATGCTCAAGGCTGTGGTTGTTGATCTCGATTATCTTGTGCTTGGCCTTGGCCGCCAGCAGCACCTCATCGATATCGAACAGCACGCCCGAACGACCCGTATGCCCAAGCATAAACACCTTGGGGTGCTCCAGGGCATTGATGTACATCTCGGTTTTCTGGGCGAGCGTCGCGCCTTCGGCAAACTGCGGGTTATGCACGCTTGCCACCAAATAATCCAAATTACGCGTCACCAAATCGAACAGCGAATGCTCACGACTATACGAATCGCCGGCGATATCGAGCGAAACGGGAATGCCCTCGCCAAACAAGCTGCCGTCCAGCGAAACGATATCGGCCTCGGCGCCGCGAAGCACCAGCACGCCGCTCCAAATGCGCGGCCAGATATCCTGGTTAATAAAGAATTGGAAACTGCGCAGGTCATTGGGACAAGGCGTAACCATCGAGCTTAAATGATCGGCTGAACCGAGCACCTGAAGGCCGCGCTCTGCCGCCCAATAGATGTTCTCCTCGATGGTTGAGTACGCATGCGCAGAGAACATCGTATGAGTATGAATATCACAAGAAAGAAGGTAGGGCATCGGGTCTCCTTGTCCAGTATGGCCGTCGCGTATATTCATTGTACGCATAGCTTTCGGCAGTCGTAAAACTGCTTCATCCCAATCACACAACGGCATAAACAACGGGGTCTGGCTTAGCACCAAACCCCGTTTCACGTAAAACATTGCAAGCAGAGCGCTTTACTTTCGACGATATTCGTCGGCCAGTTGCTTCCAGGCAGACAACGAATTGACGATGGTCTCGTAGCTCACACAGTAGCCAAGGCGGAACCAGCCCGGCATGCCAAAGCTATCCGAAGGCACCGCGAGCAGCTCATACTTCTTCGCGCGCTCGCAGAAAGCGTTCGCATCGGGCTCCAGCGCCTTCACCCACAGGTAGAATGCACCGTCCGGCTCAACATAGGTGTAGCCGTACTCCGCCAGCGCATCGGTAAGCGCCGTGCGGTTGCGTGCATAGGCCTCAACGTCACTCGGCTCATCGATGCAATCGATAATCACGCGCTGGAAGAGCGCCGGAGCGCACACGAAGCCCAGCGTACGGGCGGCACCGGCAACGGCGGGCATTAGACGAGCTGCCTGAGGATTCGTATTGGGAACCAGGATCCACCCGACGCGCTCGCCCGGTAGCGAAAGCGACTTGGAATACGAGTAACACACGATGGTGTGCTCGTAGATCGAAGGCACCCAAGGCACCTCGGCGCCATAGACAATCTCGCGATACGGCTCATCCGAGATAAGCATGATCGGATTCTCGGGATCGCGCTTGGCGTTGACCTCGCGTAAAACATTGGCCAGTCGCGTCAGGGTATCGCGCGTATACACGGCGCCCGTCGGGTTATTCGGTGAGTCGATAATGACGGCAGCTGTCTTGTCGGTAATCGCCTTGAGCACGTTATCCACGCTCAGCTGGAACGTATCTTCATCGGCGAGCGCCTCGACACACGTACAGCCGGCCTTCTCAATCCACACGCGATACTCCGGGAAGTACGGGGCGATAACAATGACCTCGTCACCCGGGTTCGTAACGGCATTGAGCGTGCAGGTGAGCGAAGCCGCCGCGCCCACGGTCATAAAGACATCTTTGCCCTCATAGCTCGTACCGAATCGACGGTTAAGCGACTCAGCCACGGCGGCTCGACATTGCGGCAGGCCCGGAGCGGGCGTATAACCGTGCAGCTGGTCACTCGGCAGTTCAAGCGCCTTTTTGATGGACTCCGCGACGGCAGCGGGAGCAGGAACGCTCGGGTTGCCCAGCGAAAAATCGAACACGTTTTCCGCGCCGATTTGCGCCTTGCGCTCAAGGCCATAGCTAAAAATCTCACGGATGATGGAGCTTTCCGCACCGCGAGCATACATAGTTTCGTTGATCATCTGTTCCCCTTTCGCATAGGCGCTATTGTACGCTTTAGTCGGGCAAAGCGCCGCAGCAATGTTGATTGGGGACAGACTTAAATGCGTGAAAACGCTCATTTAAGTCTGTCCCCAATCAATGAAGAAAAAGCCTCCGCAGGTTTCCCCGCAGAGGCTTTCGCCACAAAGACTATTTGTCGTCGTCGGTGTCGGCACCGGCATTGACGGCATCGCCATCGCCAGCATCATCGGATGCGGCTTCGGCATCCTCCTGCATGGCCGCCTGCGCAAAAGCCGCGGCATCGGCCGCCAGCTCCTCCTCGCTCATGCGAGGCGTGCGCTTCTTGGTCGGCATGCCGGCCGCCTTGGCATTGCGCTCCTCCTTGGCAGCCAGGATATCGCCCTCGCGCTCAAGGTAGGCGTCCCACTCGTTGTCGAGCAGGGCGTTCACGGCGTCGCCCTCGACGGTCTCGCGCTCAAGCAGCACCTTCGCCATCAGATCGAGCTGATCGCGGCGGGCATCCAGGATCTCGACCGCACGGCGATGGGCCTCGCGCATAATGCGCTGAACCTCGATATCGATGCGGCGCGCCGTCTCCTCGGAGTAATCCTGGTGATCGGCGTAATCGCGGCCCAGGAATACTTGATGCTGCGCCTCACCAAACACCTGCGTTCCAAGCTCCTCGCTCATGCCCAGGCGCGTGACCATCTCACGCGCCATCTTGGTCGCGCGCTCCAGATCGTTGCTCGCGCCCGAGGTGATGTCGTCGCACATGAGTTCCTCGGCAACGCGACCGCCCAAGAACACGGCGAGCTCGTCGAGCATCTCGTTCTTGGTCTTGAGGAAGTGATCATCCTGCGGAAGCTGCAGCGTGTAGCCCAGAGCCTGGCCGCGGCTGACAATCGAAATCTTATGAACCGGATCGGAATGCTCCAGGATGTGGCCCACCAGGGCGTGACCGCTCTCGTGGTAGGCAATCGTGGTGCGCTCGGCTTCGGTCATCACACGACCCTTGCGCTGCGGACCGGCAATCACGCGCTCCATCGACTCCTCGACCTCGTCCATCGAGATCACGGAACGATGGCGGCGGGCAGCCAGCAGCGCAGACTCGTTGAGCAGATTTGCCAGATCGGCGCCGGTGAAGCCAACGGTCATCTGGGCGAGCTTCTCAAACTTCACGTCCTCGTCCATCGGCTTGTTCTCGGCATGCACGCGCAAGATCTGCTCGCGGCCCTTCACATCCGGACGGTCGACCGTAACCTGACGGTCAAAACGACCGGGACGCAGCAATGCCGGATCCAGGATATCAGGACGGTTGGTCGCGGCGATCAGGATGACCGACTCGCTTTCCTCAAAACCGTCCATCTCGACCAGCAGCTGGTTGAGCGTCTGCTCGCGCTCGTCGTGACCGCCGCCCAGACCGGCTCCGCGCTGACGTCCCACGGCATCGATCTCGTCGATAAAGATGATCGACGGGGCCTGGGACTTGGCCTCCTTAAAGAGGTCACGCACACGGCTGGCGCCGACACCCACGAACATCTCGACAAAGTCAGAACCCGAGATGCTAAAGAACGGCACGCCCGCCTCGCCGGCAACGGCCTTGGCCAGCAGCGTTTTACCGGTGCCCGGAGGGCCCACCAGCAACACGCCACGCGGGATCTTGGCACCCAGCTTGCGATAGCGGTCCGGGTCGCTCAAGAAGTCACGAATCTCTTCGAGCTCCTCGACCGCCTCGTCCACACCGGCAACGTCTTCAAACTTGACCTTGGGGCGCGTGGCCTCGTTGGTCTTGGCATTAGTCTTGCCAAACTGCATATTCCTGTTGTTGGCACCCATCATCTGGCGCATAAAGTAGAACATGATGGCAATCAGGGCGATCGTCGGAAGCACGCTCATCGCCAGGTCGCCCCAAAAATCGGGATCGTTGGTGTTGACAATGTACTTGGTATCGGGGTGCTCCGCCATAAGCTCGGCAAGCGAATCGGAGCCGACATAGGTCGAGGAGAAGCTCTTGAGCTCGCTCGTATCGCCCTTGTCCTTTTTTGTCTTCCAGTAATGACCCGCCACGCTTCCGTCTTGAACCGTATAGGTCAAATCTTCGACGCGATCCTGCTTAATGGCGTTGACCATCTCGCTCGTCGCGAGCTTTACGGTATTGCTGGAATTGGCAAAGCCGGAGCCCATGTTAAAGAAGGCATAGCCCAGAAGCGCGCAAGCCAAAATAAAATACAGCCAGCCCGTACGCGTGGGCTTCTTGCCTCCGGGCATCCCCGGGATCTTAGGTTCCCGGGGAGTCTGGGAATTGTTATCGTTACGGTCGTCGGGCATCTTACGAATAAACCTCCGGTTTCAAAATGCCCAGATACGGAAGGTTGCGATAGCGCTCGGCATAGTCGAGGCCGTAGCCCACCACAAAGGCATCGGGGCAATGGGTTCCAACATACTTGGGCGTGACGGCCGAGGTACGGTCCTCAACGTCCTTCCACAGGAAAGCGGCAACCTCCAGAGAAGCGGGCTTGCGGCTCTCGAGGTTCTTCATCAGGTACTTGAGCGTCAGGCCCGAGTCCAGAATGTCCTCGACGATCAGCACGTCGCGACCGCGGATGTCGATATCCAGGTCCTTAATGATACGCACGATACCCGAGGACTTCACACCGTCGCCATAGCTCGAAACAGCCATGAAATCGATGTTGGTCGGCAGCTCGATCTTGCGCATCAGGTCGCCCATAAAGACCACGGCGCCGCGCAGGACCGCAATCAGCACCAGATCCTTACCCGCGTAGTCGCGAGTAATCTGCTCGCCTAGGCGAGAGACGATACCGTCGATATCCTCCTGCGTAAACAGAACCTTCTCGATATCCGGATGTTGAGAAGCCATGACAACCCTTTCTTGTGCTTATCGCCCACACACCGCCGTATGGACGCGAACTTCATATTTTAGCAGCGCACGGGGTATATTTTCCAGCCCGTACGCCATCAGCGCGGGAATACCGTCAACGTCGCACAGAATAGCTGGCGTGGGACGCTACTCCGCATCGACCACACGAAGCAGATATGCCACGCGCGTTGCGGCCGTGCATTTAAAACGCTCGTCCGTGCGAACGCCTGCGACCCATACCACGGCACCTCCCGGAGCCGTTCTCACCACAGGAACGCCTGCGCGCTCAGAAACGGGAATACGAGCCTCGTTGAGCAGGTCGGATACCTTCTTACTTCGCCCACTCATGCCCAACGGACACATCACATCCCCCGGCGCGGGACCGTCTACCCACAGACGCGCCAAACGCGCCTCGGCGGGAATCTCCCCGCACGAGCCGGCGAGCATCCGTTCGCTATCGCGATCGGCAAAGCCCAGCGTCGCGGCATCCACCATAGCGGCCGCCCCTCCGGCACCCGCGAGTTCGCGGGCACGGCGCACGATATCACGCCCCGGCTCGACGGCCATCGGCTCTGCCACCAGGATGCGACCCGCCCCCAGCGGCAATCGACCGGGAATGGTGACCCAATCGGCAACTAACCCCTCGCGCGCCGCCGGAGCCTTGAATGACAGCATGCCAAACTCCACGCGCGCATCGATTCCCGCCGGCAGCGTGACCGAACCCGATCCTTCGGCGACACAGGCGAGCACGCGCTCCACATGCCGCATCTCCGGGCGAGCGTCGGGGTCGATACGCTTAATCGCCAGTCGCACCATGCGCCGAGCGATCACCACCTCGGCCGCGGCCAGTCGGCGAGCGTCAAGGACCAGTGCACCCGCCGCCTCCTTACGCAGACAGCTTCGAAACGCCTGTGCGGAAAGCTGGGAAAGAAAGGCGTCCTCATCGCCTAAGATTTCGCAGGCGGCGCCAATCGTCTTACAGACGCTCGCGTTGCGCTGCGCCACCACCGGCATCACTCGATGGCGCACGTAGTTACGCAAGTACGACACGTCCTCGTTGCTCTCGTCCTCTCGCCACGGCTGACCATGCACCTGCAGATAGCCCACGAGCTCACCATGGGTCAGGTCGAGCAAGGGACGCACCACGATATTCCTCCGGCGAGGAATGCTCGATAGACCAGCGGGCCCCGAACCCTTAATCGCGTTCATCAAAAACGTTTCCGCGCGATCCGAAGACGTGTGTGCGGTGCAGATACGAGCCGCCGTTCGCGGTGCCCCCGTCTGGGTGCAGAGCTCGCGAACATACCTCCGTGCCGCGGCATAGCGCACCTCGCGGGCAGCCGCCTCGATATTACCCGATTCATCATCAAAATAGGCATGCTCAACACACAGCGGCAAGCCATATTGTGCGCATAGGCCGCGCACGAAGGCCTCGTCCCCATCGGATGCCTCGCCGCGCAGATGATGGTTCACATGCAGCACGTGTAGTCGCTCGCGCGCGATGGGGGCTACACCACGCCCATCCAGAATATCCAACTTTGATGTGCATGCCATAAGGAGCAAAGCCGTCGAGTCCGCACCACCTGATACCATGAGCACCACGGGGGCAGCCGTCTGCCGCGTTGCCAGGGCTTTATCATCGGCCCAGGATGCAGCATGGTGTCCATAATGCTGAGATACCGTTGGCATTTGCTTCCTCCTCTATTCGTTCGCACCCATTGTATCCTTTGGAATCTTATGTCTCGTCTGCACCTTCATATCCTTGGCAGCGGCTCAAAAGGCAACTGCGCGCTCATCGAAGGCCCCCGGGGGCTCATCATGATTGACGACGGTCTTTCTCGCCGCGAGACATTAAAGCGCATGGCAGAACTGGGGCTCTCGGCAGACAACGTCTCGGCTCTTCTCATCACTCATGAGCACAGCGATCACATCAAGGGCCTCGATGTCTGGTGCAAGCACTGGCACGGCCCCCTCTTTGCCAGCAGGGGCACACTTTCGGGCAAAGAAAATCTTTCGCATCTGCCTGTTGAGGAATTCGATCCCGGTGACATCCTATCCATTGCCGGCATCCACGTGCAAACCTACTCAACATCACACGATGTCATCAATCCAGTCGGTTATCGATTCGACGCCCTCGATGATTCAATCGGCTTTGCCACCGACACCGGAGAGCTATCGAGCCAAGCCATGAACACCCTCAAAGATTGTCGAGTCCTCGCGCTCGAAAGCAACCACGATGTGACCATGCTGCGCGTGGGAGAATATCCCCGCTTTCTTCAGGAACGCATCCTGTCTGCAAGGGGACACCTCTCCAACGACCAAGCCGCCGAAGCCGCGCGGGAACTTGTTACCGATCGCACTGAACAGCTCATTGCCATGCATATCAGCCAAGATAACAATCGCCCGAGCCTTACCGTCAAAAGCTATGCCAAAGCTCTAGCCGCAACCTTGGATGACGAGGTCGGCAGCTCCGCCACCCTTCTCCAAGGATCGCGAAAACTCTCGATACGCCCCGCAAGCCAGCATCGGCCAGCAACCATTCATTAGATTATCCTAGACAGCAAAAGGGGCCGGGAATCGCTTCCCAGCCCCTTTTGTTATCTCTTAATAGCACAGAACGCCAACGAAGTTAGTCAATGGAGATCTTCGTAACGTTCTTCTTCTCGACGATCTTGGGAACCGTAACGGTCAGGATGCCGTCAGCGTACTTAGCCGAGAGGCCCTCGCTCGAAGCGTCCTTTAGATACACGCCACGAGTTGCGCTGTACGAGCTGAACTCCTTCTGCAGGAAGTTCTTGCCCTCGTTCTCCTCGTCTTCCTCGACATTCACGCTAATGGACAGACGGCCCTCGTTAAGCTCGACATCGATATCGTCCTTGGCGACGCCGGTCAGATAAGCCTTGACCTCATAGCCATCGCCCTTATCCTCAACATCAACGGGGAACGCCTTAGAGGCAATAGAGCTGTTCGCCAAATCACTCATATCATCAAACAGATCGAACAACGAGCTTGCAGAGGGACGAACGCCAAAAACCGAACGATAAGGAACCATGCTTGCCATGTTTACCACTCCTTTATAGGACTGCCGAGTCATCTTCTAGGTGACTGGGACTTCTTTTGACGCTCATATATATGCCCACCCGGTGCTCATATATACACCGACTATAAAGTTTTTTAAGTCCAGTACTATAAGTATATCTAAGTGCATCCGACTAAGGTTTTAGGAAGGTTAAGGTTCTTTGAACCAGAGCTTAAATTACGAGTATGTCCACAGCTACAAATAACAAGGGGCTTACAATGAGCGCATACGCGTTGTTGGTAACGATCTAAAGGGCATCATGGACGACCAAAACCAGAACAATATGTTTATGCCGACGCAGGGGGAAGATACTTCCAAGCAGCCGCCACGGTTCCATCGCCCTCACATCTCGCAAGAGCCCATTAATGATCCAGAGCCCGAGTATGTGACAAGAAATCGATATCGAACGCTCGAGGATGCCCAAACGGGGCGTAAGCATATGGGCGTCGCATCGGGCGATCCCGTATATCTGAAAGATACGCCATTATCAAAAAACAGCGCAATCAATGACGATCCGACGAAAAAGCCCGTAACTCGGCATCAAAGAGGTCCTCGACCTAAGCAAACCTTAACGCATTCGGCTCGTTATCTCGAGACGCCAAAACAAGGGAAAACGATCTTCGTTTCATCAAGTAAACGACGTAGGCAGCATCGACTCCAATTCTTGCTTTTGATCATTGTGGTCGTAACAGTTGCCCTTGTGATTAAATTTATTGTCTTTAAATAAAAGCTCATTACCCATAAGCCCAACCGGGTTACAGGTGAAATGCACCTACATTGTGATGTATTATCGCAAAAAAGGGGGAGGCCGCGAGGCCTCCCCCTTCTTCAAGTCTTGCGACGGCTCGGTGCCGTCCACCGGTCAGCGGCGCCCTGGCCTCCCACGGGCTG
>JAIIUG010000069.1:0-10818 GCA_022739635.1 Collinsella sp. | reverse complement strand
GCGCAGCAGCGCCAAGGCAACAGCACCCGGCCCCGGCAAAAACAGCGGCTGCGCCACCAGCGTCGCCACCAGCATCCACGCGGCAAGCCAAAAGGCGGCGACGGCACTTGCTGCCGCCACCGCCTTCATACGCTCTGTCATTTGTCGAGCAAACGCGCGCACGGGCTACTCCAAGTAGTAGAAATCATCAGCCGGGAGCTTGCCGCCCACGGCACTCGCATCCGCATCGGCCAGCACCTGCAGATACCCGCTAAGTGCCGCCTTCATATCCTTGCCCGTCTGGCAGACAAGCATGCACCCGGGAATCGCCTTCTCGGCGATCTTGGCGTTGTCCACGATGCCGGCATCGACCACGGCCTGCGCCCAGTCTGCCGGCGCCGCATTGACAGCCTTAGCGCTCGCCGCATGGCAGCTCAAGAACTCCGCAACGGCCTCGGGATGTTCCTCGGCAAACGCGCGGCGCACCACGGTCACGCCCGTCAGCAAGCGCGAGCCCGTATCACCCGCCAGCTCGTCCCACACATCGGTCAGACTCACCGGTGCCGACAGCTTGCCCTCGCTCTTGGCGATGGCAGCGGTCTTGAACGGCTCCGGCAGCACTCCCACGGCGGACGGGTCGGCAAGCAGGGCCGACAGCACCTCGGTGGGCTCGCTCTTAAACTCGAGCGTCACCTGGCCGGTCAGGCCCGCGCGCTCCAGCAGGTAGTTCATGACGTGCTCCGGCGTGGTGCCCTTGCCCGTCATGTAGACGGTATGGCCCGCCAGATCGCCAAACGAGGCCACACTCGCGTCGCCCGTCACCACATTCAGCACGCCCAGCGTGTTGATGTCGATGACCTGCACCGCGCCCTCGGTCTTGTTGTAGAGCACGCTCGCCACGTTGGCGGGCACCAGGGCAATGTCGATATCGCCCTGAATGACCTTGGGCACAATCTCGTCGGCGGCAGTGTTGATCGCAAAGTCGAACTCATTGTCCGTCTCGCCATCGGCAGCCTGGTCCATAAACTGCACCAGGCCAATCGAGGTCGGCCCCTTGAGCGAGGCGACGTGTACCTCGACCGGCTCTGCAGCAGCACCGGCGCCGTCCGTGGCAGCCGAGCCCGCGGCGGACCCGGCACCGGCAGCCCCGCCGCCACAGCCCACGAGCGCAAGCGACAGAGCGCCCGCGGCGAGCGCCGAGGCAAACCCCCGGCGCGACATCTCAAAATCAAACGCGCGCATCGCTAGCACGCCCCCTCGTTAGGCATCGACCAGGCGTGATGGTCGGTATGCAGCAGCTCCTCGGCCAGCGGCGAGAGCGGCTCGCCCAAGAACTCGCGGTAGCACGCCTGGACATCGGGATTCTCGTGCGAGAAGCGAATGTCCGCAGCGGCATCCAGACCCCACAGCACCTGACCGCGCTCGGCTGCCAGCTCACAGCCGTCGTGGATGGGTTGACCGCCGCCACCGACGCAGCCGCCCGGGCACGCCATGACCTCAACGAAGTCATAGCTCACGCGGCCGTCGCGAATCGCGTCGAGCAGACGAGCGGCGTTGCCCAGCCCGTGCGTCACGGCGACGCGCACCCTGGTGCCATCGATATCGGCCACGGCTTCCTTCCAGCCGTCGAGTCCGCGCACGTCGGTAAAGAAGTCGGCGTCGGGATTCTTGCCCGTCACCAGGTAATATGCCGAGCGCACGGCGGCCTCCATCACGCCGCCCGTGGCGCCAAAGATCACACCCGCGCCCGTGCCAAAGCCCAGCGGCGTATCGAGCGGCTCCTCAACCAGCGTATCCACGCTCACGTGGTTCGCGCGGATCATGCGCACCATCTCGCGCACCGTCAGCGCAACGTCAACATCGGGCGTGCCGTCCTCGCCCACCATGCTCGGCAGCGCGCACTCGGCCTTCTTGGCCGTGCACGGCATCACGGACACCACAAACAGGCGCTCGGGCTCCACGCCCAGCACCTTGGCGTAGTAGGTCTTGGCGATGGCGCCGAACATCTGCTGCGGCGACTTGGACGTGGACAGGCTATCGACAAACTCCGGATAGCGTGCCTTTACAAAGCGTACCCAGCCCGGGCAGCAGCTCGTGAACATGGGCCAGCCGCGGCTGTCGCCCTCGCCCTTGGCGGCCTTACCCAGGCGCTCGAACAGCTCGGAGCCCTCCTCCATAATGGTGAGATCAGCCGAGAAGTCGGTGTCGAACACGTACTCAAAGCCCACGCGGCGCAGTGCGCAAGCCAGGCGCTCGACGGTGGCCTCCTCGCGCGGAATGCCGAGCTCCTCGCCCCAGGCGCTACGCACGGCCGGCGCAATCTGCACCAGCACGATCTTGTCGGGATCAGCGATGGCGTCGAACACGGTCTCGGTATCGTCACGCTCGCGCAGGGCGCCCGTCGGGCAATGCGTGATGCACTGACCGCACGCGACGCAATCGGTCTTGCCGATCGGCGCACGCCCACGGGTGCCCACGGCGGTATGCGTGGCACGGTTGGTCAGGTCCCAAATCCCTAAGCCCTGCACGCTCTCGCACACCTTGATGCAGCGCATACATTTGATGCACTTGTCGTTATCGCGGATGATGGGGAAATCGAAGTCCCAGCCCTCGCGTGCCAGGTGCTGCTCGTACGGCAGATAGAAGATGCCCAGGTCGTTGGCGATGGTCTGCAGGTTGCAGTTCCCACTGCGCACGCAACTCGTACAGCGCGAGTCGTGCTGGGACAGCAGCAGCTGCACGTTGGTGCGACGCGCCTCGCGGGCCTTGGGGCTGTTAGTGTGGACCACCATGCCGTCGAGCACGTAGTTGTTGCAGGCGGCAACCAGCTGGTCGCAGCCCTCAACCTCGACCACACACACGCGGCAACCGCCAATCTCGTTTAGATCGCGCAGGTAGCACAGGGTGGGAATCTGGATGCCGACGGACTTGGCCGCGTCCAGGATCGTGGTGTGCTCGGGCACCACGACCTCGCAATTATCGATCGTGAGCTTAACCATGTTGAGTGCTCCGCTTTCGGTGTTGTCGCTGACAGTGGTTTTGTTGGGCTCTACCATTCCAGGTTCCTCCCTCCGCGGAACGCGCCAAAGCCAAAGTGGTCACAACGCAGGCAGCGGCTTGCCTCCTGGCGTGCTTCCTCTTCGGTAAGGCCCTGCTCGACCAGATTCCAATCGTGGATGCGCTCGCCGGCCTCGCGCTCGCCCAGCTCGCAGCGGCCGCACTCATGCTTGCCCTTAAACTGGACGGTCGGCAGCTCAACGTCGAGCTTGATCTTATGATCGAAGCCCAGGTAGCGGTCGATATTTGCCGAAGCAACGCGGCCGGCGTTGATGGCTCGGATGACGGTGGCGGGACCGGTCTGGCAGTCGCCGCCGCTAAAGAGACCATCGAAGTTGGGCACGGCGCCGTCCGAATCGGTGACCACGCAGCCCCATTTACAGGCGATGCCCATGTCCTCAAACGGCTTGGAATCGATGTCCTGGCCAATGGCCACAAACACACGCTCGCAGGGAATGACGCGCTCGGGCGTGGCGGCGGCACGCGGAGCCGGACGCCCACGACGGGGCTCGCCGATAATCTGCGGCTGCACGCGCAGGCCACTCACGCGACCTTCCTCGCCCGTCTCGATAGCGAGCGGGGCGGTGAGCTCCAGCACCTCGCAGCCCTCGGCCTGGGCGCCAGCAATCTCGGCATCCTGGGCCGTCATGTCGCAGATGCGACGGCGGTAGACGATACTCACCTTTTCGGCACCGCAACGCACGGCAGAGCGCGCCACGTCCATGGCCACATTGCCGCCGCCGATGACGCACACGCGCTGACCGCTCAGGTCGGGCAGCTCATCGTCGCCGATGGCACGCAGCATCTTGACGGCCGACTCCACGCCGGGCGCCTCTTCGCCCGGAAGGCCGAGCTTCTTATCGCTGTGGGCGCCAATGGCCAGGTAGACGGCATCAAACTCGTCGCGCAGGCGGGCAAGCTCCTCGCCGTTGACGGAGTGGTCGAGTTCCACGTCGATGCCGGCGCTCAAGATCCAGTCGATCTCGGCCTGTAAGCGCTCGCGCGGCAGGCGGTAGCTGGGGATGCCGTAGCGCAACATGCCGCCCAAGTGGTGACGCTGCTCAAAGATCGTCACCTTATGGCCCATCACGGCCAGGTAGTAGGCGCAGGAAAGGCCGGCCGGGCCGCCGCCAATCACGGCGACGCGCTTACCGGTGTTGTCCACCACATGCGGCTTGTGGTCGTTCAGGTCGCTATGCTCAACGGCAAAACGCTTGAGGGCGAGAATGTTCATGGGGTCGTCGACCATGCCGCGGCGGCAGTGCATCTCGCAGGGATGCTCGCACACCAGGCCGCAGACGAGCGGCAGCGGGTTGTTCTTGCGGATGACCTTGACGGCGTCGGCATAACGACCCGCCTCGACCAGCGAAATATAACCGGGAATGTCGACATGCGCCGGGCAGCCCGAGACGCACGGGACGCGAGCCTCGCGGTCAAAGCCGCAGGAGTGCTCGCGAATGTGGTGCTCAAAATCGTCGCGGAAGCCACGGATAGCCGTGAGCGCCATGGCGCCGGCCTCGTAGCCGATGGCGCAGTCGCTCGAAAGATAGATGGTGCGGGCAGTGCGCTCAATCAAGTTGAGCGTGGACTCGTCGGCGCGGCCCTCGAGCACATCGGCGAGCAGATCGCTCAGCGCGCTCAGGCCCACGCGGCAGGGCGTGCACTTGCCGCAGCTCTGGGTGGAGCACAGGTTGACGAGCGCCGCCGTAAACTCAACGGGACACGGGGCGAGCGAACTCACCGCCAGACGACGTCCGAGCGCATCGTGCAGGTCGTCCATGACGGCCTGAGCGTGGCTGCGTTCCATTACGTGCAGTCGTGCCATAAGATCCCCTCTCATGCGGCAGCCCGGAGGCGAGACCGGGCGAAGTTGCTACACGCACAACACTGACCTAAAAAGTTGTTAGGTCTCCACGCAGTTCGGCAGGCGGTATGAAATGTCACCCTCGGCGGTGAAATAGAACATTACCGCAGATAAATGCCATATTTGATAAAACGCGTTACCAAATGACAATGCCCCGCCCACGCAATCGCGTGGACGGGGCATTGCTCCAGGTATGCGGCCGGCGACCCTGTTGCTTTTACTTAAGCTCGGGCCAGTAACCCTTGTTGGCCTCGATCATGTCGTCGAGAACCTCCTTGGCGACCTTCATCGAAGGCACGGTCTTGTTCAGCGTAAAGGCCTTGAGCGCCTTCTCGTAAGAACCCTCGATCGTAGCCTCGACCACGAGCTTCTCGGAGTTCAGCTGCTGCATCATGAGGCCCTGCTGGAACAGAGGAATGTTGTCGCGGCTGATGACCTCGGGGCCGTTCTTGCCAATGTAGGCAGGCAGCTCGACCATAGCGTCGTAGGGCATGTTGGGGATAGCGCCCTTGTTCTCGCAAATGACCAGGAAGCGCTGCTTGGTATCGTTCTTCAGAGCGATAGCCAGGTCGGCAATCCAGTCGCCGTGGCTGCCCGCATAGAACGTGCTCTCGTCGATCTCGCCCGTCTTCTCGTAGTGGTCGATGCCGTCGAAGAGGTTCTTCTCGCGCGTCTCCTCAACCTCGTTAGCACGGGTGCGCTCGGGGTTGGAATGCTCGACGAACTCCTTCTGCTGCAGGTAGTAGTTCAGATACGTGTTGGGCAGGTACTCCGGGAAGCACTCCATGATCTCGTACTCGCCCTTCCAGACGTAGTACCAGCTGCCCTTGGTGTGGCGGTTCTGCTCGGGGTGCTCGTCGGTGGCCTCCTCGGGCTTCTTGGACATCAGCGAGCCCATGCCCTTGAGGTAGGAGTCGGGCAGCAGAATCTCATGCTCCTTGATGTACTCGCGCAGCTGCGGGAGCACCTCCTCGCCCTTGTGGCGAATCGAGGTGAACCAGCCAAAGTGGTTGAGGCCAAAGTAATCGTACTCGACATCCTTCTTGTCGATGTCGAGCGCGGCGCAAACCACGTCGATGATTGCGATCGGCATGTCGCAGATGTTGATGATGCGAGCGTTGGGACGCAGCACGCGGCAGCCCTCGGACACGATGGCAGCAGGGTTGGAGTAGTTGAGAATCCAGTAGTCCTTCTTGGCGTACTTCTCAACGTCATCGATCAGCTCGACCATGGGGAAGATGGTGCGCATGCCGTAGGCAAGGCCGCCGCAACCGCAGGTCTCCTGACCAACGCAGCCGTGACGCAGCGGAATCTTCTCGTCCTGCTCGCGCATGGCATAGCCGCCCACGCGCATCTGGGCAAACACGAAGCTCGCGTCGGTAAAAGCCGTCTTTTTGTCGGTGGTCACCGTAAGCTTGATGTCCAGGCCGAGGTCCTCGTGCAGAATCCAGTCCACGAGCACGCCGATCTTGCGCTGGCGCTCCTCGTTGATGTCGTACAGGCGAATCTCGTCAACGTCGAGCTCGTCCTTGCGCAGAGCGATGGACTTGACGATGCCGGGGGTAAAGGTGGATCCGCCACCACACAGAGTAATGATCATTGTTTACTGCTCCTTCTCAATTGCGTTTTCGACCTTGTCGCGCATCTCGGCGACCTTCATGCCAAAGATGATCTGGATATTGTTGCCGTTGCGGTTGATGCCGCTGTTGGGCACGTGGTTGATGAGGTTCTCATCGATGAGGTCCGGGTTCTTAACGTTCACGCGAAGACGCGTAAAGCAGTTCTCGAGCTCCTCGATGTTGTCCTTGCCGCCAAGACCTGCGACCAGGTCGGCAATACCTGCATCGACGCCCTCTGCGGGAGCTGCGGCAACAGCGCCCTGCTTCACCGCGACAGACGCGGCGGCCTCGCCCTCGGCAACGGACTCGGCGAGCTCGGACTCCTCCTCGCGGCCAGGCGTGTGGAGGTTGAGCTTCTTAATAAGGAAGGTGAAGAGGAAGAAGTACAGAGCGGCGTTGACGACTCCAAGCACCAGCATAACCGGCCAGTTGGTCTTGTCGACACCGAGGACCAGGTTGGAAACCACGATGTTGATGATGCCGCCTGCAGTCGAAGCGGGCACGGAGAGAACCTTGAGCAGGACCAGGAAGATACCGGAAAGAATCGAGTGAACGACAAAGAGCACGGGAGCGGCAAAGACAAAGAGGAAGTCCATGGGCTCGGTGACACAGGAGAGCACGGCGGTGATGATCAGCGGGATGATAACGGCCTTGGTCTTATCCTTGTTCCCCTTGTAAGCGGTGAAGATAAAGGCGAGACCGATACCGATGTAGGGCCACAGGTTGTTGAAGGTGTAGCTGTTGAAATAGGTGCTATCGGAGAAGGGCTGGCCCGTCATTGCCATCTCGGCGACACGGATGGGATAGGCGCCGGCGATAACCTGATCGCCCAGCGTCAGGGTGCCACCCACATCGGAGAACTGGAACGGGGTGTAGATGAGGTGGTGCAGACCGGTGGGAACGAGCAGCTTGTTGAGCATGCCGTAGATGAACAGACCGATGTTGCCCGACTCCTTAATGATGCCGGCAACGGAGGAGATGGCACCCTGAACCGGAGGCCAAACGATGCAGAAGCCAGCGCCCATGATCCAGGAGATGATGATCATGATCAGGAACGGGAAGCGAACGCCCGAGAACATCGAAAGGGCAATGGGGAACTGCTTGTTCGAGTACTTGTTGAACACAGCACCGGTGATGCAACCAAGAATGATGCCGCCAAACACGCCGGTATCGAGCACCTGAATGCCCATAACGGTGCTCTGGCCGGTTCCGGTAAGGCCGAGCATGCCGCTCGCTTCGGCAAGAGAGCCGGTGGCGTTGAGCACGATGTTGTTAGCCTGCAGGAACAGGAAGAACGACATCAGGGCGATCAGCGAAGCATGGCCCTTGTTCTTCTTTGCCATGGCGCCGGCGATGCCCACGCAGAACAGAATCGAGAGGTTGTTGATGATAAACATCAGCGACTGATAGACAACGGCGCCCACAAGCTGGAACGGGCCGGAGCCCAGCACAGGGATCACGGCGCAGATGGTCTTGTTGGTCAGAATAATGCCCACGATGAGCAAAATGCCGGCAACCGAGAGATACATCATCGGCTGAACGATCGACTTCGCGAACACCTCCAACGGCGCTTTGAAATTGAACTTCTTTTTTGCGGTCATAGCGGTACTCCCCTTCCTTTTCCGCAAATTGAGACAGATGTGCCCTGGACAAGGCCATAAGCCCTGCCTTATATCAATCGATGTGTGGGCACGTTATACCTAGAGACCAGGTTCTCCAAGCAGGTTAACAATGTGATATGCGAGATAACTCTTCTCGGCATCGGTAACGACAACGTTATAGGTAGACGACAAGTGGGCGGCTATGGCGTCCGCGCACGAGAATGCGCACGGATACGCCGTTTCATCGATTCGGAACAGCGCGTCGCCATTGATTTGCCCGGCCGCAGGATCGAGCGCTCGCTGAGCGAAAAACTGCAGGTGACGAACGAAACGCTCATAGGGCAGCGAGGTGTCATCGAGGGTCGTAGAATAGCGCTCAGAAACAATCGCGAGCACGTCGCGAACAAGCTGGACCGAGATGATAAGACGATCGGAGCGTTGCGGCATGGTGGCGTTGACGATATGCAGCGTAATAAAACCCTGCTCTTCTTCGCTCATCTGGATGCCCATATACTCCTTGATAATCTGCAGCGCACGGCCCGCAAGCGCATACTCCTTGCGATAGAACTGCTGGATCTCGAGCAGCAACGGATTCTCACAGGAGACGCCCTTGCGCTCGCGCTCCAAAGCAAGGCTGATATGGTCTGCGAGAGCAATGAGAATCTTGTCGTTGACATCAACATTGAGCTCTCGACGAAGCATCTGAACGATGTCCTCGGAAATCACGAGGTTGACGGTGGGGATGGACTCTAAAAGATGTGCCAAGCGGTCGATCGTACGCGAATCCTGAGAAGTGCCCTCCTGCAGCGCATAGGTCTTTTCGATCGATGCTTCATCGATAGCGTCGCCGGCATGACGGCCAAAGCAGAGGCCTCGACCGATGACAATGAGCTCGGAGCCATCGTCCGAAGTGACCATTGCGACGTTATTGTTGAAAACTCGCTTGATAACCACGGTACCCACCACAAGAATTTACTCGGAAAGCCAGACGACAGGCTCTTTAACAGCAACAGGGCCGGAAGCATGCTCACGAAGAGTCGACTTCTCCGAGCGCTCGCACACGATAACGAAGACCGTGGGATCGAAGCCGGCGGCGCGGACCGCGTCGAAATCGACCTCGACGAGGGGCTGGCCCGCGTCGACATGGTCACCCTGGGCAACAAGCGCATGGAAGCCCTTGCCCTCAAGTTTAACAGTGTCGATTCCGATATGCAGCATCACCTGAGCAGAGCTGTCGTCAGACATGATGCCCAGCGCGTGCTCAGTCGGGAACAGCGCCGCGACGGTACCGGAGACAGGAGCGCACACCGTTCCCTCTTGGGGAACCACGGCAACGCCATCGCCAACAGCACGGCTGCTAAAAGCGGGATCATTGGTTTTTTCCAGATGAACAAGCTCGCCGGAAACAGGAGCGAGGATTTCGAACTCGGAGGCTGCAGTCTTCTGCTCATCCGAACCGCCCATCAGGCGAGAAAAGAAACCCATGGTGGCATGTCCCTTCATAAATATAGCCCAACCAAAATCAAGCGGATGCGTCCATAGAGACACATCCGTTCAAAGACTTTGGTTAGGCCCACGTCCGAGGGACTCGGTAACCTTCCGCATTTCTTTTTACGGGAGCTATTGTAGACAAGCCCAAAGCCAGAACAATCATTATGACCGGTGAACGGTATTTTTTCTTCGATAAACGGTATTTAGGCGATATTTGGATGTCTCTATAGTTTTGTAACCCTCATGGCTATTCCCGGTGGGGCACCCGATTCCTTATCGCGGCGCATGTCGCCCCCAATCTGGGTATTCGGCGCATGATGCCCTATTGTCTTGCATAATTTCGCTTTTGTTATGCATAAATAGACGGGGGCACCCCTTCCCGTCCCAACGTACCCCCGCTTGGACCGTGCAAAAACCGGAGTATTCAGCATCGCGGTCCCCGTCGGCGACGCCGTGAATCGGGGAGGCCGCACGATCGGCGTCATTTTGGGGCCCGGCGCGACGCGAAACGCGTGATATTGCCGCGCCGGACCCCGTCCGCCAACCCAAATAGTCTGTCGGAGGATCTCGCTGGCCCAAAAAGACGCTTCCGGCGCGTATGCAGCCGCCCCGGCCTGCTGAATACTCCCAAAAATGCACGGTGCACCCGGGGGGACCCGTGCATGCCATGAAAAAACACGCTCACATCCAAAAGAATGCGAGCGTGAAAGCCAGATGGCAGCAGGGGCGCCAGACGGCGAGCGGAATCCCTGGCGTGTCCGCCCGGGCACCGCAGCCGCCGCGTGTCAGTGGGGAGTTTCACGTTCTCCGTCGATGCCTGAACCCCGCATACGCGAATCTCCAACCTAAAACTGCGCCCACTAAAAAGGGCTCAGAGCGTAGTTGCTCGGAGCCCTTGGTTCACCTCGCTCTAGCGGGCGATGCGTGTGTTATTTGCGCTTGCCGCCGCCGTCGCCGGGACGACGGGAGCTGCCGCCGCGCTTGCCGCCACGATTGTTACCATAGCTGCCACGGTTATCGCGGCCGCCGGCACGACCGCCGCGGGAGCCGGCCTGGTTGCCGCCACGCCCGCCGCGATAGCCGCCACGGCGCTCCTCGCGGGTGTCGTCGTAGTTGCGCCAATCATCGCGACGATCGCGGCTGGCACGCGGGTCGCGACGATCGCGCGACTCATTCGAACGACCGGAGCCGCTGCGGCCACCGTTGC
>JAIIUG010000068.1:0-11060 GCA_022739635.1 Collinsella sp. | reverse complement strand
GGACGGCCAGGAATGGGACCGCCACCTCAAGCTGAGCCAGGAGAAAGAGGTTCTGGGCATCTATGTCTCGGACCACCCGCTGCGCCCGTTTGAGTATGCGCTCGCCAAGGCGCGCGACTTTTCGTTCTCGCAGATCGATACCGGCTACGAAGTCCAGAATCCTACGGGCGGCACCATCAACCAAGAGATTCCCGAGGGCAAGGCGCTGTGGTGGGCCGGCATGGTCTCGAGCGTGTCCAAGCGCGTGACCAAAAACGGCGACCCCATGGGCATCGTACAGCTCGAGGACATGGAAGGCGAGGCCACCGTCGTGGTGTTCCCCAAGACCTATAAGGAGGCCGAGGGGTACCTGTACGGCGAGGTCGATCCCGAGACAGGCGCGCAGCTGTCCGACGCCTTTGTGCGCATCAAGGGCAAGCTCGAGCGCTCGGACCGCGGTGACCAGATCATCGCGCAGGAGATTGTGCCGCTGGAGCTCAACGAGGAGAATAACAAGCCCAAGGTGTTTGAGGTCATGGTGCCCAACAGCCGCTTTAGCCAGGGCAATATGGCGCGTCTTGCCACGGTGCTCACCGCTAACCCGGGCGGCGATCGCGTGGAGATCTTTATCGAGCAGGTGGACGGGCGCGTGCTGCGCGCCGAGGTGCCTGCCAAGGTCAACGCGCGCTCGATTCCGCTGCTGGCCGAGGCCAAGGCCATCGTGGGTAACCAAGGCCGCGTGACGGTGATCTAAGCTACCCCGGGTGAGATTGGAGGAAGTGATGGCGCAGGGGACGTTTGTGCAGGCGCTTCGCAAAGAGGCGGCGTTGAGCGGCACCTTTATGAAGGGGCGTTCGCTCATGCTTAACGGCGCCGTGCTGTCGATCGAGGACAGCGGCTCGCGCTTCTCCAAAAACGTGACGGTTGAGGGCTCGGTGCGCGGCTCGCGCGGCGACCTGTACAAGACGCACGTGGCGCTCGACATGGACGAGCACGAGGTTATCGACTACGACTGCGACTGCCCCGCCGCATACCGCTATCCCGGTATGTGTAAGCACGCTATTGCCACGGCGCTGGCGTATTTGGATGCCAGCGGCGCCGAGCCCGTCGAAGGTTTGCGCACGCCGGTTCGCACGTTTACGGCGCAGCCGAAACAGCCCGCGCGCGCCGCGTCCGCCGCGCCGGCCGTCAACCCCAACTTTCCCTTCCCGGCGCCCGTCCCCACGAGCCCGAGCCTTGTGGCGGCGCTTTCCGATCTTTCGGACGCGCGCATGGATGAGCTGGCGAGCATGCGCCGCAAGCTCGCCGGCACAGTCGACCCCGATGCCCCCAAGGCGGTATTGGAGCCCTCGCTGGTGCCGTACTACAATCCGCTGTTTGCCGACCGCTTTAGCTGGGCGCTCGAGCTTCGCATCCGCTGTGGCTCGGTGTCCTACGTGGTCAAGGATATCGACGGCATGGCCGATGCCTATGTCCGAGGCGGCACCTTCTCGTACGGCAAGAAGCTCACGTTTGTCCATACGCCCGAAGCCTTTGACGAGGTTTCGGTGCGCCTGCTCGACCTTGTTGTGGCAACGGTTGTGTATCTGAGCGACATCACGAGTTCGCGTTCGGCGTCGTACGATTTTGCACGCAGCGGCTTTGTCGCCGAGCGCCAGCTGCCGCTGTCCGAGCATGACATCGTATACATGCTGGACTTGCTACCTGGCCGGACCATTTCCTTTGAGCCCGCCTGGTCGCGGGGAACGACAACGCATCGTTCCTATGAGGTAGCGGTTGAGTTGTCGCCGGTGGGGGAGGACGAGGCCTCGGCAAAACAACCGCCGCTTCTTGCCGCCAAAATCGCGCCGGCGGCCGGTGGCAGCTACGACCTGCGCCTGCCTGCCGATATGTACTGCTTTGCCTCGGGCGACGTTGCCTATCTGGTCGACACGCACCGCGCGCGCCGCGCCGATGCGGCGTTTGCCCAGCATGCCGCACCGTTTCTGTCGCGTCTGTTGCCCTGTCGCACGCCGGTCCATATCGCCGCCGAGCAGGTGGGCGAATTCTGTCGCATGGCGCTGCCCATTTTGCGCGACTACACCGACCTTACCGCGCCCGCTGCGCTCGATACCGTGGCGCCCGAGCCGAGCTTTGCCATGGCGATTGGCGTCGACGATAGGCTCGTGACCTGCAAGATTACGGTTAGCTACGGCGACTGGTCGGCAGATCTCTTTAGCCTGGGTGCTCCGGGAAGCCCCTTCGAAGACCAGCGCCCGGGCGTGCCGCCGCGCGATGAGGTGGCAGAGTTTCGCGTTATGGACACGGCGGCTCTGTATTTCGACTTTTACGAGGGCGGCCTGGCGTTTGAGGAGCGCGATGACGCCCGCTTGTTCTGCCTGCTGACCGAGGGCCTGTCCGCCCTGTCCGAGCTGGGCGAGGTCATGCTCAGCGACCGCCTGCGCCAGATCTCGGTGCGCCCTGCGCCCAAGCTTTCGGTGCGCGCGACCGTCAAGAGCAACCTGCTCGATGTCGAACTGGGCGCGAGCGGTCTTTCGGCGGCAGATCTTGCCATCTATCTGGACTCGTACAAGCGCCACCAGACGTTTGCGCGCCTGACGTCCGGCGACATTGTACGCCTGGACGAGGGTGCCCGCGCCGCGTTTGGTCTTGCCGAGGACCTGGGTGTCGACGCCGTCGACCTGCTCGATGGCGTGTCGCTTCCCGCGTCGAGTACCCTGTTTGTCGATAGCATGCTCGCGCGCACGCCGGCGCTCGAGGCCGATCGCGACGCCGCGTTCCGCCGCACCGTCGAGCGCCTGGATACGCTCGGCAAGATGGACTTTACGGTACCTGCCTCGCTCAAGGCCACACTGCGCGGCTATCAGGTCGACGGCTACCAGTGGCTCGGCTCGCTCGAACACCTGGGCCTCGGCGGCATTTTGGCCGACGACATGGGCCTGGGCAAAACCCTGCAGATGATCGCGCATATCCTGGCGCGCGTGGAAGCGGGAGACGCCAAGCCCACGCTCGTGGTATGCCCCGCGTCGCTCGTGTATAACTGGACTGCCGAGCTGGAGCGCTTTGCGCCTTCGCTCGACGTGTGCGCCATTGTGGACGCCAAGGCTCAACGCCGCGTGCAGATCGCCGGCGTGGCCGAGCATAACGTGGTCGTGACGTCGTACGACCTCATGCGCCGCGATATCGACGAGTATGCCGAGCAGGACTTTGCCCGCGTCGTGCTCGACGAGGCCCAGTACATTAAAAACCCGCTCACGCAGGTGGCGCGCGCCGCCAAGCGCCTGCCGGCCGGCGTGCGCTTTGCCCTGACGGGCACGCCCATCGAAAACCGCCTGTCCGAGCTCTGGAGCATCTTCGACTTCTTGATGCCGGGCCTTTTGGGGACGCGCGAGTCGTTTGCCAAGCGCTTTGAGAGCCCCGTCGAGCATGCCGAGGGCGATAGCGCCGCTCGCCTACAGTCGCTCGTGTCGCCGTTTGTGCTGCGCCGTGTTAAGGAAGACGTGGTGGCAGACCTGCCCGAGAAGATCGAGGACACCGTCATGGCACAGCTCACCGGCGAGCAGCGCAAGCTCTATCTGGCCAACCAGGACCGCATCGCCCGGCAGGTGCAGCATCGTGAGGCATCCGAGTTTAAGAAGGACAAGCTCAAGGTGCTCGCCGAGCTCACCAAACTGCGCCAGATCTGCTGTGACCCACACCTGCACTACGAGGACTACAAGGCGGGGAGCGCCAAGCTCGACGCTTGTATGGAGCTCGTGCACGGTGCGCTCGACGGCGGGCACCACATTCTGCTGTTCAGCCAGTTTACGGGCATGCTCGATATTATCGGCAAGCGCTTGGCCAAGGAGGACATCGGCTTTCTTAAGCTCACGGGCGCTTCGTCTAAGGAGAGCCGCGCCAAGATGGTCGCGCAGTTCCAAGCGGGCGAGGTGCCGGTGTTCTTGATTTCGCTCAAGGCGGGTGGCGTGGGCCTTAACCTGACGGCGGCCGACGTGGTCATCCACTACGACCCGTGGTGGAACGTGGCCGCGCAGGACCAGGCGACCGACCGCGCGCATCGTATTGGCCAGCAACATACCGTGACCGTGTACAAGCTCATCGCTAAGGACACGATCGAGGAGCGCATCATGCAGATGCAGGAGTCCAAACGCGACCTGGTCAACAGCGTGCTTGGCGGTGACGGCATCTCGTCGGCGCTGTTTACCCGCGAGGATGTTCTGGCGCTGCTCGGCGGCGACGGGCGCTAGTCTCGCTCGTTATGTGTTCATTTGCCATGCCGTGGATGGTTTGCCTGCCTTTGGGCATAAGAAGCATCGAGAACACCGGCACATCAGCAAAGGAGAACATCATGGCAAAATTCTTTAAGGACCCCGACGGCAAGCTCATTGCCGCCCTTGGCAACGACGTTGCAACCCCTGCCGGCTGCACGGAGCTGACCGCGAACACCGAGGACGCGGCGCACGAGAAGCACGTGCCAGTCGTCGAGAGCGAGCGCGACGGTCACGTGATCCGCGCACGCGTGGGTTCGGTCGAGCATCCTATGGTGCCCGAGCACTACATCGAGTGGATCGCCCTTGAGGCCGAGGGCCGTCTGGAGGTCCACTACCTCCAGCCCGGCATGAAGCCCGCGACGTTTTTTGCCGGCGGTTCCAAGACCGGTACCGTCTACGCCTATTGCAACCTGCACGGGCTGTGGTCCGCGACGTTCTAGGAGCGCGCCCCCGCTCGGGGTATCATAGCTAGCATATGCACATGCGAGCGCCGACTGCATCATGCGGCCGGCGCTTTTACTACGACAACGATGGTTTACGACGGAAAGGGCTGAGCCATGAAGCTCGCACTTGCACAGATCGATATGCGCCTGGGTGATATTGAGGGTATCTGCGGTCGCATCGAGGACCAGGCGCGCCTGGCCCACGAGCGCGGTGCGCGCGTGCTGTGCGTGCCGGCTCCGCTCTTTATGGGGGCCCTGCCCGGCGGCCTGGTGGGCGCTGCCGACTTTGAGCACGACATGCTTGCCGGCTTGACCGGCGTCGCCGAGCGTATCCAAGAGCTCGATATGATCTGCATCGTGCCCGCGGCGGTTTCGTTTGAGGGCCAGCCCCTGCTCGACTACATGATGCTCAAGGACGGCCATGTGGTGCCGACCCGTTCGAGCATTGCCCTGCAGCGTGGCGAGAACAACGACGCGCGTTGGGCGCCGCCGGTGTTCGACGTGGACGGCGTGCGCATCGCCGTGATCTTCGACTTGGACCGCGAGCTCGAGATGCTGCCGACCGGCGTCGACCTCATTGCGTATTTCCAGTTCAACGCATTCGATATGACCGACCGCGAGACCGCCGCGATCGCCGCCGTGCGCAGCGGAGCCTACCGCAAGATTGCCTCCAAGCGCAGCGTGTGGTTTGCCTGCATGGCGCCGGTTGGTGCGTACGACGAGTCGGTGTATACCGGTGGCTCGTTTGTGCTCGACGACTGCGGTCGCGTGGTGGCCCAAGCACCATGTTTTGAAGAGAGCCTACTGGTTCAGGAGATTCAGCGCGGTGTGATGCTCGATGCCTTGGAGGACCACGAGCTGCCCGAGTTTCGTTCCGAGGAGTGGTTGTGGCAGGCGCTGGTGCTCGCCGTTCGCGATAATGCCCGCGCCCGCGGTACGTCGCGCGCCGTGGTGGCGCTCGGGGGCGATCTGCCGTCGTCCCTGCTGGCGGCGCTTGCCGTTGACGCCCTGGGTCCGCGTAATGTGGTCGGCCTGGTGCTGGGACGCAACCGCATCTTTACGCCGGCGCAGGAGGAGGCCGAGGCTGCTCGCTGTGCCGCCGTCCGCGCGATTGCCGAGCGCCTACATATTCGCACGGTTGAGCGCGATGCGCCGGATGCCGCGCGTGTGCTCGACCGCGATGTGTCGGCGGGCGACGCCGAGCGCCTGCGCTCTCGCACGCTGGGTCTCATGCTAGAGGACACAGCGCTCGAGCTGGGTGCGATGGCGTTGAGCCCGCTTTCCAAGACCGAGTACGCGTTGGCGGCACCGGCACTTTGCGGTGGCTACCAGGGCGATTACGCGCCCTTTGGCGACGTATACCTGTCGACGCTCGAGTTTGTGGCGCGCGTGCGCAACCGTACGTCTGCCGTGGTGCCGCAGGAGCTCGTGACGCTCAACGCGGTGGAGGATTGCATGGAGCGCGTGCTGGCGCAAGCGCTCTCGACGCTTGACGGTCCGGTCGACATGCTCGACCGCGCGGCGCAGCTGCTCGGCGGGCTTGAGCCGGGCGAGGTCGATGGCACGCTCGAGGCGCACGTGGACCGCAACCGACCCTTCGACGACATCCCAATGGCCACCGGCAAGCCCGAGGCTTGCTCGCTGCTGCTGATGCTCGTGCGCCAGGGAGAGACGGCTCGCCGCCAGCTGCCGACGACGCCGATTGTCTCGGCCCGTTCGTTTGCCGAGCGTGCTTGGCCGTATATGCTCGCGTGGTCCGACCTAGGGCTGAGCGGCAAGGAGCGCATGACGGTCGATTCGTTGGCGCGCGTCGAGGTGCGCCGCTTTGCCGACGACGATACGAGTGACCGTATGCGTGGTGAGATGATGGGCATTTTGGGCGAGCTGCTGGGTATTTCGCCCGAGCAGATGGAGGAGCTGCGCTCCGAGGACGGCCAGCGTCGTTTGCATGAGGGTATGAAAAAGTTTGAGGGCGAGGTCCAGGACGCCATCGAAAAGATGATGGGCGGCCAGGGTGGCCCGCAGGGTGGCCCGCAAGGCGGGCCGATGCCGCAACCGCCGGTGGATCCCCGACAGTTCCCGTTCTTTAGCCAGAACTAGGTCTCTGCGTGCCCGCTTGCGTATGCTCAACCTACAATTCTATCTCGGCTGACTTATAGGGCTAGCGTTGTGTTATTCTAGAACAGACGTTCGTGAATGATGCGCGGGGCCTTGTCTTGCGCCGTACTTGTGGCGAGGGGAGGTTGGCTTGGTCATTTTGGGTATCGACCCCGGTTTGGCCCATACGGGTTGGGGGATTATCGAGGAGCGACGCGGCGAGGTTCGCTGCCGTGCCTATGGTTGTATCGAGACGAGCGCGGGTAGTCCGCTCGCGGTGCGCCTGTCGCATATTGCCCGCGACCTCAAGGGTGTCGTGGAGCGTTATCGCCCCGATACCGCTGCTATCGAGAGCATCTACTTTGGCGCCAACGTCCGCTCGGCCATCCCCACGGCGCATGCCCGCGGTGCCGCGCTCGTGGCGCTTTCGGAATGCGCGCTCGAGATAGGCGAATACACGCCTATGCAGATCAAGCAGGCTGTGGTGGGCACCGGTGCCGCAGATAAGCGGCAGGTCGCCTACATGGTGCGCACGCTCACACAGCTCGATCACGACCCGAATCCCGACCATGCCGCCGATGCCCTGGCCTGCGCCATCTGCCACGTTAACCTCAGCCGCACCCGGGCGCTTACCGGTGGCGAGTTCTATCAACAGAGAGGAACCGGATACTGATGATCTCCCAGCTCCATGGAACGCTTGTCGAGGCCACGATGAGCTCGGCCGTTGTCGATGTATCGGGCGTGGGCTTTGAGCTCGGCATCTCGGGCAGCACCGCGGCCACGTTGCCGACGCCCGGCGGCGAGGTGCGCCTCTACACGCGCATGCAGGTGCGCGAGGACGCCATGACGCTCTTTGGCTTTGCCTCCAAGGACGAGCGCACGATGTTCGATCGGCTCGTGTCCGTCTCGGGCGTCGGTCCGCGCCTGGCGCTTGCTGTGCTCTCCACCTATACCGTGGGGCAACTGTATTCCCTGGTAATGGCCGAGGATGACAAGGGCATGGCCAAGGTACCCGGTGTGGGCAAAAAGACAGCGCAGCGTCTGATCCTGGAACTCAAGAGCACCTTTGCCAAGGACAAGGGCTTTGTGCCGGTCGACGTGATTCCCGGTCAGGTTGCGATGCCGGTTCCCGCCGCCGCCCCCTCGGCGATTGATGACGCCCGCGCGGCGCTCCTCTCCATGGGCTTTAGCCCGCAGGAGACCGATGTCGCCCTGAGCGGGTATGATGGGCAGGATATGCGTGTCGAGGATCTGCTCGGCGCGGCGCTTAAGCGACTCGGAATGGATGCGTGATGTGGGAAGCCGATGACTCTCAGGACCTGTGGGCGACGCCCGGCAACTCGCCGGCGGCATCCATGGCGCACGGCGAGCGCATGGTGGGCTCGGAGCTGACGGCCGAGGACCTCGATGTCGACCGCACCCTGCGTCCCCAGCGCTTGGACGACTATTGCGGTCAGGAGCATATCAAGCAGAGCCTGCGCGTGTTGATCGAAGCGGCGCAGAGCCGTGGCGAGACGCTCGACCACGTTATCTTTTCGGGCCCTCCGGGTCTGGGTAAGACCACGCTGGCCACGGTTATCGCCAACGAGCTGGGCGCTCAGATTAAGACGACGAGCGGCCCCGCTATTGCGCGTACCGGCGACCTGGCGGCTATCCTGACTAACTTGCAGCCGGGTGACGTGCTGTTTATCGACGAGATTCACCGCCTCAACCGCTCGGTCGAGGAGGTCCTGTATCCTGCGATGGAGGACTTTGCCCTCGATATCGTGATCGGCAAGGGTCCGGCTGCACGCTCGATTCGCCTGGATATCCCCAAGTTCACGCTGGTGGCGGCAACGACTCGCTCGGGCATGTTGACCGGCCCGCTACGCGACCGTTTTGGCATTTCGTATCGCCTGGATTACTACACCGTCGAGGAGCTTGCCCAGATTGTGACGCGCTCGGCGACCATCCTGGGCGTGACAATAGACCATCCGAGCGCGCTCGAGATCGGCTCACGCTCGCGTGGCACGCCGCGCCTGGCCAACCGTCTGCTCAAGCGCGTGCGCGACTACGCGCAGGTGCGCGGCAACGGTCCTATTGAGCTTGATATTTGCCGTCAGGCGCTCGAGTTCTTCGAGATTGATGAGCTTGGTTTGGACTGGATGGACATTCGTATCTTGGAGACACTCGCCAAGACGTTCTCCGGCCGTGCCGTTGGCTTGACCACGCTTGCCAGTGCGGTGGGCGAGGACCCGGGTACGCTTGAGGACGTCTACGAGCCCTATCTGCTGCAGTGCGGATTGATGATTCGCACACCGCAGGGTCGCCAGGCAACGCCTCGCACCTTTGAGCATTTGGGAATTGAGCCGACCGTTTAGGACGGGTTTGTAGGCTATCGCTGAGCATTGGATAAACATATCGCCGTTTGTCGGTTGCGGGTGCTTTACTATTGCGCGCCCGTGCTATGCTGAATTGGTCTTTTTCTCATCCGGTAACGAAAGGACCGTCCATGCCTACTGACATCGAAATCGCACGTTCCGTCACGCCGCTGCCCATTACCGAGGTGGCTAAGAACGCCGGCGTCGACGTAAAGCACCTGATTCCGTACGGCTTCGACAAGGCTAAGGTCGACTACTCTCTGCTCAATGAGCCAACTGATCACCAGGCTAAGCTCGTCCTCGTGACCGCCATCAACCCCACGCCTGCGGGCGAGGGTAAGACCACCACGACCATCGGTCTGGCCGATGGCCTGCGCCGTCGCGGCGTCAAGAGCGCTGTGGCCCTGCGTGAGCCTTCGCTCGGCCCCGTCTTTGGCGTCAAGGGCGGTGCCGCTGGCGGCGGCTGGGCTCAGGTCATCCCCATGGAGGACATCAACCTGCACTTTACCGGCGACTTCCATGCCATTGGTGCCGCCAACAATCTGCTGGCAGCCATGCTCGACAACCATATTCAGCAGGGCAACCAGCTCGGCATCGACGTTAAGCGCATCACCTGGAAGCGCGTCGTCGACATGAACGACCGTCAGCTGCGCCATGTTATCGACGGCATTGGCGGCAAGGCCCAGGGAGTGCCGCGCGAGGACGGCTTCGATATCACCGTTGCCTCCGAGGTCATGGCAATCCTGTGCCTGTCCACGAGCATCAATGACCTCAAGGAGCGCTTGGGCGAGATCGTTGTCGGCTACAGCTATGCCGGCGAGCCCGTCCGCGCACGCGACCTTAAGGCCCAGGGAGCTATGGCCGCACTGCTCAAGGACGCGCTCAAACCCAACCTGGTCCAGACGCTCGAGGGTACGCCTGCGTTTGTTCACGGCGGTCCCTTCGCCAATATTGCCCACGGCTGCAACTCCATCATGGCCACCCGCATGGCCATGCGCTTCGGCGACGTCGCGATTACCGAGGCCGGTTTCGGTGCCGACCTGGGTGCCGAGAAGTTCCTCGACATCAAGTGCCGCATGACGGGCGTTCGCCCCAGCGCTGTCGTGGTCGTCGCCACTGCCCGCGCGCTTAAGTACAACGGCGGTGTTGCCAAGGCCGACCTCAACGAGGAGAACCTCGAGGCCCTCAAGGCTGGCATGCCCAACCTGCTGCGCCACGTCGACAACATTCAGAATGTCTACGGTCTGCCCTGCGTGGTCGCCATCAACCGCTTCCCGACGGACACCGAGGCCGAGCTCGAGCTCATCGAGTCCGAATGCCAGAAACTCGGTGTTAACGTTAAGCTGTCCGAGGTTTGGGCCAAGGGTGGCGAGGGCGCGCTCGACCTGGCCGATGAGGTCATGCGCCTGATTGAGCAGCCGAGCGAGCTCAAGTTTGCCTACGAGGACGGTGCCGATGTGGCCGACGCCCTCGAGGCCGTTGCTACCAAGGTCTACCGCGCCGACGGCGTCGACTTTACGCCGGCTGCCAGGCGCCAGCTCGCCGAGCTGCGCGAGAACGGCTTTGGCAACCTGCCGGTGTGCGTGGCCAAGACCCAGTACAGCTTTAGCGACAACGCCAAGGCGCTGGGCGCTCCCGAGGGCTTCCGCATCACGGTGCGCGAGCTCAAGGTTTCCGCCGGTGCCCACTTTGTGGTCGCGTTGACCGGTAGCGTTCTGACCATGCCGGGCCTGCCCAAAGTTCCCGCGGCCGAGAACATCGACGTCGATAACGACGGCAACATCACCGGTCTGTTCTAAGCCTGTTGCCCATAGCTGCTTGCCCGCCCCGTCGCGCCTACCAAGGCCCGGCGGGGCTTTTGTTTTCTAGCCGCGCTGGAGGCCGAAGAGTTTGGCGTTGCGCTCGGCGAC
>JAIIUG010000067.1:0-11124 GCA_022739635.1 Collinsella sp. | reverse complement strand
CATGATGACGGGCATGGACAACCTGTATTTTGAGAGTGCGGGCACGATCCTGTCGCTGGTCACCGTGGGCAAATACCTCGAGACACGCAGCAAATCCAAAACCGGCGGCGCTATCGAGGTGCTCATCGACTTGGCACCCAAGACTGCGACCGTCGTTGCCGACGACGGCACCGAAACCACCGTCGACGTCGACAGTATCCTTCCCGGCCAGGTCCTGCGCGTGCGCCCCGGAGAGTCCATCCCCGTCGATGGCGTGGTGCTCGAGGGCAGCTCGGCCGTGGACGAAAGTGCGTTGACCGGCGAGTCCATACCCGTGGAAAAGACCGCCGGCGACACCGTCAACGCCGCCACCGTCAACCGCACCGGTTCGTTTACCTTCCGCGCCACGCGGGTGGGTGCCGAGACATCGCTCGCCAAGATTATCCAGCTCGTCGAGGACGCCAACGCCACCAAAGCGCCCATCGCCCGCATGGCCGACAAGGTCGCCGGCGTGTTCGTGCCCGTGGTGTTTGTAATCTCTGCCGTAACTTTTGTGGCATGGATGGTGCTGACCGGAAGCATCAACGAGGCGCTCACTTCCGCTGTCGCCGTGCTGGTGATCAGTTGTCCGTGCGCGCTCGGCCTGGCCACGCCCGTCGCCATTATGGTGGGCACCGGCAAGGGCGCCGAGATGGGCATTCTGTTTAAGAGCGCTGAGGCGCTGGAGAACCTGCGCAGCGTGGGCACCGTGGTGCTCGATAAGACGGGCACGGTCACCCGCGGCAAGCCGGCCGTGACCGACATTGTGGTTGTCGCGCGCGCCGACGGCTCGCCCGCTATGAGTGAAAAGGCGTTACTGAAGCTCGCTGCCGCGCTGGAGCGCTCGAGCGAGCACCCGCTGGCCGAGGCGATCATGGCCGAGTGCGAGGCACGCGGAATTGTCGCGCGCATGGTCGAGGACTTTGCCGCCGTGCCCGGTCGTGGCGTAACGGCGCGCGAGGGGCAGAATGTCATCGCCGCCGGCAACGTACGCCTGATGAACGAGTTGGGCGTTACCGTGCCCGCGGGTCTTACCGAGCAATTTGCCGCCGAGGGCAAAACACCGCTGTTCTTTGCCAAGAACGGCGAGTTTGTCGGCACCATCGCCGTGGCTGACGAGGTCAAAGAGACGAGCGCCGGGGCCATCGCCGCGCTCCGCAAGCTCGGCGTCGACGTGCGCATGCTCACCGGCGACAACCGCGTGACGGCCGAGGCTATCGCCCGCCGCGTGGGACTCACCAGCGAACAGGTCATCGCCGACGTCCTCCCCGCCGACAAGGAACGCCACGTGCGCGAACTGCAGGATGCGGGCGGCAAGGTCGCCATGGTGGGCGACGGCATCAATGACTCCCCCGCCCTGGCGCGCGCCGACGTGGGCCTTGCTATCGGCACCGGCGCCGACATCGCCAAGGAGGGCGCCGACGTGGTACTCATGCGCAGCGACCTCATGGACGTCGCCCGTGCCATCGAGCTGTCGCGCGCCACGATCCGCAACATCAAACAGGACCTGTTCTGGGCACTGTTCTACAACGGCATCGGTATTCCGCTGGCGGCGGGCGTGTTCTTCCCGCTCACCGGATGGCAGCTCTCGCCGATGTTCGGCGCCGCGGCCATGAGCCTGTCGAGTGTCTGCGTCGTGTCCAACGCGCTGCGCCTGCGAACCTTTAAACCATCAGTTGCGGTGAAATAAGGCGTAACATGCTTAGCTAAACCGCCATTTAGTCCGTATTCCACCGCAACTTTAGGTACTCAACGAAAAGGAGACAATCATGAACTACATCGTTAAAACGTCTGGCCTTATGTGCGGACACTGCGACGCTACTGTCGAGACGGCACTGCTCAACGTGGCCGGCGTGACCGACGCCGACGCCGATCACGAGACCCAGACCGTCCAGGTGGAGTGCGCCGACACCGTGACCGCCGAGCAGCTCGCTGCCGCCGTCGAGGGCGCGGGCGAGAAGTTCCGCGCCCTGTCTGTGACCGCTGCGTAGCAGCTACCAGAGGCATTCGACCCCATCGACCAGAAACGAGGACCCACCATGATGGCAGACCATAAATCGGTGACCCGCATGCTCAAGACGGCGCGCGGGCAAATCGACGGCATCCTGCGGATGGTGGAGGAAGACCGTTACTGCGTCGACATCTCCACGCAGCTCATGGCCACGCAGGCGCTCCTCGCGCGTATTAATGCCGACGTGCTCAAGGCGCATATCGAGGGCTGCGTGACTTCGGCAATCGAATCGGGCGACGAAGACCTCAAAGCCGCCAAGCTCGCCGAGATCGAACGCGTCGTCGACAAGCTCTCCAAGTAATTGGTGCATTGGGGACGGGTACGTTTGCACCACCTTGGTGCAGATTGACCTGTCCCCTTTGCACCAAATCGGGTATAAAGGCGTGCAGCATAGCGAAATGAAAGGCAGTTCTGCATGAATGACTTTATGAAGGGTCGCAACGGCGCCGACGAACTCACCGTCGTGTTGGGCTTCGCAGGCATTATCATCGCGATGATCGGATCGATGGCCCGCATCCAGTGGCTCAGCTGGATCGCCATCGCCGTAATCGTACTCGGCGTGCTGCGCGGCCTGTCCAAAAACATCGACGCCCGCCGCAAGGAGAACGATGCTTTTGTCACGGCGACCGCAAACGTCCCCGGCCTCGGCAAGTTCGTCGCCAGCTTGGGCGGCGGGGCTGCAGCTGCCAACGCCTCGCGCACGGCCGGTACCAGCAAGGAAGACTTTGAGCGCGCCAAGCGCACGGCCAAGAAGATGTGGAAGGGTCGCAAGACCACGGCCTACCTCAAGTGCCCCAACTGCGGCCAGATGCTGTCCGTCCCCAAGGGCAAGGGCAAGATCCGCGTCACCTGCCCCAAGTGCCACGCCAAGATGGAAACCCGCTCCTAGCCGCTACACCATAGGACAAAATAAAAGCCGAGGCCTCGTGTTGAGACCTCGGCTTTTTGCATGGGGCGACATCATTCGATGAAGCTGTCGCCCCGTCGCGCCAGCGCCTAAGCTACGCCGTCGCGGGCGAGCTCCTCGGCCAGCGCCTCTGCCGGCATGGCCATAATCGCGTCGAGCTCCGCGTCAACCTCGGGGATACGCTTCACCTTCAGCTTGCGCACCAGGTCACCGCGGCACATCACATCCATCGGCTCACGCAGAGCGCACAGGTCATCCAGAGGGCTCTCGCGCGTCACCAAAATGTCGGCCGCCTTGCCGCACTCGATCGTACCGGTCTCGTCACCCAGGCCCAGTAGCTCAGCATTGACCTGCGTGGCCGTGTGCAGCGCAAACGCATTGCTCACGCCCACGTACTTGGCAAAGTAGGCCACCTCGCGCCACATGTCGTACTGCGTCACGAACGGGCAGCTCGAGTCCGTGCCCAGGCCCACCTTAACGCCAGCATCCAGGGCGGCGCGAGCGCTCTCGATAATGCCCGAACACACGATGTCGCCGTTCTTCTTTTGCGTGTCGGTCGAATGGGTCTTTTCCGGATCGAGCAGTACGAACGGCAGTGCAGGGCTGATCGTGCAGGTCACGCTCGGCGCGCGTCCCTCGAGCTGTGTTCCCGCGGCGCCGCGGTACAGCTCCAGAATCTCAGGCGTCATCGGAGCGCCGTGCTCGATTGTGTCGACGCCGGCCTGAAGCGCGGCCTTCACACCTTCGGTGCTCTCGACATGGGCCATGACCGGAAGGCCAACCTCGTGCGCCGCTGCGCACGCCGCCGCGGCGACATCGAGCGGCATGCGCAGCACGCCCGGCTCGCCCACCTCGGTCGCGTCGAACACGCCGCCCGTCACGAACAGCTTGATGACGGCGGCACCTCGCGCATACAGATCGCGCACCTGTTCGGCCGCCTCGGCGGGACTATTAGCCACCTGGGCGAACAAGCCCGCACCATGGCCACCCGGCACCGTGACACCCGTTCCCGGTGCCACCAGACGCGGACCCTGATACTTACCGGCATCGATGGCGTTGCGCACGGCCAGATCGGCAAACAGCGGGTCGCCCGCGCCGCGCACCGTGGTCACGCCGCTTGCCAGCTGCTGCTGGGCACTGCCCTTGAGGATATGGCGCACGATGGCGCGCCCCACGGGATTGTCGAGCTTCTTCATCAGCGCGCCCGCATCGCCCGCCGAGACTGGCTTGCCCGAGCCACACAGATGCACGTGCATATTGATGAGGCCGGGCATGAGATACGCCCCTGCCAGGTCGATGACCTCGGCCCCCGCTGGAGCTTGGGCCACAGCGCTCGGTCCCATCCAGGTGATGATGCCACGCTCGACGGCCACGGCCATATCGGGCTGCGGCTCCATATGCTCCGAACCATCCAGAACGGTCGCATTGATAAACAACGTGGGACGATCGGCAGTCGCCATATCGAGCTCCTCCCTCACGATTAACTTGAACATTTGTCCATTATCACCTAATGCAGCAAACTAAAGCCGGACATATCGGCTAACGGAGGGACGAGAGAGATGTGAGGGCAAACGGAGACAGCACGGCAATGCTCCGGCCGTTCCAGCAAAACGTCTCAATCTGTAACAGGTAGACCGTCTTTAACCTTCCAAATGTTACAGATCGAGATCTTTCGGCACTGCGCCCAACCTTTGTCTCAATCTGTAACAGTTGGGTCGAATTTCGGCCGTTAGATGTTACAGATTGAGATATTCTCCAGCCCTGTCGTCAAACGTCTAATTCTGTAACAAGTAGACAGGTTTTCGGCCTCTAGATGTTACAGATTGAGATCTTTTAGCGGTAGCCAACCTTCTGTCTTGATCTGTAACAGTTACGTGGCCAAACGGCCCCTTGTTGTTACAGATTGAGACAAACTCGGCAGGAACAACCACATCCGCGTCAGTTGCACCCCTCAGCGTCCGTACCACTGCCGCCTCCATTCCTCCGCCAGATTGACCCGCCGCGGAATGCCCGCCAGTCTCATCTTTTCAGCCAGCTTCCCCGGATTCTTGAGTTCATCAAACGTAAACCTCAGGACCTTATGTCCGAGCATCGTCAGATGGGACTCCCGCTGACGTTCCGCCACGAACGGGTCGACCGATCCCCGCCCCTCGTCGTTCTGTAAGGAATACTTTCCCTTTCCATCGAGCTCGCCGATGACACACGCCCCGTCCTCGAGCCGCCAGAAATAGTCGACTCGAAATACCTGATTCGGATCGAGCGGATCATGGAACTCCACCTGTAGCTCTGGCACCGGAAAACCGTATGCAATAAAGAATGCCCGAAAACGAGACTCGCCGCCGTTTTCGGACAGCCCGTCCGCATACGACGCGATCACCTGCGCTCTGCGATACCCTCGCCTGCCCTCGCAATCGATGCAAAGCCGCCCACAAAAGTCATCGCGCGATACGCCCTTTGCTCGCAATGCAGAATCGGCAATCGCCAGGCCATACGAAAACGGCGCACGCAGCAGGCAATCCTCTACCGTGCGCCAAAACGGCGTCACCCGCACGCCGTCGACTTGTTCAAGCGCACCCGCCGCCTGCGGACGCAACAGCCGGCATCCCGCACTCAACGGCACCGAGCAACCTGTCTTAACAAGAAATCGCGGCCCGAGCAGATCATTCGGCACCTCCAGACCCCACAAAAGTGCCGCGTCATAACCCCAAAACGCCCAATCGGGATGAAACTCTGCAAGCCCTTTGATGGTACGCAGCGCTCGCTCCGCCGACGTCAACGCATCCCAATCATGTTGAAAACAGAACAAATACGGCTCGGGCTCCGCAATATCATCGGTTCCCACATGACGCCGCAGCCACATGAGCTCGGCATTGTCGTGCGTCACAAGCAGCACGCCTTGTTCAGCCGCCTCCGTGAGCCTGGCAAGCATCCTATTCCGCGCCAAGGTGTTACGTGTCACCTGCTTGTGTTTAAGAACGGTATTAGACACTTTCATCACCACCACATCAGACAAATGGACCATCGCCGCTGTTGCCGCCGCCGACAAACGTCTCGATCTGTAACAGTTACGAGCACAAGCAGCCGCCAAACGTTACAGATCGAGACATTCGTGCAGCATCGCACCTCTTTGTCTCAATCTGTAACAGGAAGACCGATTTTTGGCCGCTAGATGTTACAGATCAAGATTTTTCGGCACCGCGGCCAACCTTTGTCTCAATCTGTAACAGGTAGGTCGAATTTTGTCCCTAAACGTTACAGATCGAGACATAAAGGCAGAGGACAAGGCAGGCGACAACCGCCCATCCCCTACTCCCATTCCTGCTCGTAAATATTGAGCGACTTCACGTAGCGCCCCTGGGCGCCCATGATGTCGCGGACCAGGCGCAAAAAGAAGCTGACGCACGAGGTGTCGAAACCGTCCTCTAGGTCCTCGGGATGCACCGCGCCCGGCCCGTCGACCGCCGTGTCGCTCAGGCGCGCGATGTCATACAGGTAGAGCTGCCCCGCCGTTAGCCAGACGTCGTCGACGCACGCGATGCGCACCGCAATAGCACCGTCATTCCAATGCTCCTTTTGCACGATATGTGGGTCGTAGGCGTCAAAGCGACGGTCGGTGCGCGTGTCTTTCAGCACGACCATGCCGGTCGCGGGATCCTTGTCCAAAATGCCAAAGCGCGAGAAATACTGCGTGTCACGCACCTGCTTAAGTCGCCCGAGCGAAGCAGGAGAAATTGACGCTGGCGGCTCGTCCACATACAGTTCCAACAGCGTCTTGCCATGGTAATAGGGGCGCTCAAACAGCAGCCAATCGGTAAACGCCATGTTGTAGGCCATGATTTCGTTTTGAGAAGGTTCCTCGCAATAGCTGAGCCACGGATCGACGGTAATCTCGAACTGCTCGCGCGCCGGCTCCAGGAATTGAAACTTCCGCAGCATCCAAAAGTGAGCCATGTCGGCAATATCGTTGCCGACAGCTTCGGCCAGCTGTGCTCGGTCAAAAACTTGGTCAGTCATGGCATCCTCCTCAAACTGATGGACCTCAATTTGAGCTTACGAGGAGGGCGAGCAACCAAGGCAAGCGCGGGCAAAATAGGCCTTCGGCTGCAAACCAGATGCTGACCAAACACTTGACGGGACACTTGACCGAATGAGCGCACAGCAACAAAACCGCAGGTAGACATGGACAGCCAGCCCGCCCTTTTGAGCCAGATGCCCGCAGCCACCACAGAAAGAGCAGAGTAGCACAATCGCAAACGTCGACGAATGAACACTTGCACGTCGACAAATGACAAAGTCGCCTGCGAACTCGCAAGGAGTGTCCCCGGATGCCGACACATAAGGAACGTCCCCAGCTGCCGGCACTTGGGGACGTTCCTTATGTGCCGGCCGTTGGGGACAGCCCTTGCCGATTCGATTGTTGAATAACTCCGCGACTACCTTACAGTTCCAGCGCCTCGGCGACTTCGGCTGCGCAGGCCAGGGCATCGGCCATGGCGTTCACCACGAGCGAGCTGCCGTTGCGAGCATCACCCGCCACATACACCGGCGCGGCATCCGCGGCGACGCCGTCGACACGGGCCGCAAGGTGCGAGCCCTCGGCAGCCATCACCGGCAGCGGACGACCAGCGGTGGCAACAGGCACGCCAACGGCGTCGAACACGCCATGCTCGGGACCCGTAAAGCCGCAGGCGATGAGCACCAGCTGCGCCGGCACCTCGTGCTCGGAGCCCGCAATGCGCTCGGGCTTTCCCGCCGACCAATCCAGATCGACCACGCGCAGACCCGCAGCCGCACCCTTCTTGTCCAGCAGCACCTCGAGCGTATCCACGCCCCAGGCGCGCATCTCGCCGCCCATGGCTGCGATGGCCTCCTGCTGACCGTAATCGGTCTTCTTAACGTTGGGCCACTGCGGCCAGGGGTTGCTCGCCGCGCGCTTATCGGGCGCAGCCGGCAAGAACTCAAACTGGCGCACGCTGCGCGCGCCCTGACGCACGGCGGTACCCACGCAGTCGTTTCCAGTATCGCCACCGCCAATGACCACAACGTCCAGGCCGCGCGCGTTCACCGCGGGATCGCCGCCATCGAGCACCGAGACGGTCGAAGCCGTCAGGTAGTCCACCGCGTACACCACGCCCGGAGCATCCACGTTCGCAGCCGAAAGACCGCGGGGCGCACGAGCGCCGGCAGCCACCACGACGGCGTCAAAGTCATCGAGCTCGGCCGCCACCGCAGGGTTCGTAACGTCGACACCCAGCTCAAACACAATGCCCAGCTCGCGCATGAGCGCCACGCGACGCTCGACCACGGACTTCTCGAGCTTCATGTTGGGAATGCCGTACATGAGCAGACCGCCCGGGCGGTCGTCGCGCTCAAACACCGTCACGCGGGCGCCACGACGCGCAAGCTCCCATGCCGCCACCAGGCCAGCAGGACCGGAGCCCACCACGGCAACCGTGGGTGCGCCCTCCCCTGCCGGCTCAAAGCGACGCGGACCGCCATTTGCCCACTCATGGTCGCTGATCGCACGCTCGTTGTCATGGATCGTCGTGGGCTGGCCATCGACCGAACCCAGGTTGCACGCGGCCTCGCAAAGCGCCGGGCACACGCGACTCGTGAACTCGGTCATGGGCGAGGTGAGCGACAGACGCTCGGCAGCCTCGTCCCAGCGGCCGCGGTACACCAGCTCATTCCACTCGGGAATCAGGTTGTGCAGCGGGCAGCCGCTCGGGCGTGCCTTGCCAAAGCTCGCGCCCATCTGGCAAAACGCCACGCCGCACATCATGCAGCGGCTCGCCTGGGCGCGACGCGCATCGTCATCGAGCTCCACGTACAGCGAATCAAAATCATGGCTGCGCTCCTCCACGGGGCGAAGCTCGTGGGTCACGCGATCGATATCGAGAAAAGCACCGGGCTTACCCATGGCACTTACGCCTCCTTCTTGGTCGAAGCAACAGGGCTGGCAACGGCCACGGGCGCAACACCTGCGACAGCCGCTCCGCCCGCCACGTCAAAGCGGGCAACATCAGCAGCGTCGGCGCGACCGGTCACAATGTCAAACGCCAGCTCCTCGGCCTGCGCATGCGTCTTGCCGGCAGCCTCGCCCGCGGCGACAATCGCCAGCACGCGCTCGTACTCGGTCGGAATGACCTTCACAAAGTGCTTGCTCATCGTCTCAAAGCTGTAGAGCAGCTTAATGCCGCGCGGGCTCTGCGTCGCGTCCACGTGCTCCTGGATGAGCTCGCGAATCTGCGCCAGCTCGCCGGCCGTCGGGGCCTTGAGCTCCACGCTCTCGTGGTTCACACGGACATCGAGCGTGCCGTACTGGTCAAAGACATAGGCCACGCCACCTGTCATGCCGGCGGCGAAGTTCTGCCCGACCTCGCCCAGGATGAGCGCCAGACCGCCCGTCATGTACTCGCAGCCATGGTTGCCGCAGCCCTCGACCACCACGGTGGCACCGGAGTTGCGCACGGCAAAACGCTGGCCGGCAAGACCGTTAATGAAGCCGCGACCGCTCGTGGCACCAAAGAACGCAACGTTGCCCACGATGATGTTCTCGTCGAACTTGTAGGTCGCATGCGGGTTGGGGCGCACCGACACCTCGCCGCCCGAAAGGCCCTTGCCAAAGTAGTCGTTGGCGTCGCCGCACACGTTGAGCGTAATGCCGCGCGGCAGGAAGGCGCCAAAGCTCTGACCGGCCGAACCATCGCAATCGATGGTGATGGAGCCGGCGGGCAGGCCCTCGGGATGCGCCTTGGTCACCGCGTTGCCCAAGATGGTGCCCACGCAGCGGTTGACGTTGGCGATATCGGCGCGGAAGCGAATCGGGCGCAGGTGCGCGCGAGCGTCGGCCGTGTAAGGCACAAACAACGTGGAGTCGAGCGTCTTGTCGAGCTCACTGTCCGCGGCCATCTGCGGCAGGAAGTGGCGACCGTCGGCGCCCGGAATATGGGCACCGAACTCGCAGGTCGCGCTCGCCAGCACGGGTGACAGATCGAGCAGGTTGGCCTTGCGGTTGCCCGGGACCTCGATCTGGCGTAAACACTCGGGATGGCCGACCATCTCGTCGATGGTGCGGAAGCCCAGGCTCGCCATGACCTCGCGCAGCTGCTCGGCTACAAAGAGCATAAAGTGCTCAACGTGCTCGGGCTTGCCGCGGAAGCCGCGACGCAGGCGGCAGTTTTGCGTCGCGATGCCGGCCGGGCAGGTGTCCTGCTGGCAGTCACGCTGCATGAGGCAGCCCATGGAGATGAGCGGCATGGTCGCAAAGCCAAACTCCTCGGCGCCCAGCAAGCAGGCGACGGCAACGTCGGTGCCGTCCATGAGCTTGCCGTCGGCCTCGAGCACCACGCGTGAGCGCAGGCCGTTTTGCAGCAGCGTCTGCTGGGCCTCGGCAAGGCCAAGCTCCAGCGGCAGACCCGCATGCCAGATAGAGTCGCGCGCAGCGGCACCCGAGCCGCCATTGTGGCCGCTGATCAAGATCTTGTCGGCAGCACCCTTGGCCACACCGGTGGCGATGGTGCCGACGCCGGCCTCGCTGACCAGCTTGACCGACACGCGCGCGCCGGGGTTGGCGTTCTTAAGGTCAAAGATCAGCTCTGCCAGGTCCTCGATGGAGTAAATATCGTGGTGCGGCGGAGGCGAAATCAGGCCGATGCCGGGCGTGGACTGACGGACCTCGGCGATCCAGGGGTAGACCTTCTTGCCGGGCAGGTGTCCACCCTCGCCGGGCTTGGCGCCCTGGGCCATCTTGATCTGAATCTCGAAGGCGCTGCACAGGTAGCGGCTCGTCACGCCAAAGCGTGCGCTTGCCACCTGCTTGATGGCGGAGTTCTTGGAGTCACCGTTGGCCAGCGGGGTCTCGCGACGCGGGTCCTCGCCGCCCTCGCCGGAGTTGGAACGGCCGTGCAGGCGGTTCATGGCGATGGCCATGCACTCGTGTGCCTCTTTGCTGATGGAGCCATACGACATGGCGCCGGTGTTAAAGCGGCGGACGATGTTGAGTGCGGGCTCGACCTCGTCGAGTGCCACCGGAGTGCGGCCACTGGCATCAAAGTCGAGCAAGTCGCGCAGGCGCACGGCACGACCAGTGCGGTGCAGGCGGCTGCTGTACTCCTTAAAGGTGTCGTAGCTGTCCTCACGGCAGGCGGTCTGAAGCAGGTAAACAGTCTGCGGATCGATGAGGTGA
>JAIIUG010000238.1:0-1035 GCA_022739635.1 Collinsella sp. | reverse complement strand
GCAGCAGATTTGCGTTAAGGCCCTTCTGGTAACTGACCTCTTCCTCAGCCCTGGTCAGCTTCTCCTCCATGGCCGTCACCTGTTCCTGCGCGGCCTCTTCGGCCTCCCTGGCCCGCTGCTCGGCGGCGGCCTGTTCTCTTCCTATCGTTCTCTTTGCCTGTGCGATCGCCTCGTGCTTATCACGTTCCGCCACAGCAATCCGGCGCAGCAGCTCGTCATACTCCTCCAGAGAAAGAATCGCATGGGTGCTCTCGCTGTCGTTCCGGCCGCCAGGGAGCACTTTATAGCCCATGACACCCTTTTTCGCAAACTCAGCCATCATATCCCCCCTTACAGGCCCCGGATATAGTTGTCGGCCACCACACTGATCCGGTTATGCCCCAGGGCCTTACTGCACACCAGCATGGCCGCCTTGTCCAGTTTCCGCCCGGCCTCGTCCTTCCTGCAGGTGTAGACCTGGCTCTGATACCGGCGTCCCGTCCCACGGTTTATCCGGTCGTAGGGGATATCCTGGATTGCCCTGGCGTGGGCCTTGTAAATGGCCGTTGCGTACTCAGCCCGGTAGCCGTGAATATCGGCGCTCTGGTGGACATGCTGCCACACCTTTTCCTCGCCCGGCGTCTCCTGTATCCGCTGGACGATCTGCGCCGCATTTGGGCCGATAATGGGGCTCAGGCGCTCTCTGCCGCCTTTTCCGTTCCTCACGTGGGTAAAATACTCCCCCTGGAACATCCGGGCGTCCTGGAGCATCCCCAGGCGCTTCACGTCTGCTGGCGTCAGCTCCGCCGTCGGGCGGCTCTCCAGGCTGGAGATCTCCGCTTCAATCTCCGCCCGGGGCACCAGATCTTTCCCCCGCAGTTCCGCCAGCTCGCTCCGGCGCAGCCCCGTCCCCTTGCAGAACTTAACCAGCTCGTCGTTGTTGGTCTTGGAAAAGTGCCGGTCACGCACCCGGTCGCCGCGGCTCCGCTTGATATCCTCCCGGTTCCGCTTTGGGGGCTTGAAGTAGTTTTCATCGTCAGGAGAAATACCGTACAG
>JAIIUG010000237.1:0-1046 GCA_022739635.1 Collinsella sp. | reverse complement strand
TCCATATTTTTCGTGTCGGTGGGAATGATGATCGATCCTGCCATGATGTGGGAATATGCCGTCCCTATTCTTATCCTGACATTGCTGGTACTGTCCGGTCAGGTCCTGTTCGGGAGCTTTGGTGTCCTGCTTTCCGGCCAGCCGTTGAAAATTGCCATACAGTCCGGCTTTTCACTGACACAGGTCGGTGAGTTCGCATTCATCATCGCATCTTTAGGCGTCAGTCTGAATGTCACGGACAAGTATCTCTATCCGGTCATAGTGGCCGTATCTGTCATAACGACTTTTCTTACCCCCTATATGATACGGCTTTCGGAACCGGCATACCGGTTTATAGACATCCACATGCCTGGATTCCTGAAAGATTATCTCGTACACTATACGTCCGGGGCAATGACTGTAAAACACCAGGGCACTTGGCATAAACTGATCCGGTCTATGCTGGTGTCTGTCACACTCTATCTGGTCGTATGCGTTTTTTTCATCACTTTATATTTTTCCTATGTGCATCCTTTGATTAGGAAAAGTCTGCCGGGAATGGAAGGGAACTTGTTGGGCTTCATCATCATCTTTCTTGTCATATCCCCGTTTCTATGGGCCATCATCATGAAAAAGAACAATTCAGCCGAGTTCCGTAAACTCTGGACGGACAACAAGTTCAACAGAGGGCCTTTGGTATCAATCGTACTTGTCAAAATACTGATTTGCACGATTATCATGATGAGTATCATTACCCATCTTTTCAATGTTGCCTTGGGAGCCGGGCTGGTAGTTTCTTCCCTTATCATTGCCGTCATTTATTTCTCCAAGCGGATCAAGAAACGGTCGCTGACTATAGAGAGACAATTTATGGCAAACTTTCAAGGGACGGACGGGAATGGACTTTCTACAGAAAGTGATACAGGCTCCACCCTTGGCAGCAATATCCCGTTCAAGGAATTACATTTGGCGGATTTCACAGTATCCCCTGATTCCATATATGTGGGCAGAACATTAAAAGAAAGCAGCCTGCGCACCTTGTTTCAGATAAATGTGATTTCAATCAC
>JAIIUG010000236.1:0-1047 GCA_022739635.1 Collinsella sp. | reverse complement strand
CTCGAGACCGACTACCTCGCCCAGATCTTGCTACCGAGCATCAAAGCGCAGGACTAACCTCCTACGACGAGGGCAGTCTTTTTTGGACGGGGCTTTTTAGCTGCCACTACCTGCCGGATGATTTTTTATCCCCGTCCAGAAAAAACTTGCTCTCTAGCTAATCAAGATTAAGTTGTTTCTTGATTAGCCAGAGAGCAAGATTGCGTGTAACTTGATTAATGCTTAAGCAAGTTTTTCTGTTTCTGCCCAGATTCTGCTGCCTAGCGCCAGGGATCGGCTTCGAACATCGGCTCGCGCTCGGGGCGGCGATCGCTGTAGGGATCGTAGCCGTCGTCGTCCTCGTTCTCGGCACGGATGAAGGGGTCGCGCGGTTTGGGCGCCGGCTTAGGCGCAGGCTTGAGTGCGGCGGGCGCGGCATCGGTCGCCGGCGTGTTCGTCTTGCTCTCGTCTTTCATCTGCATATCTCCTTGCCATGTACTCATGTTCAACATTATCGATTGTCGCACGAAAAAGGCGACGGACCCAATTGGATCCGCCGCCCTTGGTGTTTTGCGATGAAGGCGGTTTTAAGGCCTGCCCCAGAATCTACTCGGCGTCGGGGACCTCGTAGGTGGCCGACGGCGTGTTGTCGCACACGACGGTAAAGCCGCCGTCCTTGTCGGCATCGACCGTCACCTGATCGCCCTCGCGCACCGTACCGTCGATGATGGCGGCCGCGATGGCATCCACAACCTCGCGCTGAACCAGACGCTTGAGCGGACGGGCGCCAAAGACCGGGTCCAGGCCGCCCACGGCGAGCATCTGCTTGGCCGCCGGGGTGATGGCAAGCGTCATGCGCTCCTTGGCCAGGCGTGCGCGGACGTCGGCAAGCTGGATGTCGACGATCTTCTCGATCTGCGCCATGCCGAGCGGATGGAACACCACGATATCGTCGATACGGTTGAGGAACTCGGGGCGGAAGGTCTGAGCCATGGCGGCGTCGACCTGATGGCGCATCTCCTCCTCGTCCTTACCGGACAGATCGGCGATGGCCTTGGAGCCCACGTT
>JAIIUG010000066.1:0-11620 GCA_022739635.1 Collinsella sp. | reverse complement strand
TCTCTATGATTCAGCTTAAGGCCACGAGGTCCAAGGAGGTGCAGCAGTAATGAAACGCGATAAGGCTATCAACCGCGCGCTCTCGATTTTCTTTACGATTCTGTCGCTCGCGTGGATCTACCCCGTGTTCATGATTGCGCTCAATTCCTTTAAGAAGGGGACCGCAATCAGCACCACCACGGCGTTCGATCTGCTTACGCCCGAGACGTTCAACGGCTTTGCAAACTATGTGCACGCCTTAAACGAGCAGGGCTTTGCCTCGGCGTTTATGTATTCGCTCATCATCACGGTCACGTCGGTCGTGCTGATTCTGGTGTGCTGCTCCATGTGCGCCTGGTACGTGGTGCGCGTCAATAACAAGATCTCGAACTTCTTCTATTACCTGTTCGTGTTCTCGATGGTCGTGCCGTTCCAGATGCTGATGTTCACGCTGTCCAATTTGGCGGACCGCATCGGCTTTAACACGCCGTTCAACATCTGCTTTATCTATCTGGGCTTTGGCGCGGGTCTGGCGGTCTTTATGTTCGCCGGCTTTGTAAAGAACATCCCGCTCGAGATCGAGGAGGCGGCCATGATCGACGGCTGCAACCCGGTCCAGGTGTTCTTTAAGATTGTCCTTCCCATCATGAAGCCCACCTATCTTTCGGTTGGCATCCTCGAGACCATGTGGGTCTGGAACGACTATCTGCTGCCCTACCTCACCCTCGACTCCACCAAGTACAAGACCATTCCTATCTTGATCCAGTACTTCCGTGGCGGCTATGGCCACGTCGAGCTCGGCCCCATGATGGCCTGCATCATGATGGTCGTTGTCCCCATCGTCATCATGTACATCTTCTGCCAGAAGTACATCATCGACGGCGTGGTGGCAGGTGCCGTCAAGGGCTGATGCCGTAACTGTTTTGCAAGTTTCTGCGGCGCCCTTCAGCGTGGCGCCGCATATCGAAAGGTAAAGACATGGCCGAGATCGTTCTCAAACATGTTCAGAAGGTGTATCCCAACAACGAGTCCAAAAAGAAGGGCTTCTTTGGCAAAAAGAAGAAGACCGAGGAGAAGAAGCACAACCTCAAGGTTACCGAGGACGGCGTGCTCGCTGTAGAGGACTTTAACCTCACCGTTCACGACCAGGAGTTCATCGTCCTCGTTGGCCCCTCTGGCTGCGGAAAGTCCACGACGATGCGCATGGTTGCCGGCCTGGAGGACATTACCTCGGGCGATGTACTCATCGACGGCAAGCGCGTCAACGACGTCGCTCCCAAGGACCGCGATATCGCCATGGTGTTCCAGAGCTATGCTCTGTACCCCAACATGACGGTGTACGAGAACATGGCGTTTACGCTTGAGCTCAAGAAGGTCCCCAAGGACGAGATCGACCGCAAGGTTCGCTCCGCCGCCGAGATCTTGGGTATTACCGAGTACCTCGACCGTAAGCCCAAGGCGCTTTCGGGCGGCCAGCGCCAGCGCGTCGCCATCGGCCGCGCTATCGTTCGTGACCCCAAGGTCTTCCTGATGGACGAGCCGCTGTCCAACCTGGACGCCAAGCTTCGTAACCAGATGCGTGCCGAGCTCATTAAGCTGCGCCACGAGATCAAGGGCACGTTCATCTACGTTACCCACGACCAGACCGAGGCTATGACCCTTGGTGACCGCATCGTGGTCATGAAGGACGGCGTCGTCCAGCAGATCGCCACGCCGCAGGAGGTCTTCAACCACCCCGCGAACATCTTCGTCGCCGGCTTCATCGGCGTGCCGCAGATGAACTTCTTCGATGCCCAGCTGGTGCGCTCGGGCGACGGCTTTACCGTCAAGACCGAGGATATGAACGTCGCGCTCGCCCCCGAGACTTGCGCTCAGCTTGCCCTCAACTGGGACGGCGGCGACGTGAAGGAGATCACGGCCGGCGTGCGCCCCGAGCAGATCCTGCTTGCCGACAAGGACGAGGAGGGTGCGCTCCAGGGCACCGTCGAGGTGACTGAGCTCATGGGTTCGACCGAGCACGTCCACGTGACTGCTCCCGATGGCCAGTTCGTCCTGATCATTCCCGTTGTCGACCTTGAGGCCAAGGGTGCGCTCAAGGCGGGCGACCCCATCTGGTTCAAGTTCGAGAAGAACGCGACCCATCTCTTCGATAAGGTGTCTGGCAAGAACCTTATCTAGGCCCGGTGCATCCAGGCCCTCCCTTTGGGCGACTGCGGCTTTGCCATCCTTTTGCCGTGGTCACATATAAGGCTCCCCTCCCGTCCACTGGGCGAGAGGGGAGCCTTTCTTTGTGTTGGGGTTGTCCATCTGTCAGTTTGTCTTGATCTGTAACAGGTAGAGGGCCAAATTGGGCCTAGATGTTACAGATCGAGACGGCGTCGAGCTGCCTGTCCTTTCATCTCGATCTGTAACACGAAGGACTGTTTTTGGCAGCTACCTGTTACAGATCGAGATTGTTTTAGCCGGCTTATCTATTTGTCTCGATCTGTAACAGTAAGGGCGGATTTCGGACGTTAGGTGTTACAGATTGAGATAAATCCTAGAGAAAGGACCGGTTTGTCTTGATCTGTAACAGGTAGGACCGTTTTGGCCGAGTAGGTGTTACAGATTGAGACGATTTGGTCGAGGCGGGCCACGGGCAACACGCGGGCACAAAAAACGGAGCCGTGTTGCCACGACTCCGCTTTCAAGAGGATGGGTAAGGGGAATGGGTTAGTCCAGGTGCCAGATCTCGTCGTTGTACTGGGAGATCGTACGGTCGGACGAGAAGGTGCCGGCGTTGGCGATGTTGATCAGCGCCTTGCGCATCCAGGCGTCCTGGTCCTCGTAGTCTGCCAGCACGCGCTCCTTGGTCTGGATGTACTCCTCAATGTCAAGCAGGGCCATGAACCAGTCCTTGCCCTTGATGTCGTCGTGCAGACGCTGCAGGCGCTCGGCGTTGCCGGTTGCCATAAAGGCGGGGTTGGTGATGAAGTCCACCAGCAGCTTGATGCCGGGCTTGCGGTAGAGCGTGCCGGCGTCATAGGTGCCGTCGGCGTAGAGTTGCTCGACCTGCTTGGACGAGGCACCAAAGGTGTAGATGTTCTCGTCGCCGACGAGCTCGGCGATCTCCACGTTGGCGCCGTCGAGCGTGCACAGGGTCAAGGCGCCGTTGAGCATGAACTTCATGTTGGAGGTGCCGCTCGCCTCCTTGGAGGCCAGGCTGATCTGCTCGGAGATGTCAGCAGCGGGAATCACGCGCTCGGCAGCGGTGACGTTGTAGTTCTCGATCATGACAACCTGCAGGTAGGGGGCCACGTCGGGGTCGTTGGCTATCCACTGGGACAGCGTTAGGATCAGGTGAATGATGTCTTGGGCGATGGTGTAGGCGGGGGCCGCCTTGCCGCCAAAGATGATGGTGACGGGGTGCTTAGGCTTATTGCCGTTCTTGATGTCGAGGTACTTCCAGATGATGTAGAGCGCGAGCATCTGCTGGCGCTTGTACTCGTGGATACGCTTGACCTGAACATCGATGATGGCGTTGGAGGGGATCGTCACGCCCTGTTCGAGCGCCATAAACTCGCGCATGATGGTTTTGGCCTCGACTTTGGTGGCGGCCAGGCGCTCAAGAACATCCTTGTCGTTGGCGAATTCGGCAAGCTTGCTCAGGTCGCCGGTGCTGCGCCAATCGGTGCCGATTGCATCGTCGAGCAGGCTGGCGAGCGTGGGGTTGGCACCATGGATCCAGCGGCGGAAGGTGATGCCGTTGGTCTTGTTGGAGAACTTCTCGGGATAGATCTCGTAGAACGGGTGGAGCTCGGTGTCCTCAAGAATCTTGGTGTGGAGCGCGGCGACGCCGTTGATGGAGAAGCCAAAGTGGATGTCCATGTGGGCCATGTGGACGGTCTTATGCTCGTCGATGATGGCGACGCGCGGGTCGTCGTGCTCGGCCTTGGCGATCTCGTCGAGCTTGACGATGATGTCGGCGATGGCGGGCGAGACCTTCTGCAGGCTGGCGAGCGGCCACTTCTCGAGCGCCTCGGCAAGAATCGTGTGGTTAGTGTAGGCGACCATGGAGCGTACGATGGTCACGGCCTCGTCAAACTCGATGCCGTGCTCGGTGGTGAGCAGGCGAATGAGCTCGGGGATGACCATGGTGGGGTGCGTGTCGTTGATCTGAACCACGGCGTAGTCGGCCAGGTCGTGCAAGTTGCTGCCGCGCTCGACGGCCTCGTCGATCAGGAGCTGGGCGGCGTTGCTCACCATGAAGTACTCCTGGTAGATGCGAAGCAGGCGGCCCTGCTCGTCGGAATCGTCGGGGTAGAGGAACAAGGTGAGGTTCTTGGCGATCTCGGTCTTGTCGAAGTCGATGGAGCTGCCGGGTACCAGGCCGTCGTCGACGCTTGCCAGGTCGAACAGACGCAGGCGATTCTTGGCGGGCTGGCCGTAGCCAGGCACGTCGATGTTGACGAGCTTGGAGGTAACGGCAAAGTCGCCGAACTCGACGGTGTAGGAGCGGTCGTCATCGATCAGGATATCCTGCTCGCCGAGCCACTCGTCGGGGACGGCCTTCTGCTGGTTGTCGACAAAGCGCTGGCGGAACAGGCCGTAATGGTAGTTGAGGCCCACGCCGTCGCCGGTAAGGCCCAGCGTTGCGATGGAATCCAAGAAACACGCGGCCAGACGGCCCAGGCCGCCGTTGCCGAGCGAAGGCTCGACCTCGAACTCCTCGATCTTGTTGAGGTCGTGGCCGGCGGCGACGAGCTGGTCCTTAACCTCGTCATAGATGCCGAGGTCGATCATATTGTTGATGAGCAGCTTGCCGATCAAAAACTCGGCAGAGATGTAGTAGAGCTTTTTCTTGCCATTGTTGAGCGGGCAGGCGGCGGAGCGCTCCTGCACGAGCTTGACCAGCAGTTTGTAAATACGGCGGTCATCGAGTTGCTCGAGCGACGTTCCAAAGGACTGCTCGGCAAGATCAGCAAGATTGATATGGGGCATGTTTCCTCCAGTGGTGGGTTGACTACATGTCAGAAGTTCAAAAGAAGCCCGCGCGAGGGGATTGGGGTGGCCTCGCGCGGGTAAAGCGAGCGCGTCCGCACGGTGGGGTGGGTCGGGCGCGGTAGCTCCTATTGGGGAAGCTCGATCTCGGCTTCCGACGGGATACGGAAGTAGGTCTCGGTCCAGTCGGTGAGCTTGTGCTCGAGCTCGCGGGTGATGGCGCCATCGAGCATGCGCCAGGTCCAGTTGCCGCCCAGGGTGGCGGGAGTGTTGATGCGCGCCTCGTTGCCCAGGTTGAGCAGGTCTTGCATGGTGTAGATGCAGGTATCGCTCACGCTGGCGGCGATGGTGCGGTTGAGTGCATCGGCCATGGGCTCGCCGGCCTGCTGGTGGGTGTACAAGGCCGCCTGCTCACGCTGACGCGGGGTGGCCGTTCCCTCAAACCAACCGCGCGCCGTCTCGTTGTCGTGTGTGCCCACATAGGCGACGGTGTTGGCAATGTAGTTGTGCGGCAGGTAGTACGAGTTGGTGCCCTCAAAGGCGAACTGCAAGATCTTCATGCCGGGGAAGCCCGAGTTGTCGCGCATGTCGATGACGCCGGGGGTGAGGAAGCCCAGGTCTTCGGCGATGATGGGCAGCGTGCCGAGCTTTTCCTCGAGCGTCTTGAAGAACTTGAGGCCGGGGCCCTGCGTCCACGAACCGTAGGACGAATCGGGTGAGGAGAACGGCACCTCCCAATAGGCCTCGAAGCCGCGGAAGTGATCCAGGCGGATGACATCGTACATGTCGAGGGCGGCGCGGATGCGGCCCTCCCACCAGGAGAAACCGTCCGACTCCATGGCGTCCCAGTCGTAGATGGGATTTCCCCAGTACTGGCCGGTGGCCGAGAACTGGTCGGGCGGCGTGCCAGCGACACTCACAGGATTACCGGCGGCGTCGATCTTAAAGAGCTCGGGCGTGGCCCACATCTCGACGGAGTCACGCGAGACATAGATGGGCAGGTCGCCGATGATCAGGATGTCGCGCTCGTTGGCATAGGCCTTGAGGCGGCTCCACTGACGATCGAAGAAGTACTGCGTCATCTGGTGATAGAGCATGCGCGCGGGATGGGCGGCGCAGACCTTGGCAGAAGCCTCACCGCGGGTACGGAGCTCTGCGGGCCACTCCCAAAATGCCTTGAGACCGCACTCCTCCTTGACGGTCATGAACTCGCAGTAGGGGATGAGCCAGTCTTCGTTGGTTTGGACAAAGTCGTCGAAGTCGGCCGGCTTGTCGGCGGCAAAGCGCTCGGCGGCACGGTCGAGAATCTGACGACGGCCACCAAAGATGGCACCATAGTCGACATTGCTGGGGTCGGAGCCCAGGTACACGCCGTCGATATCGCGCTGCTCCAGGTAACCTGCCTCGATAAGCTCGGCGAAGTCGATGAAGTTGGGGTTGCCCGCACGGGCCGAGAACGACTGATACGGAGAGTCGCCGTAGCTCGTTGTCGTAAGGGGGAGAATCTGCCAGTAATGTTGTTTGCACGAGGCAAGAAAATCGACGAAGTCGTAGGCATTCCAGCCAAAGCCGCCGATTCCGTATGGTCCGGGCAGAGATGAGACGGGCATGAGGACGCCGCTTGCACGCTCCATGAATGCGCTCCAACCTTCTTGTTGTGGGGTCAGCCTGCCGATGGAAGAGCAGTCCGCCCCCGGTGTTCTGATTCGATACGCCTATTGTAGAACATGTTGTTTAAACATGTACAGGCAAGATAAAAAAGTTGGAAGTATTTCGGTGAATGGTTACGCGTCATGAAAAAGCCCCGGTCTCACATCGTGAGATCGGGGCAAGAACGGTATGTAGGTTTTTGCTATTCGGCGTCGGCGAAGCCGTTGGGGTTGTGGCTCTGCCAGTTCCAGCTATCGCGGCACATGTCCGCGATGTCGTACTGGGCCTTCCAGCCCATCATGCGCTCGGCCTTGGAGGCATCGCACCAGTTGGCAGCGATGTCGCCGGCGCGGCGCTCGCGGATCACATAGGGCAGCTCCTTGCCACAAGCCTTGGAGAAGGCGGCAACGACCTCGAGTACCGAGGTACCGGTGCCGGTGCCCAGGTTAAAGATCTCGACGCCGGTCTTGCCGTTCATCCAGTTGAGGGCGGCCACGTGACCAGATGCCAGGTCGCACACGTGGATGTAGTCGCGAACACCGGTGCCGTCGGGGGTGGGGTAATCGTTGCCAAAGACCTGAACGGCCTCGAGCTTACCGACGGCGACCTGGGCGACGTAAGGCACCAGGTTGTTGGGAATACCCTTGGGATCCTCGCCGATCAGGCCCGACGGATGGGCGCCGATGGGATTGAAATAACGGAGCAGCACGACGTCCCACTCGGGGTCGGCGGTGTGGACGTCCATGAGGATCTGCTCAATCATCCATTTGGTCCAACCATAGGGGTTGGTCGCGGGCTTCTTGGGGTCCTCTTCGGTGACGGGCGGATTGTCCGGATCGCCGTAGACGGTCGAAGAGCTCGAGAAGATGATGGACTTGCAGCCGTGGTTGCGCATGACATCGATGAGCACCAGGGTGTTCTCGATATTGTTGTGGTAGTACTCGACGGGCTTGCTCACCGACTCGCCAACGGCCTTAAAGCCGGCGAAGTGGATGACGCGGTCGATCTGGTGGGTATCGAAGATCTTGTTCATCGCATCGCGGTCGAGCACGTTGGCCTCGTAGAAGGTGAGGTTCTTGGCGGCCTCGTCGCCCACGATGGTCTTGACGCGGTCGATGGCAACGGCGCTGGAGTTGGAGAGGTCATCGACGACGACGACCTGGTAGCCGCCCTCGAGCAGCTGAACGACGGTGTGCGAGCCGATAAAGCCGGCGCCGCCGGTAACGAGGACGCAGGTGTCTTTGGGGTCGAGTGCTTTGGACATGTAGTCTCCTATCGAATCAGGAACACTTCTTGAGGGGAGTATAGCGCAGCTGGGGGCGCCCAAAACACGCGGGGCAGGAAAACCAGAGGATTGATGTTAACGTACTCATAGGGTGTCATTTGCATAATCCTTACCTTTGGTGTGGGACGTATTTGCGAGCCGCTGACCATGCTTTTCCAGCCGTTCGTGGAAATAGTTGGGACAAGCGCGATGTGCGTTAATATGTTTGAGTTGAGCGACATATAGATAAACATGTAACGGAGTACATATGTCACCAAACAACGATTCCATCTTTACGCAGGAGCTTTCGCGCCGCACTGCCCTTAAGGCTCTTTTCGGCGCCGCTTCCGCGGCTGTTCTTTTTGGCCTGCCCGCCCGTGCCCATGCGGCTGAGGCCAGCCAAGAAACCACCGACAAACTGAATGCCGCCCAGGCCCAGCTCGACGAGGTCCAGGCTCAGCTCGACAGCATCGCCAATGAGTACGCGACGCTCGCCAACAAGAATGCCCAGACCCTCAGCGATATCGAGGGCGTTCAGGGCCAGATTGACGAGACGCAGGCTCAGATCGACACCAAGAAGTCGGAGCTCAAGAAGAAGCGTAACGACCTTTCCGATCGCGTGGCGGCAAGCTACAAGTCGGGCGGTACCAATATCCTGTCGCTGCTACTGGCTTCGGGCTCGTTTGAGGAGCTCGTCGCCAACGCGCATTACGTCGAGAAGATCAACAAGAGCGACCGCGACGCCATCGAGGACATTCAGACCATCCAAAAGGAGCTCGACACGCAAAAGTCCGAGCTCGAGTCGCAGAAGGCCGACCTGGAGAAGCTCAAAGACCAGCAGACGGCCCAGATGCAGGACATGCAGGCCAAGCAGCAAGAGGTTCAGACCGTGCTGAATGGCCTATCTGATGATGTCAAGGAGCTCATGGCACAGCGTGATTCCGAGATTCTCGCTGCCGCCCAGGCAGAGGAGGCTGCCAGGAAGGCTGCCGCTGCCGCGGCTGCCGCAAACAAGAACAATTCCTCTTCGGGCGGCTCGAGTTCGGGTGGCGGCTCGTATGCCGGCGGCACCCCACAGCAGAATGCCGGTTCGGGCAAGCAGCAGGCTGTCGTCAACGCATGCTACTCCACCCCTTCGCCTGGCCTGAACTGGTGCGCCGCTTGGGTTACCAACGTATTCCGCAACGCCGGCGTGGGCTACTTTGGCGGCAACGCGTGCGACATGTTTAACGCCTGGTGCTACAGCTCCGATCGTTCGGCGCTGCAGGTGGGCATGATCGTGGCCGACTCGTCGCACAGTGGTACCGGTACGCCGGGTCTGCTGTACGGACACGTGGGCATCTATGTTGGCGGCGGCATCGTTATGAGCAACGAGGGCGCCATTACGTCTAAGTCACTTGATGCGTTTATTCGGTTCTACGGCACTGGCTCTGGCGTGCGCTGGGGCTGGCTCGGCGGTATTGCGCTGTCGTAAGGCAAGTTGGGCCGCGTGCCCGCCCGCAATATATTTGATTGCCTGCTCGGGCAGTCCTGCGCAAGACGAAGGCCACATTAAGTGGCCTTCTTTGCGTGCGGAACTCGCGATCAATCAAATATATTGCGGGCGGGCACGCGGCCCTCTCGGGTTCGGGGCGCGACACGCAGGACTGGTTGTCTGAATAAAAGAAGGTGAAGGCCCCTTGGGCTAAATACTTAGTTTTACTTTACGCTGCGCTTTTTGTTTCTGCCGTAAACGGTTGTAACGATTGCCGTACCGCCGCTGACGAACAACAGGGCGATCCACAAAGCAAAGCTGTTTGCATCGCCAGCCTGCGGAAGCTTATCGGTTGTTCCCGGTTTGGTGCCGGCAGGTTTTTTCTCTTTGGTGCTAGCAGGTTTTTTCTCAAGAGCAGCAATCGCATCTTCGATAGCCTTTGCCATTGCATCAACTTCGCTCTGTTCAGTGATGTTCTTGTCACGGACAACAGCCTTGACAGCAGCTTCCACACCGGAGAAATCCTTGTAGTCATTCTTGTTCAGGGCATTTGCTTTGGCAATGGCTGCATCGACTTTGGTGTAGTCGGCAGGCAAATAAGTCATTGCGATAGTATGCGTATGAGTTGCTGTATCAGCCGTAATCGTAATACTGGAATTGAAAACCTCGCAATTATCTGCGCTGACTTCGGCTTGATAAGTACCTGCCTCCAAATTGGCGGGGTTTGTTACTACCTGACCGTTCACTTTGATGATTACATTTGTCAGATCAGCAGGTGTTACAACAAAAGAAACTGCATATTTCGGTGCAGGCAGAATAGGTGTGCCATTTGGGTTAAATCGATAATTACCGCCAGCAGCAGTGATTTCATTAAAGAAATCTTCCGTTTTCATGGAGTCAAGGGTCTTTTCTGTTCCAGCGTTCGGGCACTTAAAGCAAGCCGGGACATTTTCAGTTTCCACGAAATAATTGTTTTCAAAAACAGGTGTATTAGAAGAAACATTGCCTGCAATACCGCCTAAACGCTTATAAGGCGTAGTGGCAGTATATTGAGATAAATCCATTTCACCAGCGAAATAGCAATGTCTGATTTCTGTACCTGCACCAACTATCCCTGCAATGCCGCCGAAATCTGTAGTTCCGTTGCCAAGAGGAGCCATTTTCCCTGTGGAATAACAATTGATAATCTTTGAGGCTTGATACAACTGCCCAACAATTCCGCCGGTACAGGGTGTCCAAGAGGTCATATCGCCTGTATTAGCACAATACTGAACGGTACTGTTTTCAGCAATACCTACGATACCGCCCATCTGAAAAGAGCTGACATCCTTCGTTATTGAATAATTCCCCTTGTTTTGGCAGTATTCAATCGTGCTATTTATTGCATATCCGCACATAGCCGCAGTACCGTTAATATATTTGTCTGTATCCGTGAACGACACATCTGAAACGCAGTCAGAAATTTTGCTGTCTGCTGCAACACCCGCTACCGTTCCAAAGTAGACATACCCCGAATTGGATACATCCAGCTTGCCCTGAATTGTCAAACCGGAAATTTCAGCGCCGTAAACCTCACTGAACAATCCGAAAGACGGATACTCCGTCTTCCCATAGTTTTCGGAAAAATCTAAATTGGAAATCGTATGCCCGTTTCCGTAAAACTTGCCGCTGAAGTAATGCAACAGATTTCCATCAGCATCAAATGTGCTACCAATTGGTGTCCACGCAATACCTGCTAAATCCAAATCTGCATCAAGAGATACAACCGCATCTGTCTTATCGTCGTATTCGCCATTGTCCACAGCTTTTGCAAATTGCAAAAGCTCATCTACTGTTGTGATTGATGTTTTACTGCTTTACGCGTTCTCTTCTGCAGAGGCTGTCATCGGAACAAGAGTCATCGCAAGGCACAGCGCAAGCAGAATGCCTAGAAGCTTCTTCTTCATTTTCATTCCTCCCAAATAATTCTATCCGCTACTTGCTTCCTCCGACAGCGGACATGCCGGAGAAGATAGAAGGCTTAGCCGGCTTAACCGGAAAAGATTGATTTGCCGGTCGTGGCTAGGACTTCAATATCAAACCACCATCCTTCCAGAAAACGCAAAAAGCCGAAGCCAAGGCATACTGCGCCCTGTCTCCGGCAACCGGTTCGTTAAAAAATGTATGAAATAAGACTTGAAGCGCTGAAAAGGCGGCGCTATGCTCCTGCCGAGCCGAGCCGAGCCGAGCCGAGCCGAGCCGAGCCGAGCCGAGCCGAGCCGAGCCGAGCCGAG
>JAIIUG010000235.1:0-1047 GCA_022739635.1 Collinsella sp. | reverse complement strand
TATTCGGACAGCTTATCCCAATTCTCCTGCCAGGACCTGATAACGATAGGATACTGTTCGCCCCATTTTTCTTCCAGCTTAAGAAGTTCTTTTTCTGCCGATTCTTTATTTACAGCCTGATAAACGCATTTCAAATCCTTCAGGAATTCCTTTTGATTTTTGGAACCTACATATTTGATGGAATTACGAATCTGATGTACAACACAAAGCTGTACGGCTGTATTGGGATAAACACTTTGGATTGCTTCAGGAAAACCTTTCAAGCCGTCTATACAGGCTATAAGAATATCTTCAACTCCACGGTTCTGAAGGTCTGTCAACACGCTGAGCCAGAAGTTTGCTCCCTCATTCCTTGATATATACATTCCAAGTAACTCCTTGTGTCCCTCCCTGTCAATGCTCAGTACATTATAGATTGCACGGGTTACCGCGCAGCCACGTTCATCCGTTACTTTGTAATGAATGGCATCCATCCAGACTATAGGATAAACAGAATCAAGCATCCGTGATTTCCATGCTTTTATCTCCGGAAGTACACGGTCTGTGATGGAACTGATTGTGTCGGCCGAAACACGATTCCCAAGATTTTCTTCCATCCAGTCACTGATTTCCCTTGTGCTGTTTCCCATTGCATACAAGCCAATTATACGGTCAGCAACACCTTCTGCCAGAATAGTCTCACGCTTCTTGATAAACTGGGGATCAAAACTCGAATTACGGTCACGGGGAGTGGAAACGGTTACTTCGCCCAAGGGAGTCTGAACCTGCTTTTGCATCTTTCCGTTACGACGGTTACCCATCTGGCGTTCTTCTTCTGTCAAATGTGCATCCATCTCTCCTTCCAGGGCTGCATTCAATATACTTTCCAATAGTGGGGCAAAGGCGCCGTCCTTACCCAACAAAGGCTTGCCGGCTTTCAGCTGTTCAATGGCCTTGTTCTTGATACTCTCGAAATCAAATTCTTCTTTCATAAAAAAAACTGTGTTAGCAAAGTTAATACTTTATTCCTTGCTGACACAGTTTAATTTGTCTTATCCTGATATAGGT
>JAIIUG010000234.1:0-1048 GCA_022739635.1 Collinsella sp. | reverse complement strand
GCGCACCCTACTGCACCGCCTCGTGCTCGCGGCCCTCCAGGGCCAGCTGCACGTACTCGGCGGTCTTGATCTTGGCGATGGTGCCCTCCACGTCGAGCCTCTCGGTGTTGTGGCTCGTGTAGGACTCGTCTGCCTGGGTCTCCACCTCGCCGTCCACGACGAACTTGTCGTAGTTCAGGTCGCGCGAGTCGCAGGACACGCGGTAGTAGCCGCCCATGTCCTCGGCGCGCAGTCGCTCCTCGCGGGTCATGAGGGTCTCGTAGAGCTTCTCGCCGTGGCGGGTGCCGATCACCTGGGTGCCCACGCGGCCGAAGACCTCCTGCACGGCCTCGGCGAGGTCGCCGATGGTGGAGGCAGGGGCCTTCTGGATGAACAGGTCGCCGGGGTTGGCGTGCTCGAACGCGAACTGCACCAGGTCCACGGCCTCGTCCAGGTTCATGAGGAAGCGGGTCATGTTGGGGTCGGTGACCGTGAGCGGCTCCCCTTTTCGGATGCGGTCGATGAACAGCGGGATGACCGAGCCGCGCGAGCACATGACGTTGCCGTAGCGGGTGCAGCAGATGGTGGTGCGGCCGGCGCCGTTGCGGGCGTTGGCGTAGATGATGGACTCCATCATGGCCTTGGACTTGCCCATGGCGTTGATGGGGTAGGCGGCCTTGTCGGTGGACAGGCACACGACGCGGTCGACGCCCTCCTCGATCGCGGCGTGCAGGACGTTGTCCGTGCCGATGACGTTGGTGCGGACGGCCTCCATGGGGAAGAACTCGCAGGAGGGCACCTGCTTCAGGGCGGCGGCGTGGAAGATGTAGTCCACGCCGTGCATGGCGTCGCGCACGCTCTGGGCGTTGCGGACGTCGCCGATGAAGAAGCGCACCTTGGAGGCGAGCTCGGGGGACTTCTCCTGCAGGCGGTGGCGCATGTCGTCCTGCTTCTTCTCGTCGCGCGAGAAGATGCGGATCTCGGCCAGGTCGGTGTTCATGAAGTGCTTGAGCACGGTGTTGCCGAACGAGCCGGTGCCGCCCGTGATCATGAGGGTCTTGTCTTTGAA
>JAIIUG010000233.1:0-1048 GCA_022739635.1 Collinsella sp. | reverse complement strand
GGCAGCCTCAGCAGCCTTCTGACTTACCGAGCAAGGACCAGAAGTATATTGTCCCTGAAGCTTGTTGCATCCCTTGACGATCCACTCGGGTGCTGCGATGAAACCGATACGCCATCCTGTCATTGCGTATGCCTTCGACACGCCATTGACAATGATTGAGCGTTCCTTCATGCCCGGGAACTGAGCGATACTCTCGTGATGACCTATATAATTAATGTGTTCGTAAATCTCATCGGCAAGCACATACAGATTCTCATGACGCTTGATTACTTCGGCGAGAGCCTCAAGCTCTGCCTTAGAATAAACGCTTCCGGTAGGATTACTTGGCGAGCAGAGTATGAGCATACGTGTATTGGGGGTAATAGCAGCTTCAAGTTGCTCTGGAGTAATCTTGAAGTCCTGTTCAAAACCGGCATTCACTATTACGGGATTACCACCAGCGAGTTTTACCATCTGAGGATAGCTCACCCAATACGGGGCAGGAATTATCACTTCTTCTCCGTCGTTGACAAGTGCCATAACGGTGTTGCATACGCTCTGCTTGGCTCCGTTAGATACGAGAATCTCAGCTGTAGTATAGTCGAGATTGTTCTCATTCTTGAGTTTAGCCACGATAGCCTTACGCAAATCCATGTATCCCGGAACCGGTGAGTAACGCGAGAAATTCTCGTCGATAGCCTTTTTGGCTGCTTCCTTCACCTCGTCCAGCGAGAGGTAGACCGTGGAGCAGGATACCTGCTGGCTGTACCAGTCCAGCTGCGACTGCCAGCTCTCGATCTGGTACTGGACGTCGCTGAGGGAAGATTCGATCTCCAGCAGGTCGGCGAGGTTTTCGGCGCTGGCCTGAAGCTCCTGCAAACGTGTGCGCTGGGCCGTCAGGTTGGAGAGCCGGGCCTCGATGTCCATATACTGGGTGGTGACGTCCTGCACCTGCTCGCTCTTGTCCACGAGGTTGCCCGCCTGCGCGGCGGCTTCGAGGAAGCTCGCGTAGTTGTCCTGCGGGACGCGGATGGTGAGGGAGAGGGTGCGGCTCGAGCCGGTGTAAGAG
>JAIIUG010000232.1:0-1064 GCA_022739635.1 Collinsella sp. | reverse complement strand
GCCGGGCCCTTACGCCAGCACGCCGAAGAACGCGCCGACGATGCCCACGACCATGGTGGCCACGATCAGCACCATGGGGTTGATCTTCTTGGACAGCAGCCAGTAGTACAGCCAGAAGGCGAGCATGCCGAGCATGCCGGGCATGATGCCGTCCAGGATGTCCTGGAGGGTCTGGGCGTCCTCGCCCGAGCCGATGGCCACCGGGATGCTGGCCCAGAACATGTCCTTGCACATGGCGCCCACGACCATGACGCCCACGATTCCCACGCAGGTCATGATCTTCTGCATGAGGCCGGTCCTCTGGGCCTCGTCCAGGAAGCCCACGCCCAGCTCGTAGCCCTTGACGGCGCCCCAGACGCGCAGCGCGAAGCCGGGGACGTTGTAGATGAGCAGGAAGGCGATGGGGCCGAAGGGGTTGCCGGCCTGGCACAGGCTGATGCCCACCGCGGCGGCGACCACGCGCAGCGTCGACAGGAAGATGGAGTCGCCGATGCCGGACAGCGGGCCCATGAGGGCGGCCTTGACGTCGTTGACGCTCTCGGGCTCGATCTCGCCGCGGGCGACCTTCTCCTCCATGGCCATCGCGATGCCGCCGACGAACGGGGCGAACTGCACGGTGATGTTGAAGAACGCGCAGTGGCGGTGCAGGGCCTCGGCGTAGTCGTCGGGGCGGCCGGCGTAGATCTTCTTGAGCATGTTGGCGACCATCAGGCAGAAGGCGATGTTCATCTGCTTGTAGTAGGTCCAGGAGAACTCCATGCCCAGGGCGCCGACGTTGACGGCGCTCTTGACGAGGTCGGAGCGCGTGATCTTGTTCTCGGGACTAGAAGTCATCGTCCTCATCCCCTTCCGCGGAGAGCTGGGGCTGGGCTCCGCCCAGGCCGAGCAGGTCGAACTTGTCGATGCCGATGATGATGGCGATCAGGGCGACGCCCAGGACGGGCACGTTGGCGTAGGAGCACAGCAGGAAGCCCAGGAAGTAGAAGGGCACGAGCTGCTTGGTGAGCACCAGGCGGCCGAGCATGGCGAAGCCCATGGCCGGCAGGATGTTGGCGGCAACGCCG
>JAIIUG010000231.1:0-1065 GCA_022739635.1 Collinsella sp. | reverse complement strand
ATAACAAAGTGATCGAATGCGACGGACAGCAAAAGAGACATGAACGCCTCGAATGAGAAAGGAAGGGTCCGGTACCGCAATTTACCCCTTGTATGCTTGATTACCCCAAGAAACAACCAATAGAAAAGGGTGGGCATGTATCGCAGCGAAGGACCTGGAACTGAAAACGCATCGCAAATCGCAGCCACAATAAACACGGGGAGCTGGCAACAAATTGTTGGAGCGAGAATTCGGTAGGCAACGTTCAACCTGCCCGACTCATCGGAGGGGTACAGTTCTTCGACGGTGTATTGCCCTCCAATCGCCAAGGGCCCAGCAAAGCGGACAAGCTGAACGCTCACCAAACCGGTAAAGACATAAAAGACAATCCAAAGAATAGTGACCGATTCCACCTGTAAACAATCTCCTCAAGTCATACGCTTGCGATTAATTGTAGATAGACAAAATTGAACAGGAAGCGACAATATTTGAAACTGTTGTTTTACGCTCCCCGGATCAAATGCCTTCAATTAAGAAACACGGCGAAAAACCCAGACTACAAAATCGAAGAATACGCCCATGCAGAGCTTGACCTGAGCAGCAGCCTCACTGGCTTTTCCTGGAAGGTCTCGGTAACAAGTCTCGAAGAGGCGCAAGACGGCCTCATGTTGAAGCTGCCGCATCGCGTATAGTCAACCCAGCACGGGTCAGAGCGCCGCCGGGGACCAAAGCGGGCCCACCATCCGTCCCCTCCCCAACATTCCCCAGAAAGCTCGCTGATGTTGACTGGTGTTCCCGTAAAATAAACCTCAACAAAATATGTGCGGAGTGCTGGCCTGGAGCTGCCTTCGGACCCTATTGGCTGCTCACCGAGAGGCTCCGCTATGAAACGACCCCTTTACTACCTGCTCTGCGCGATCGCGTGCACGTCCATGGTCGGCGCGACGATGCCCATGGCAGCCGTCGCGGAAGCCATCCAGCCTCAGGCAGCCGCAGTGCAGCAGGCGCAAGCTGACGCCACGAGCAGCGACACAGCCAAAGCTGAAGACGGCACCGACACGAATGCGGCAGCAGATACCGTAGAGG
>JAIIUG010000230.1:0-1066 GCA_022739635.1 Collinsella sp. | reverse complement strand
GAGGTCGACCTACTACTACGCGCTGGCGCACCCGCGGAGGCCGACTAGGCCCGAGCTGCGCGACGCCGCGGCCGAGATATTCTCGCGCACCGCCAACGGCTGCGGGCACCGGCAGATAGCCATGTGCCTGCGCGCCGAGCTGGGCGCGGTCGTGGCCGACAAGACCGTGCTCAAGATGATGCGCGAGATGGGCATCCGGTGCGGGATACGCCGCCGGGGCTCCCGCCGCCGGTACAGCTCCTACAGGGGGCTCGTGGGGAGCACGTTCGAGAACGTCATCGCGAGGGACTTCGGCGCCGAGGGGCCGTGGCAGAAGCTCGGCACCGACGTCACCGAGTTCAAGGTCGCCGGCGCCAAGGCCTACTGGGCCCCGGTGCTCGACTTCTGCACGAAGGAGATCGTGGCGAGCGACATATCGACCTCGCCGGACCTCGCCCAGCAGCACAGGATGCTCGACCGGCTCCTCGAGGCCCTGCCCGACGGGGCGGCACCGACCATGCACTCGGACATGGGCTGGCAGTACCAGCACGAGTCCTACACCTCCAGGCTGGAGGGGGCGGGCATCACCCAGAGCATGTCGCGCAAGGGGAACTGCGTCGACAACGCCGCCACCGAGCAGCTCTTCGGCCACGTGAAGGACGAGTTCTACCGCGGCAGGGAGTGGGGCAGCTTCGAGGACTTCAAGCGCGACCTGGAGGAGTACATAGTCCATTGGAACACGCGGCGCAGGCAGGTAAGATTGAAGGGCCTGACGCCGGAGGAGTTCCGGGACCGGGCCCTTGCGGCGTAGTCGCTATTTATTCAGTCCAAGTTTCGGGGCGCAGTTCACAGGCACCCTTGTGGTGGTTTTACTTGTGTTGTACTTTAGCGCGATGTAGTACTACCCGAGGCCGAAGGGAGCCCAACATGTTTAAGAACACGCAACAGCTCCTAGGCCTAGCGCTACTAGATTGGATAGCGCGCTAGGGTTGTAATCTCGCTATAACGATTTGTTGTACCCGGGTGCGCTATCGTCTGCCGCTTTCAGGCGTGATGAGCGACACGGGTATTTTTCTATCTCTAGGCC
>JAIIUG010000229.1:0-1067 GCA_022739635.1 Collinsella sp. | reverse complement strand
GTGTAAGGAAGTCATGGCCTGAACAGCTCAAGAAATATGAATCGCAGGGAAAGATACTTGACGGACGTAACAGCTACTCAAAGACAGACAATGATGCTACTTTCATGCGCATGAAAGATGACCATATGAAGAACAGACAACTCAAACCCGGATACAATCCCCAGTTCAGTACCAATAAACAGTTCATTCTGAACTATACCATCCATCAGTGTTGGGCGATACCTCCACCTATCCTCTGCATATGGATGATTTCCATTCCCTCTACGGCAGATACCCTGACGTGTCTGTCTGTGATGCCGGATACGGAAGTGAAGAGAACTATCTGTATGCTTTCAGACATGGCATTGAAACCTTTATAAAGTACAATTATTTTCATAACGAAGAAACCGACGGCATGTATTGTCCTACGGGACAGAGAATGGAAAGACTCTCCGATGCAAGGCGGGTAACAAACAACGGTTTTGTGCAGACCATATCAAGATACAAGGCACGTAACTATAAGGGCTGCCCGTTAAGATGCCGGTGCTACAGAAGCCGCTCGGAAAGGATTGTACAGGTAAATCACCGTCTGAGGAAAATCAAGGAAAGAGAACGTGAAAAGCTACTCTCTGATGAAGGTCTGAAATATCGCAGTCAGCGACCACAGGATGTGGAAGCCGTATTTGGAAACCTCAAGAACAACAAGCACTTCAAGAGGTTCCATCTTCGTGGATTTAAGAAGGTTGAAATTGAGTTCGCCCTGCTAGCCATAGCATATAATCTTGCAAAAGTAGCCTCTTAGGAGGCTTATGGCAACGAAAAAGCAGTTTGAAAGGATGAAATCTTCAAAAGTAAGTTTGTAAACACCTCTTTTGAGACAGCCTCTCCTTTTTTAGTAAATTTGTATCTGTCTAATTTTTAAGCCCCTATATCCATACTCAATCTAACCAAACATCGCATGAAGTGGTACTGCTTCATCCAAATGCAACTGATAGGCACGTTCGTACATTATTTTGTGCTTGATTGTATCGTTATATCCATTGCAGCCATTATCTGTAGTCCATTTGTATCCATGACCCATTACAGAC
>JAIIUG010000228.1:0-1070 GCA_022739635.1 Collinsella sp. | reverse complement strand
GTTCAAGGCCGTGCGAGCCCGTGGTGCCCGAGGCATCCATGGCATAGCCGCCGAGCGTGTTGGCAAACGCAAGACTCGAGCGCGCCTCCAGGTCATCGCCATTATTGACGCACGTAGGCAACGCGGCTGCAGCACGGCGGATACCCTCGCGGCAAACCATGTCACCCATGGGCGTGTTGGTATTTGAGATGTAGCACTCAACGCAATGGAACAGGGCGTCGAATCCCTGATAGGAGGTCAGACGCGCCGGGACGCTCACCATGAGCTCGGGATCGACGACCGAAAGCACCGGAAACAGGCGCGGATCGCCCAGGCGAAGCTTCTCGTCATTGTCCTCGCAGGACAGGACACCGCCCGCATCGACCTCGGAGCCGGTACCCGCCGTGGTGGTCACGCACACCAGCGGCAGCGGATCGTTAGGGATAGGCAGCCCGAGTGCGGTGCCGCCATTCACAAAATCCCAAATGTCACCGGGACATTCGTTGCCCTCGGCATCGGTATGCGGGTTGGCCGCCACCGCGCAGATGCCCTTGCTGCCGTCCATGACCGAACCTCCGCCGAGCGCCAGCACAAAGTCGCATCCATGGGTGTGCGCCATCCAGCCGCCTGCGTTGACGGTCTCGCGCAGCGGATTGGGCTCAATGCGATCGAACAGCTCATGCGCCACGCCGGCGCGATCGAGCTCGGCCTCCAAACGTCCCAGATATCCAAAACGCTTGACCGAGTTGCCGCCGGTGGTAACGATAAGCGCTTTGATGCCGGGCAGCTTCTGCGCGCCCAGCTCGCCCAACTTGCCCGCGCCAAACAGCACCTTGGTCGGCGCGAAAAACGAATAGCCGTTCATACGCGATCTCCTTACTTATATATGTGTCGCGTTGCCGCCATTATAGCGACCGCCGCGAGCGACCACGCCGTCCGAGAAACGCCGTCTCAGCAGTAATAACCGACGTTTTCCCAGATAAAACCTACCAAAATAGACCTGTCCCTTTTTGGTAGGTAGAATAACCTATAAGACAAGTATGTTTCTGAGTTATTTCGTGTTGACCCATTTGAGCGCGATAGGGTATAAC
>JAIIUG010000227.1:0-1071 GCA_022739635.1 Collinsella sp. | reverse complement strand
ATTGAACATGTTGACGATTGTCTTGCCCTTGAGCGTGGGGACCTTCTTGATGGCACGCTCGTTGACCTCGGAGAACGCCTTGGCGGTCTCGAGGATGAGCTTGATGTCCTCTTCGGAGTACTCGGTAATGTCGATCAGGTGCTTATGGTTGAACGCCACGGTACTACTCACCTCCCAGCGGCGCGGAGCCCACATGGGAACCCGGCGCGACGTCGTTGATTTCGACAGCGGTACGGCCGTCGACTTCCTTCATATATAGGTGCACGTTCTCCTCGTGCGACGAGGGGACGTTCTTGCCGACAAAGTCCGGCGAGATAGGGAGCTCGCGGTGACCGCGGTCAACGAGAACTGCCAGCTCGACTCGGCTCGGACGGCCCAGGTCCATAACGGCGTCCAGAGCGGCGCGGATGGTGCGACCCGTGTACAGGATGTCGTCCACCAGCACGACGCGCTTGCCGTCGACGCTGAAGGGAATGTTGGTAGCGTGGATCGCGGGAGCGAAATTGGTCGCATAGTCATCGCGATAGAAGCTGATGTCCAGGCTGCCGAGCGGAACGTCGACACCCTCGATCTCCTTGATCGCTTCGGCGAGCTTCTTTGCCAGAAGGTCGCCGCGCGTGACGATGCCGACCAGAGCGAGGTCTTCACAGCCCTCGTTGCGCTCGAGAATCTCGTGCGCGATGCGGGTCATCGCTCGGTTGACGGCGGTCTCGTCCATGATGACCGCCTTGGGGGAAGTCGTGCCCATCGATCTCCTTCCTCACATGTCTTGACTGCTGACACAGCCAAAAAAATAGATGCCCGACCGCTTAAAGCGGACCAGACACCCACAGGAAGGGCTGCTCTTTGGCAGCTATGTAATTCCATGTGGGTATCTCGTACCCCTTTAATGGTCAAGGGATAGTGTAGCCAACCTCGAGCTGGATTGCGAGCATAAATACAGAACAATCCGTAAACGGGCGCAGGCGCTCCATAAACCTATATATATTTGTGGGACGAGCTTGAAAACGCACGCACGAGCTGGCATAATCCCCTCTGCTGCACGCAAATCGGATCTACGTCCAGGGCCGT